>NZ_JASWIM010000038.1:0-55542 GCF_030291335.1 Arenibacter flavimaris
CATACGTAATTAAGATAATACCCCGTTTTTAGAGCTGGAGACTCATATTCGGGGTTTTGTTTTATCTAAAATACGAATTAATATGCTGAATATCAAGTGTTTAATCTACTTCTGAAGGTGCCTAAGTAGAAAACTAAAAATTGGACACAATGGCAATGGCATTTTTGGTATTCAACCTTAATTATTTTCTATAAATGCCATGACTCTGGCCAAACCCATATTAATATCAATCCCACCACAATCGAAATCCCAAATGAAAGAGCTATATATTTTGTTAGCCGTGCACTTCCAAGAACAGCTGCCATAATTCCCTTAAACAATAAATTGGAAAGTGTGGCCATTAAAATTAGTCTCCACCCTTTAGTCGTAGTCAAACCATCATTTTTCATTAATTGGGAAAGTGACAAAGTAATTGCATCGACATCGGTGAGTCCACTAATTATTGCAACAGCGTAAAGTGCTTGTTCACCAAACTCTTTATTCGTAAAAGCCACCGCCATTAAAATTAAGCCGTAAAGTAAGCCAAAGATTAAAGCGCTTTTAAATTGTGCAGGATTTTTTGGTTCTGGCATCTCTTCCTCTTCCCCATTTTTTTTAATCCAATAAAAAAGTAGTCCACAAAGACAGCCCATGATGATAAATTGTACTACAAGGGGAAGTATTATGCGATGTAATTTATCCGGAATAATTAACCCTGCCTCAATAAGTACTCTAACCAAAGCAATGGCGGAAGCTGTCGTAATTACAAAGGCGGCCATAATATCTATATTCTTCGAGTCCTTCGTTTTTCTTGCATAACTTACCGTAGTTGCCGTACTGCTTATTAACCCACCTAAAATTCCATTCGATATGGTACCAGTACTTTTCCCAACAAATTTGTAAATAAAATATCCCACTACACTTAGTCCTACAATTAATACTACCATCAACCATATGTTATACGGATTCAACACATCCAATGGTCCATATGTTTGGTTGGGTAAAATCGGAAGTACAATTAAGGAAATTCCAGCAAAGGTCATAATAGCATTTAGGTCTTTGTCCTTTAACTTGTCGATAAAATCATGTAATCGTTGCTTTGCGTACAACAAGATGGACATGGCACCACCGACAATTACCCCTAAGACCCTATCACCCATTACTAGATATCCACTAATGGCAAACATCAATAATGCCGCCACTTCAGTAGTCTGACCTACGTCATTGTTCCCCTCTTTCCTATTAATATTGTTGGCTGTCACCATTAAGGCAGCAATGGCTATACCGAAAACCGGTAAAATATATGGATTGTTATAATCACGGGATAATAGTCCGCTTACCGCACCCAAAATTGAGATTAAGGTGAATGTACGTACACCGGCCATTTTGGTATCGGCGTGCTGGCGCTGAAGACCTACCAATAAACCTAGACCAAAAGCAATTCCCAAAGTAGTTAAATCATCGTAATTCATATTTTAGAATATATTATTGACATCTATTATATTTTGATAGAATGATTTCTTGTTCATACTCACTTAGCCCCCTTCGTTATTTTCAATAACACCATAATGGTTTTTGTTTTGAACGTACAGGCCAACTACAGTGAAAATTAAATCGAGAATTTATTGTGGATTGATCTAATTCCATAAAAAATTAACTTGTAAGAATGTTAGTTATAGAAAGGCATAAGAAGTAGAGTCCTCGTTGGTACGCCTAGATAATAATTACAATGCTCCTAAATTGAGGCTTTACAAAAGTAATATCCATTATGATTGATACAGTTCACCATAGTCAAAAATGAACAACTCAATCTTGTCCAATTGAATTAATTTCAAACCAAGTTTTTAATAGGAATATTTATATAATATATAATTGAACAAATTTAAAATACCATGAAATTAAAAGACAAAAAAGTAGCTATACTAGCAACGGACGGATTTGAAAAGTCAGAACTCTTTAGGCCTTTGGAGGCACTAAAAATTGAAGGGGCAACCGTGCATATTGTCTCTAATAAGTTGGGGAAAATAAAAAGTTGGGACAAGACCAACTGGGGGGCTTCCATAAAGGTCGATAAAAATTTGGACGAAGTCAATGCTTCCGTTTATAATGCTTTGGTCTTACCTGGTGGTGTTTTGAATCCGGACACTCTCCGTACCGATAAGAAAGCCCTAAATTTTATACGGTCATTCTTCGAAGACAACAAGCCAGTTGGTGCTATATGTCATGCACCTTGGCTACTAATCAGTGCAGGAGTTATAGGAAATCGTCAAATAACCTCTTACAAGAGTATCAAGGATGACGTAATTAACTCGGGTGCAGATTGGGTAGATATGGAAGTCGTTGTCGATCAGGGTCTTGTAACAAGTAGAAATCCTAAAGATCTACCAGCTTTTTGCGGAAAGCTTATTGAAGAAATAATGGAAGGAAAACACGTACATCAACATGCTTAGCGATTGCACATTTCCTTTTTTTAAATGGATAATGGAATCCGTCTAACAAAGTCCGGTATAAGAGCGGAAACACATGAATTGGTAAGAATTCGTAAGACTTGATCAAATAATTAATAAATAACACTTTTGAAAAAATGAAAACAAAAAGATTTTCTTTGGATAGACACGGTTTACTAAAATTGAAAACCTTGTTGAATATGCCCAAATACGTAACAATGACCAGTGAACTTGAAAAGTTACCCTACTCTGTGTGTCCCATGACATTGCAGCATATGGACGAGCAAGGTAATCTTTGGTTTATAACTTCAAAACTGAATGCAATTTGCACAACAATTCAGTTTGACAATAGGGTCCAGATTATATATAACGATCCCAGCAGCCATAATTGCATCACTATATTTGGGACTGCAGAACCCGTCAATGATACTGATAAGATGTCAGAATTATGGATTCCACTAATGTATGCATGGTTTAAAGTAAAAGATAATTCTGAACTAATGTTAGTGCGCCTTAAAATTGAAACAGCTGATTATTGGGACAATCAAAATAACAAGTTGGTCTCATTTTTTATGAACTCTCAATCTAGATTCGATCATGGTGATAAACCAGTAATCGGATCAAATCAGCTCAATTCCTTAGAGCTTCAATGATTGGGGAACTTTTGAAGATTTAACTGTTAAAGTACCATAAATTGCCGGGTTTACCGGCATTTTTTGTTCACTTACATTCCGTATTTTACAATATGAGCCGCAATCTGGGCGATATTTACAGCCCTTAAAAGTCCTTAACAACGCCTAGGATGACATATAGGAATAGGCTACCACCCATAAGCGAGGTTCATGTAATAAAACCCAGAAATAATCGAGCTCAATTATATTATAATCTTCTTGTTCCTACCGTACTCGGCATTATATATCTTAACTATTAAAAGAAAAAGACTAATTAGTAATGGTCCAAAAATCAACCCGATGAATCCAAATAAAGGAATTCCAACAATTACTCCTGTAAGGGTAATAAGCGGATGAACATCGTCCAGTTTTTGAAGTACGTACAAGCGTATGACATTATCGGTTATACCAATAACCACAATGCCGTATAACAGAATACCCCAGGCCTGAAAGGTATCACCACTAGAAAGGGATAGAATAAAGACCGGAATAGTTCCTAAAAAATTACCGATAAAAGGAATCATTGAACCTATAGTTACTATAACGCTCCAAAAGAATGGATTTTCAATATCAAAAATAATAAATCCAAGTAGGGCAACAATTCCTTGTGCTATGGCGACCAATGGAATCCCTATGGCATTTGCTCTCACCATTTCACGAGTTTCGCTACCAATGAGGTTTAGATGGTTGTCATTTATAGGTATATATTCGAACAAGGATTGGAGTAATTTTTTACGATTGGTCAACATATAGAACAAGAAAAAATACATTATAGAAATGGCAATTACAGTGTCAAAAGTACCTCCAGCAATCCCCTGCAGATTTTTTGATACCCAACCAGATACCGCCGAAGCATCGATCTGTGAGGTTAAATCGTACCCCAAGCGATTCTCCAAATTCCCTAATTGTGTCTTAAATGCCGTTACAACTTTTTCTGAATTCTTTACTGCGCTGCCAATTTTATTTCCAAGCATAATAATGGCACCTGCTACTGGTAACAATATGGCAATAAATGATATAACCATTAACATTATTGTGGCTACGTACTTATTCCAGCCTTTGGAGACCAATATATTTAAAGGTTTGATGAGCACTACATACATCGTTATGGCTCCAAGGACACCTGAAAGATAAGGTGCCATTTCCTTGAAGATAAGACCCCCCATCAAAAGAATCAAAAAAAGTGTAAATATCTGACGAATTACTTTATGCTTTATCATGATTCGTAATTTTTAATTAGAAAGGATTTGAAAACATAGGATTTGGAAAGTAATTAATGGACTTAAGGTCATTAGTGCAAGTCCAACAGTAACCATACACAAAAATCTATATTTACTCGAGATACAATTGACCTATATCAGAATATAAATACCTTTAAAAATGGCCTGGTTATAAGAATTAGTATGCATGAAACATTGTTAAATAGGTGTTTGTGGACAATTATAAAAATAGAGCACCATAATGCAATGGTGCTCCAGTTACAGTAAATAATTGAGGTATTAGTAATTGTCGTCATAATAAATAATTCCGTCCTGATTCCGTAAATAGGTTCTATCTTCATAGCTTTTGGGATCAACTGAAATTATTATTTTACCTTCTTCCAAATAATCGACGTATTCAGCTGATTTGGAATCAGAAAGCCCAGCTTTAGTGAGAGCTCCAACAATGGCCCCCCCTGCACCACCGACTCCAGCGCCGGCAAAGGCAGCAGCCAAAGGTCCGGCTACCACTAGGCCGATGCCAGGAAGTACCAAACTAGTGCCAATAGCGGCAATTGCACCTACTATAGCTCCAGCTGCACCTCCGATAGCACTGCCTGCTCCTGCTCCTTTTAAGGCCTCGCTTCCCGTGTCCTCGTTCTCGGAATCATAATATTTGTCCTTGGTCTCTTTGGACATTAAAATAGTGATATCGTCCTTGTCATAACCCCTGTCAATCAGGCTGTCATAATAGTCGTGGGCACTTTGAGTGTTATTGAAAACTCTATCTATTCTTGTATTTGAAAATCTTTCTGTGTTCATCTTTATTTGTTTTAACGGATTAATAAAATTGATAAATGGTTTTGCTTATTATTCAGTTTTTTTGTCCTTGGACATCTCTTTATATTTTTGATATTGTTCCGGTGTAAGGACCGATTGTAGACTGCTGTCGCGACGTACCAATATAGCCTGATTGTCTATGTTGGTTTTATTTTTCCTTTGCCAATTATCTCCTTGGGTTTTGGAAGCTGATTCGTATTCCCTTATTTGAGAATCACTCATGTTTAAACTGCCATATATGTCGGAAATGTCCATATGTGAATCATACTCCTTCCTCCAGTCAGAGGGCCTAGATGCCGAATTCACATGACTGCCAGCGTCTGGCTCTTTATTTGCATAGTCCCCCTTTCTTGTGTCTTCTAACCTATTTGACGAGTCCATATTGTTTTTTTCCTTATGCCCATTACAGGCATATACGCCAATCACAAGAGCACATATAGTTAAAATTTTTAATTTTTCCATAGTTTCTACTTTTAGTGTTATTATTCTTTTACTTTGATTATTACATCAAATTGTTAGTTAAAATTAGGAACATTGGAAAAGGGGTTTTAGCCCATTTAAAGAAAAAATTAACCGGGTAGGTTGGTCATTTTACAATGTGGAAAATGTATATTATGATGGGTACTTTATTTGAAAATAATTTGTTTTTTATAAATAAATGGATTTGGTTTTGTCCTTGGCCAAGCAACCTGTGCGTTAAAATTTTGAAATTGTTCTTAATTAATAAATTGAAGATTGAACCGATATCTAATTAAATCATTGGCGAATCATCCTTATGATTAAACCACAAATTACAATGGATCAAGTCATGATTATGAAGGGAATGGTAACTTCTACAATTAATATCTCCATAAAATTTGCCTTGATAATAAGTGAATAATATCTGTCGGCTTTGGAGTTTTGCATATATACATATATGTATGTATATGCTTGACTCTTGAGCTAATTAATTATTGGAAAACATCCAAGATTGACATAGATAAAAGATAACTTTCCGACTATGAAAGAAGTAGATGTTTTTGTTATAGGTAGTGGTGGCGCAGGGCGAACAGTGGCAAAATGTTGTGTCAAGGCAGGTCTAAAGGTAGCTATCTCCGATAATCGCGAATTCGGAGGTACCTGTGCCAATAGAGGGTGTGACCCTAAAAAAGTACTATTAGGACCTACGGAAGTATGTGAAATGGCTTCCAATTTATTAGGTAAGGGTATATCTCGACCACCTGAATTAAACTGGCTTGACCTCAACGTTTTAAACTTGAATTCACAAAAAATGTCCCACAATCCACAGAAAAGGATTTAGGGGAGTTAGGAATCCAACTCTTCCATGAATCTCCAAGATTTATCAGTAGTGACACTCTTGAGGTAGAAAATTCAAAAATTAAAGCGGGAAAAATTGTCATTGCTACCGGATATGTACCACGCCTACTTAATGTCAAAGGTGCCGAATTCTTGAATATTAGCGATGATTTTCTGAACTTGAATAATTTACCAGAAGAAATAGTATTTATCGGTGGAGGATATATAGGTATGGAATTCTCCCATATGGCGGCGAGAGCTGGTAGTAAAGTAACTATTATTGAACACGGGTCAAGGATATTATCCTCTTTTGATAAAGATATGACAAGTTATTTAACCAATGTTACTCAAGATTTAGGGATCAGGATTGTTCTTAATGCCGAGGTAATAAAAATTGAAAATGTGAGTAACGCTTATAACGTTGAATTTAAACAGTCTGACAAAGTAAATATCATAAATACTTCCATGGTCTTTAATACAACGGGAAGGGAACCCTCAATCGCAATGTTGAACTTAGAAAAAGCAAATGTAAACTTTTCTGAACAAGGTATTGTTGTCAATGAGTTCCTACAGAATACTTCAAATCCTAGGGTTTATGCCTGTGGCGATGTATCGGAACATGGCTTGCCTCTTACACCTATATCTGCCATCCAAGGTGAAGTTGTAGCACATAATATTCTTAATGGTAATAGTAAAAAAGTAAATACCCCTGTTGTACCTTCTGCCGTTTTTACATTGCCAAATTTGGCATCTGTTGGAATGTCTGAAGAAGAGGCCAAACGTAAATATAATAATGTTAGTGTCAGTTATAACTCTGGTCAAGATTGGTTTAGCGCCAAACGAATAAATTCTCCAGCTTATACCTTTAAAGTAATTTGGAATAATAGTACAAAATTAATTTTAGGGGCCCATCTCTTGGGATCAAATGCAGCAGAAACTATCAACATTTTTGCAATGGCTATCAATCATGATATTACTATTGATAAATTAAAAAATACCATTTTCACCTATCCAACCTGGACAAATGATATCAAAAGTATGATATAGTTATGGACAAGGTAATGTACAACTCTTGATCCGATATGGCAATTCAACAATTCTCAAGGCCTTAAGTATCTATCCAATTCCACAATTGTATTACATGTTTATACTCTTGATGTTGATGTTAGAAGGTTTAACTATTATTTGGATCTGAATATTGGATCACAATTAGATTAAAAAGTCCGTATAAAATAGTTGTTCTTGAACATTCACTGTTAAAGGATATCCAAGTTTTAATCAATTTTAAGTCATCAAATATTCAGCTATAATTCCATGTGCAATTACCTTAGATAATTAGACAATTGTATCTGCCACTTTTGATTTATAGGAATTGTTGCAAGCGCAGCTTATAGGGCTAAAATCCTATTTTTTCGATTTCATGTCTATTATTGTCGGCAACCTAAGGTCCTGATTCTAACTTGCATTCATTGGTACCAAACGAGGAATTGATATTTAACTACGCAAATACCCATATATTATTTGAAAATATACTAAAATAAACGATCTCTATTGTATTGTACTACTGATTTCTAATGTATTATACTTTTGTGTAAAATTGTGAAGTTATGATACTACATCATAATTCTTTACACAGCTTTATACAATTTAAAATACACTTAAATACATAAATCTTTAATTATTAGTTAGTTATGAAATATTTCGAAATGGTATGATCTTTTCATTGGTTATGGTAATTAAATTAATAATCTAAATATTTATATCATGAAAAAGTTAATAGTAATGACAGTGTTTTCAATTGTAGGGTTTACTACTTACGCCCAAAATAAAGAACAGACGCAACAAGAAGTTGCCGTAGAACAGACTCAGGACGATTTTAAAAAAATCGATCAATCTGACCTACCGGCAGCAATTTCGGACGCGATTAAGAGAGATTATCCGAATTCCACCATTGGTGACGCTTATGTAAATAAAAGTGAACAATACAAGGTAGAAGTAACCTTGGAAAACGGTACTTCAGGTGCTTTGTACTTCGATAAGGATGGGAATTCAATTGATATGTAACCAAGTAATATCTTAGCAAGTCCAGCATCAAGAAAAGGGTCTCAATCCATTCGGAATTAAGACCCTTTTTAATTTCCTCATTTTACTTAGGGCCGGATAATGATATGAACCCTTACGTCTAGATTGGTCAAATCAATATTTGTTATTGGGACAATTATATTTTTTATAAGAGTAACGTCCCAGTTCATTTTGAGATAATTTGATCGAAAATTAATATATAAATATTAAGTGCAATTAATCTAAAAACGTATGAAAGATAAAAAAGAAAATGATCAGGATACTAAATTTGTCAAAGAAGAAAAAGAACCTACAAGGAACTATATCTTTCAAAAGAACGGTATAACCAAAACCGGATTTATTATAATAGTATTTTTTTTGATTCTATTAATTCTGGGTATTTACCTTTCAGGAGTGTTTTTTGAAAAAACTAGTATAAATCCCTAAAAGTGTGTCTTCCTAAGTTATCTTATGCTAGTAGGCATTCCTGGGATCTGGAAGAATTAGAGAATAAATTATTATTCTCTAATTATTAGACATCTGTCTTCCCGAATGTATTTTTATATGAATGGGTTCCGATTGATAGGTATTTTTGCCGATGTGCGTAAAGTTCCAAGAATCACCCCAGAGAGAAATGATTTTAATTGGAGCGATAATGCCATGGCCGCATAATTTGCTTTTATAAGTGGAAGTTATTTTGGAGTTTTTGACCGTCCCTTGAACCAGTTGAAAATTAATAAAATTATCGCAAGAATTAGAAGTAGATGTACCAACCCTCCCATAATTTTAAATACAATAAAACCCAATAACCAACCTATAATTAGAAGAGCTACTAATGCCCAAATAATATTTTTCATAATCTATAATGTAAATGATTAATGTCCATTTGATAAAAAAAAGGCGTCTCAAATTAACCAGAGACGCCTAAATAATTTAATGCCAGATATTACGCCATTGCTTCTTTATTAAGACGCCCTTCTGCCAATTTATCCAATTTATTGTCAGCGTTATACTCCTCGTCCAAAGTTTTTTGGAGCTCTTTGGCGATATCGGCATGTCCCAATTCCTTAGCGTAGCGGACAGCGGTCCCATATCCTGATATCTCATAATGCTCAACTCGTTGAGCTTCAGCAATAAGGCCTGCATCCATTATTTTATCGTTATCGGCCTCATCTATAAAGGCTTCCGCTTCCTTGATCAAACCTTCCATGGCTTTACATTTTTCTCCTGATGGATCAATGTCCAGTTGATCACAAATGTCCTCCAACCTTTTTTTTTGATTTTTTGTTTCCTCCAAATGACTGGCAAAAGCTTCTTTTAACTTGCTGTTATTGGCATTTTTTTCCATTTTGGGCAATGCCTTTATCAATTGTTTTTCAGCACTGTACAAATCCTGTAATTGATGCTCGAATAAATCCTCCAAATTTTTCATAGTGTGTGATATTTTTAAATTATAAGTATAATGTTTTAAATTATAAATGTTGAATGAAGATAATAGACATATACAGACTTTATTATCCCGATTGAAGGCATTATTAACTTAAAAAAAAGGTTACTGTAAATTCTTCTGCCCAGTTTTTTTATGGGATAACGATCTAAATTTTTCTAGGGTCAGTTATGTTGAAATTGTGAGGGAGGTGTAGGAAGAAAATCACAATTGGTTCATGATTTGAAAGATGGAAAGTACGACAACAGTAAAGATTACATGAGCGATCAATAGTTGCCCAAAAAAATTCTTAAATTCTAAATTTGGCGTTTCTGTTTTTTTAAAGAAAAATATATACCAACACATCCCCCCAAAGGCACCCAGTCCTAACCCTATCGGAATTCCAATTATTATATATCGTTCAAATTCCGTGAGTAGGTAAAGGGCCCTAAGACCGGCAGCAAAAATGAACCCTATAGCATAATGAATATACCAACCCAAATAGTGATAGGTTCTACCCCTTCTATTGAGCAATTTGTTGATCAGTTCAGCTTCATTAAAATTTTGCCCCATTACTTTTCCAAGTATTTGGCTGAATATGGTCATGAAGGAGGTGCCCAATAATCCGGCAACAACAATTATTGATAATTCCATGGCATTATTGTCTAATATATTAGTGATCAAAGGTAACATCACCAAATATCCAGTTGTGATCATAGTTCTTGAAGCTATTGTTTTTTTGAAGATCCAACATCCTCAACTAAATTTTGGTAGTAATGCACAATGATACATTAGCATTAATATTCTTTAGAGCTTTTTTCAATCACCTTTCTAGCTAATTTTTCACTAGGCGTAAGTCCATATTTATTCTTGGATTTCCGATATGGATTGGGATTCGGTAAACTTTTTTCATCGATAGCATTAAAAATGGCGGGGTGTACATAATAATTCCTACATACTGATGGTGTATTTCCCAATTCAGAAGCAACCATTTTTATAATTATATTACTGAATTTTTTGCGACCTCCGATTTTATTATCCAACAGTGCAATTGGGTAGAATTCAACAGCCAAACGGTTGGCGGCCCAAGTTCTAAAGTCTTTACTGGTATAACCAGGTCCCATATAGTCAGCTATATAACAATTGACATCTTCACTATCAACATCGTGAAATACTCCATGTCTGTCTTTATATCTAAATATCTCGTATCCAGGTAAACTGGCTGCCTTTGTTATAAATGGAATCAATTCTTCATTGTCTATATAGACCTGTTGTTCCTGATTACTTTTTCCTTTGAAGGATAAAACAAGCTCATCATCATCTATTGAAAGGTGTTTTCTACGTAGCGTGGTCAATCCATAAGAATCATTCTGTTTTTTATATTCTTTATTACCGATCCGAATGCCGTACTCATCCAAAATCAAAACAACTAATGCAAGCAATTTACTTTTGCCCCATTCCTTAATATTTAAATCTCTATGAGCCTGTTTGCGGATTTTGGGAAGTACTTTGGAGAAATCCAGCATTTTGCGGAATTTT
Organism: Arenibacter flavimaris; assembly: GCF_030291335.1. NCBI lineage: Bacteria > Pseudomonadati > Bacteroidota > Flavobacteriia > Flavobacteriales > Flavobacteriaceae > Arenibacter > Arenibacter flavimaris. The sequence goes on from NZ_JASWIM010000038.1 coordinate 11,459, forward strand.
TCCTCTTGACGCTTTTTTTCGTAGACCGAATGATAAATATATTGTTTACGACCTTTTGAATCCCGGCCCGTTGCTTGAATGTGACCGTCATCAAAACGGCAGGCGTATACCTCATTCCACATGGGAGGAATGACCAATTTTCTCAAACGTGTCAAGGTTTTTTTATCAGTAATTCTTTCACCATTTTCATTATAAAAGCAATACCCCTTGCCTCGTCTAATTCGTGAAATACACATTGCTGTATCATCGATTTCCCTAACTTTCTTCATGGCTCAAAGATTTTCCCTAAAGCACATTCTAGCCAATAAGTAACTTAAGGTCGATTCCGCCCCTTGGTTAAGATTAACATTATAAAGTTCCAAACCATCATAACAACCACCTGTACATGGATTGTAGATTGTTTGGTTCAATGGATTATTGCCTAAAAACCATTCAAAAGCCCGAACTTTGAGGGCTCCATACCCTTTATCTGGAATTTCAAAATCGAATAGATCCAAAGCCAGAATAGTATAGGCAACATCAATGGGCTGCTCACCTCCTTGAAATTCCGGATTGAATGTATCACCTCTTTTAAACCAATTCTTATTGGAGATGACCCGTACCATGTCATTAATGAAAATTTTGTCAAGTAAAAAGTCAAAAGTGGTCACGGCTACCTCCCTATAAACTGTTTTTCCAGTTATAATATATGCCAACATTAAAGCATTTGGAATCACAGCATTTCCATATGTAAAAGAACTTTCAAACCAATGCCAGTTGTCTTGTATAGTGTTCAAATAAAGTCTCACCAAGCGATCCGCCATTGACTTTATCAAAGATTCCACTTTAATAATTCCATGTTCCAAGGCGTAATAACTTAACCCTTTTATGGAAAATGCCATCGCACGTGGTGATCTCAAACTCCAAAGATTATCTAGCGCTTCTGAAAGTAGAAATTCAGCCCTATCATTTAGATAGGCGTAATTGGATGGAAACTTTGAGGATATTGAAAGAAGATAACCTAGCGCCCATATCGCTCTACCATTGGCATCCTCTAGATTTACATCTCCATTTTGGGATGTGAAATGGCAATATTCATCAACATAGTTTAAAAATTTTCCATCAGGTCGAAAACAGCCATCCAAAAAAGCTAGATACTTTTTTATATATTCCAGATCCATAGGATCTTCAGTAAGTTGGTAATGCTTGCAAAAAACTATCATGGCACGCGCATTATCGTCTAAAGTGTAACCCCATTCCAATGCCGGCACATCAATTTTACAGAACTGAACTATGCCCACGTTTGTTGTCATTTTCTTGATATGTTTTAAATTTAGAGCTGGAAAACTATACTCAAGGTGAACCATTCCCCTTCCTACCCGCTCAAAAATTCTGGCGTGCGCAATGGCGGCATTTTCCCAGGCACTACCGGAGGTCGTATGTAGGCCGTTTAAACTCATATTTGCCAAAGTTTGAGGGTTTTTGAGAAGTCTTATAACGGTTTGTTGCAATCGGCTGGAATCCGAAAAATCAAATACTACACCAGCTTGATTTTCCAGTACCTCTAGAGCATGTGGTATAGGTGTGGACACTATTGGACATCCACAGCTTAAGGCGTACGCGAAAGTACCGCTAACCGCTTGATTGGGGTCTTTTGAAGTGAATAGATAAATATCGGTAAGCTGAAGATATTGGAGAAGTTGTGGAGTGGGAAGAAAATCGTTTATAAATCTGACGTTATCCTGCAAGCTCAGCCTGTCGACCAATTGTTGCAGAAATAAACGATAATCCTCCCCAAAATCTTTAACTAACGATGGATGTGTTTTGCCAATTATTAAAAACATAACCTCTGGAAACTTTTTGACTATGCCCGGTAGTGCATTCAAAGTTGTTTCAATATTCTTATTTGGCCCTAGCAATCCGAAAGTTGAAAGTACCTTTTTACCGGATAATTCATATTTATGTTTTAATTCATCCTTATCTCCATTTGAAATTAAATGCGTACCATGGGGAATAACAACTATTTTATTCCTCTGCACTGCATAATCCCTTTCGAGGATATCCGCAGACGCCTTGGTCATTACTATGATTTCTTGGCAGCCTCTAGCTAAACTTTGCACTTGTTTTCTTAAATCACTATTGGGATTGGGAAGGACAGTGTGGAAAGTAATTACTACAGGTTTCTTAAGTGAATCAATTAGTTTTAAAAAGGCGGATTCGTTATTTTTAAATAAACCGAATTCGTGTTGGATTAAGATCAATGCTATATCCTTATTGCTATTTATGCTTTGGGAAACTTTTAAAAAGTCCATTTCATAATCGGTGTTTAATACACCACCAATCTTACACGGGTATTTATGGCTATCGGTTTGAGTCTCCAATGGAAAAATTATCAATTTCATTTTGCCTCCGAATCGCTCTTCAATGGAAAGTTGGAGATCCTTGGAAAATGTAGCTATACCGCACTCCCTAGGGGGATAGGTGGATATACATGCAATTTTTGTCATTTTTTTACTGTCTTGACTGTAAGTCCTTTGCGATTCATTGAAATATAAATGACCAAGGGTTTTCGAAATTATTTTTTTTTGTGAGTCTTTGCGGCTCCAACTATTAATGTCATTTTTCATAGTATTTTAATTTAATCCAACTAGGATATAATATATATTGTTCTTTGTGGATTTTTAGTTAGTGAAGCTCGAAGCAAAACAATTCATAATCAACAGCCTAAATCGGATTAAGCTTTAAACAACAACCACAAGAATCCAGGACAATTTACTATCAGAATCATTCTGTAAATGTTGCAATAAGGATTAAATTTATCGCAATCCAACTATTTTTTCTGATTTGCCCATCGTACTGTTATTGCTTCTCGTTGAATTGTCATAAGCCCTATTGGAGAGTCATTAGGAATTCCTTCAAAGTATAAAGATTGCAGTAACAAAAAACTGTGTTTTAATATGGTAGAGATTGTCAAATTTGAGTAATCCGTTGAAGTGACAGGAGGAACAAAATGACGGATTATGCTTCTCAATTCCAAAAAGGAACAAGTCTAAATTACCATTCTAATGAAATTCCTAAAATATTGGTATCGATCAAGTCAATAAACGAAGAGCACAAAGAATAATTTTTTAGTAGAATACCTCTTATAAATTCATATTCGAACTTTTGGATAGAATTGAGGCAATAATCAACCTTGCCCAATCAACAATGAATTTACTGGTAGCATAATACCATGGTTAAGGTTTTTGAATTTAAGTTTTCTGTAATTTATTAAAGTGTAATTTTTATTTAAATAATTAAAAGTTAGGTTATTGGGCTTGTTTTCTGAACTGATTGCAATATTCCTTTGGGGAAATACCATATTTGGCTTTGAAAAGTTTGGAAAAGTAACTTCTCGAGCTGATTCCAATTTTATAGGTGATCTCTGTTATATTTAATTCAGTGGTCTCCAATAGCTCTTTAGCCTTCTCTAACCTATAGTTCTGTATATATTCATTTACTGATGTTTTGTACAAGAATTTAAAGCCCTGTTGTAATTTATTTTGATTTACCCCCACTCTTTTCGCCAAGTCCACAATATTATCCATACTATCCAGTTCAGACTTGATTATTTTGGACGCCATTTCTATTTTTTCAATAGTTGCCTTACGAAGGATCTTATGCATTCCTGAACCGTTTAAGTCGTCCAAATATTGTTGAAACAAATGCGTCAAAATTTCGTAGACCTTTCCTTCCTGATAGACTGTTTTCAAAAAATCGGCAAGATTACATTCAGAATATTCTTCTAAAAACCGGGATATATCCAAACTGTAAAAGTCTTTGTGATAGAAAATTTGTGTGCCATTCACGTCCCTGAATAACTTCATCAGGTCCTCATTCATATCCATTAAAAAGCCACTGATCTTTTCTTCGAATAATTTCCGATTGATCTCAATACTAAAAAGGCTAATGGGTTGGTCTGGAGGAAAAATAAAAACATGATTATTTAGTGGTGTACTGGAAAGTATCACATTTTCCAAACGATTTATTTCATGGGATTCTTCACATTGATCGAAATTGTGATGAAAAGAAGACTCCCGATTAAATAATAATTTCAAAGGATGTACTTCCCCTTTCGTATATTCCAAAATCAATTTTTTTTCCAAAATGAAGTTGAATTCTAATACTCCTAGACCATGGTCAAAATAGATTCCTTTGATGTGGCCCTTACCTAATTCGATTGGGAGCTCAACACTAAATTCACCGTCATTTTTATTTAAGTCTGTTTTAAAACTTTTGGATAAATCTTGCATTATTTGTTGAATGGCAACATCACGCACCTGTATTTTCATCTTTTATTGAGTATATCTATTTCCGTTACCAAGAACATTAAGGTTCATCCTAGTGAAGCTAGGTTAAATTTAAAAATTGAAATAAGGCAATTTATTCGCATTTGCCAAATAAAATTGCCTAGATATTAAAAACATGCCCAGCGATAATTATTGCTTATTATAATACTAGGTATGTAATATGTTGCTTAAATATAGAACTTTATTATGATTTTAAATTCATGCAGTTAATGTGTTCTTTTAGAAAAATTGGCGTTTATAAAATTAGTCCTTTTGATTTTTAAGTGTGCTTCTAATATAATAATTATAAACACCAGTCCTTTGCCCTATTGTTTAATCGATAATTTTATCGGGTGTCCCACTCCAAGAGCTTAATAGCTGAAATGCAACTAGTCAAATAAAAAAAATAAAAAGTTCAATAATGATAAAAAAAAAACTTAATATGTTAAAATGGATGGTAATTTTCATTTATCATTGTGCCACCATTCCAGCTATATTATCAAAATGGATCTTACTTAGAGATGAAGAATTTTTTATTTTAAAGTTCGAATACGTCGTGAGAATTATTGCGCTATATTAGTGGTTCGTGCGCTTTGTACAATAAGCGAATGGGGAATTTAAAAGCCGTTAATTTATGATCTCATGTAGGGTTTTTAATTTTATTAATAAATATTTTGAGTCCTATGAATGTTTGAACTTCTTGTTTGGAAAATAGAAAGATACTTGATTTAAATTTTAATTTTTTTTTAAATAAGACGTTTACGGGCAGAATGACGGTAGCTAGGAATTTCATTGTACATATTCCAGAAGTTTATGTATTCAACCCTATATGGAAAAAATAAATAATATATAGTGAGAAATATATGAGTACAATTCGAATGAGTACAATTAATAAAATTCTAAATATAGCATTGGCCGATGATGATGAAGATGATAGAATTCTTTTTAAGGAAGCTATTGATGAAATTAAAATAAAGACCAAATTGTCCTTGTATAATAATGGGCAGGAATTGATGGATTATTTGAACCTTCCCAAAATCGTCTTGCCCGACCTGATTTTTCTAGATCTAAATATGCCTCTTAAGAACGGCATGCAATGCCTTAAGGAAATACGTACCAACCCGTCCTTGAACGATATTACCATAGCAATCTATTCTACGTCTTCTTCTGAAAAGGATATTGAAGAGACTTTTGTTAATGGAGCAAATATATATCTAAATAAGCCGAGTAACTTTTGCAACCTTCGTGAATCTATTGAAAAGATTTTGAAAATGAATTGGCAGTACCATACATCGCATTTAGATCGCAATAGTTTTTTATTTCATTTATGAAAATTTAATTGGCCAGCTAAATTGCCATATACTCAAGTACCGCAAATAGAACGGGCAACTTTCATAGCTTAGGTCGTTCTGCGAGAAATGACAACTGGGGTATCCGACAACTATAACGGACATCAATACTTCGCCTATTTTAATTCATGATGCTATATTTTTACTTAAAATACCGAAGATCATATTAATTATAACCACTGCCACTGTAAAGACTATTAAATTTGTAACCATATATAGCGCAGCTATGCATCCAGCAGCTGCGCTACACCAAACTGTTGCAGCGGTAGTCAGGCCTTCAATCTTATCCTCTCTCTTCAGAATTACCCCTGCACCCAGAAAACCGATTCCCGTCACAATTTGGCCTAGAACGCGGGTTATATCCGTATCCTCGCTTCCATAGAACTGCAATGATAATATGAGATATGCACATGCTCCAACGGCAACCAAAATGTTTGTTTTTATCCCGGCATCCTTTCCCTTATATTCCCGCTCAATACCTATTAAGCATCCTGCTAAAATGGCCAGTAAAATTTTAAACAAATAATCTTCATGAAATCCCCAATCTGGATCAACCCCAATTTTGGATACGGATGCATCCATCATATCGCAATAACATGTCATAAAATACTGGATAAATAAGGTCATTGGTTACTAAGTTTTCATACTGGAATGGAATTAACTTTTTCACTTCTTTCCCAATTTCGATGCAACGCAATTGCCTTGACAAATTCCGTAGGATTTGCATTGATACAGACCGCTTTATCCAAAAGGAAATCAATGGCATAGGTATTATTTAAAAATGATTCACCTTCATTATCGGCGGCAATAGGCTTGCAGTGCTTTAGTGCCTCATTCACAAATTTTATAAATTTTGCATTTTTTGATATTACATCAGTTGATTGCTTTCCACCTGGAATATATATAGCATCATAAAGTACACTTTCTGTGGTGGTAATGGAAGCATCTACTTGGTATTGTTGACCACTATCAGAGATTACATCCCCCCCAGTTGGCGCGATAATTTTGACTACAGCATTGCCACTTGTTAAGACTTCTTTCATTTCGTTATAATTATTGTTACTAAATCCGTCGGAGAGTAACACCGCTACCTGTCTTGTAGCAATACTTTCAAATTTAGTGTTGCCCTGGCTAAGCGCCGGCGATTCATTTAGGTAGAACTTTTTGGGTCCTGGTTGAAAATCATGGAAATTCGCATCCGGACTTATAGCTTGATTGATGGGACGTTCAATATCATGAGGGATTGATAATCCCAAATTTAAAGAAACCTCTTTAGCAAGATCATTGTCAATTTGATCAATCATCCAGAGCATTCTTTTTTGAATATGCTTATGCGTACATTTGCCTAGTTCAAAGGAATAGGCATCTATTACATGATTCTTCTCCCATTCTTTCAGGCTCCTGTAAAAAAGGGCTGGTTGGGAGAAAAAATCATTGAAACTTTCACTTCTTGACCTTATTTTTTTTCCATCAATGCGCTCTTCATAGGACTGGAAAGCCCCCTCGGATATTTTACTGAGAAATGGACAACCTCCCCCCAAAGTATTTGGGAAATATGCGGTTTGCCCCTTGGGTATCTCCATTTGCATATGTCCATCACGTTGGTTATTGTTGGATTTCGCGACAGGCATATTAATTGGAAGTTGGTGAAAATTAGGACTACCTAACCTAGATAATTGTGTATCGCGATAAGAAAACAAACGACCCTGTAATAAAGGATCATTAGTGAAATCAATTCCTGGAACAACATTTCCTGGCAGAAATGCCACCTGTTCGGTTTCCGCAAAGAAATTATCAGGATTCTTGTTCAATGTCATTTTTCCAATGATCTTTACTGGAACCATTTCTTCCGGTACTAACTTGGTGGGGTCCAATATATCAAAATCATATTTGTGTTCATCCTTCTCTGGAATGATCTGCAGACCGAGTTCCCATTGGGGAAATTGCCCGGATTCGATTGCTTCCCAAAGATCACGTCTATGGAAATCGGAATCCGCACCGCTGATTTTAACCGCCTCGTCCCAAGTTACAGAATGGACCCCTAATAAAGGTTTCCAATGGAATTTCACAAAATGGGCTTCTCCTTTGTCATTAATCAATCGAAAGGTATGTATGCCAAAGCCTTCCATCATTCGAAAACTTCTAGGAATGGCCCTATCGCTCATAAGCCAAATTTGATTATGTAACGTCTCTGGGGATAGCGAAACGAAATCGTAAAAAGTATCGTGTGCCGATGCTGCCTGTGGAATTTCTTTATTTGGTTCGGGCTTAACGGAATGTATCAAGTCAGGAAATTTAATCGCATCTTGAATAAAAAATATTGGCATGTTATTTCCTACTAGATCCCATGTTCCTTCCTCGGTATAAAATTTTACTGCGAATCCACGGACATCTCGTGCTAAGTCCGTTGAACCTTTGGAGCCGGCTACGGTTGAAAATCTCGCAAAAACAGGGGTTATGCGGTCTGTGTCAGTGAAAATACCGGCCCTCGAATACTCTGGTATGCTTTGATATAACTCAAAATAACCATGGGCACCACTGCCTCTCGCATGCACAATGCGTTCAGGAATCCGTTCGTGATCAAAACTATGTATTTTTTCACGTAGAATGAAGTCTTCCAGTAAGGTTGATCCCCTATCCCCGGCTTTTAGGGAATTATTGGTGTCGTTTATTTTGACTCCTTGTCGCGTCGTTAAAGGTTCATTTGAAGAATCCTTTTTATATTGGTTTAATTGCTCTATTTTGGATGAGGTACTTTTCTTTTTTTTCATTTTATTTAAATTTTAAAATCACATTAGTTTTATATAAAACTAGGAGTAAAACCTATTGTGAAGTAGCTCATTAAAATTATTTATTGCCCTTATAAATCCCAATCCACAATTCATCAGAATTATAAACGCAGACCAAAAACGCTACCTTCCAAATCTATAGTACTGGGATAAGTCATGCATCGTACCTTTTAATAAATCGGATATAATTTTCATTCCAATTACTGAAAAGGTAATTCCATTACCTCCGAAACCAAGTACGAAATAAGTGCTTTTAAAATCAGGATGTTCACCTATGTACGGTAAACCATCTTTAGTTTTACCAAATGTTCCAGCCCAAGCAAAATCTGTAATAATGTTAAATGAAGGAAATATTCGATTTATGTGACGATGTAGTTGCTGTACTTTTGAATTAATCAACCCATCACGTTTTTTACTATTTATAAAGTCCACATCTCCCCCACCAATAAGAAATCGACCATCGTCTGTAACTCTCATATAAATATATGGAATCGGCCGAATTCCAAAATACTGTATCCTTCAATTTTTTTGTTCCTTTCTTATCTTGTTCCCCAACAAAGGCATAGGTTGAAACTAAATCGACAAATTTTTCTCTAATTATATTGGTGCTTTCAAAACCAGTGCAATAAATTAATTTCTTTGCCTGCAAACGATGTCCGGTTTCGGTATGGACCATGACACCACTTTTGTTGTATTTTACATGGTCTATGGCAGTTTTATCATATATGTCCAGGCCTTTTTGACAACTGTAATGCAATAAATCGTGTGTAAACCGGAAAGCATCCATACTTCCAGCCTGTTGTGATAATATTCCACCAAAAGTATTTTCCATTCCAAATCTTTTGTTGATGGAGTCAGATGATATCCAGGTTACGGGTAAATTTAAATTTTGCCTTGCTTTAAATTCACTTTTCAAACAGTCGACATCTTTTTTGTAGGCTGCATAAAACAGGGATTCTTTTTTTTTGAAACCACATCGTGACTTTATTTTCTTTGAAAGGTCTTCCAAAATATCGATGGCTTCATAACAGGCGAGATAATTTTGTTCGGATGCTTTCTTTCCGATCATTTTTGAAAGCTCGTAAAGCGGAACATCTATTTCATATTGCAATAAGGCTGTAGTAGCGGATGTACTGCCATGACCTACCTCGCGGTGGTCAATTATTACCGTATTATACCCATCTTGAATACATTGATAAGCCATAAGACTTCCCGTGATTCCCGCACCAATAATTATTATATCTGTTTCTATATCCGCTTTTACAGAGGGATATGAGTGTTTTATGCCATTTTTTATCAGCCAAAAAGGTTCGTTCGATCTTAGTTTCATTAAAAATTACTTTAATTTTTTGTCAATCAAAATTCCCTGCCATCAGAGTAAATAAATTTATTCATTTGTCTTGTCATGCATTGTTCCTATAAAATTATTATTAACTCTTTCAAATGAACAGACGAGAACAGGAAACATTATCAAGGAAATGATAGTATATATCAAATCTCATAAAATAATAACAGAAAACTTTTCATAATGAGATATATTTTAGTTACAAAAAATTTTATAACGAGTATTAGTCGGGGTCAGGTATTAGTGCAAAACTTAAACTTTTAATTACGCTCACTTTTTTTGTTATCGTATCAATATTTTTCAAATGCTTAATATTTATTTGCTGAAGAACTCAATTGTAATATATATATAACTAAAAAGAGCAATACATGGAAAATATCAAAATAAAAAATCATGAAGGGCAGTCTCATCAACCAGGTCAACAATATTTAATGGATACCGAGCCTGTAACCGTCCGAGACGATTATAAAGGTAGTAGCAAATTAAGTGGTAAAGTAGCTCTTATTACAGGAGGTGATAGCGGGATCGGCAGAAGTATTGCAGTGCATTTTGCCAAAGAAGGTGCGAATGTGTCTATTATATATTTAAACGAGGATCAGGATGTTCAGACCACAAAAAGTGCAGTGGAAGCAGAAGATCGAGAATGTTTGTTGATTAAAGGAGATGTAAGGGATGAAGAATTATGTAAGGCCGCTGTGCAACAAACCATTAGTAAGTTTGGTACTATTAATATAATAGTTAATAACGCGGCAATGCAGTTTCCTGAAGAATCTATTGAGAAAATAACGACAGAGAATCTGCATTTAACATTTGAAACAAATATTTATGCATTTTTCTATATCATCAAAGCAGCTCTTAAGTATTTAAAAAAGGATGATACAATAATTAACACTTCATCGGTCACTGCATATAGAGGGTCTGAACATTTAATAGATTATTCTAGCACTAAAGGTGCTATATCGGCTTTTACTCGCAGTTTATCCAAATCACTGGCCCACAAGGGTATCAGGGTTAATGCGGTGGCACCAGGCCCCATTTGGACTCCACTGATTCCGGCTACGTTCAAAGGAGATGATTTGACAAATTTTGGTAAAGACGTACCGTTAGGTCGTCCTGGCCAGCCAGCTGAGGTGGGCCCTGCATATGTTTTTCTTGCTTCCAAAGATAGTAGCTATATGACTGGACAAGTCATGCACATTAACGGTGGAGAAATTATAGGCGGGTAAGATTACCTTTATGATGACTTTCATATTATATCTTCCTTGGTTTTGTTCGGCATTCAAAAAGGTTATTTGTAGAAATGAATTTTCAATTCTGAAATTGACTAAAAATCCTTTAACATTTTAAAATCGTTTAATATCGGAGTTATTTCTATTGGGTCAAAACTTATGTTTTTAGAGATATTTCCAGTTGTTTCTGCATACTACATTAGAAGTACTTTTAAAATAATGGAAGAAAAGGTCAATTTTACCAGCGCAACGTAGAAAAACGAAATTGATGAATGAAATGCCTACGGTTGTAAATAAAATATCATAGTTATGCAGAGGAGAGAGAAAAATAAACCGGAGATATTTTCAATATATCTTGTTGATGATGATTTGGAAGATCAAGAAATTTTTATGGAAGCGATTTCCCAAATTGATACTTTAGTTGAGCTGAAAACTTTCGATAATGCAGATGAATTATTGTTATGTCTTAAGACCGATTCTCCTAACCCTGACGTAATATTCCTGGATCTCTACATGCCACGAAAAGACGGTGAAGAATGTTTAAAAGAAATACGCGATGACAATGGTTTGGATATGATACCTATTGTTGTATACTCCACAGAGTTTGATTTGGATCGAATAGAGCATTTGTTCAGTCTAGGGGCAAATAGGTATTTGCGCAAGCCTAATTCTTATGGATCTCTAATCGCTTCTCTCGACAGAACTATAGACTCAATAAAACGCAACACTTTAGGAGGAACAGCGATTATAAATATCATAGTATAAAATTTATTTTACCTTAAAATATACTGGAATATTAATGGTAAGACGAATATTTCCGGGACAGCGGTTTATACAATTTTTTTGATTTAAGTTTTATATAAGCAATGATAATTTCACCTTTTTTATAGTTTCCAAATCAATATGATAATCAATTTATGATTAGTGGCTGTCAAAAAATAAAGGAGGTATATTAATTATATACCTCCTTTTACACACTTTTTTTAAATATAAATTTTACTTTCAATTGTTCCGAAGGGCATGGATCAATTCCTCCTTGTTCATCTGAGATCTACCATCGATACCTACTCTCTTGGCCTGATTGTAAAGCTCCTGTTTGGTCCACTCCTCATAGCGTTTGGCCTTACCCCCTTTTTTACCTGAATCGGGTGTGTTGGCAATACGAGCGGATTTCTCCTTGCTGTAACCCTTATCTCGTAGCGCTTGGTATTTATCTTCGTCTTTAATTCTAGGATTTGGCATATTATAATATTTTAAATTAATAATTCCTTTAATTAATTGTAGTCTAATTTCCCAAAGTCTAAATAAATAAGTTAACTGGATTATGCTAATAATTAATCCAGAAAAGAAGTTGTAATTTAATCAAGTAATATTTGATGCCTTGTTAGTGTAGGTCTACCTATTCATTTCCACCAATACATATACTTCTCAAGATTTTAATAATCCTGGCTCTAGGTATTTAATGTTTAAAAGTCTCACAATAGGATAAACACTGAAACTATCAGTTAAAGTCAAAAAAATAATCTTTTGTAACAAAGAATTCATTTATGACTCGCTAATTTTCCTAAAATTTCAATTGAGAAATATTTTAAAAATAATTAGAGGATGAACTTAAAAATGTATATTATTAGCGTAGTAGTCTCTGGACTTTTTATAGCTTGTAAATCTGCGAATTTGGAACAGTCTCAAAGTTCTAAGAAGAATTCAGTTTCAGAAAAAGAAATGAAACATGTTGAAAGGACTAATAAGGCCCCCGATGATACTCACTCCCAAATTAGCCACTCTGTAATACAAAATACCAATGGGAATACTGGTGGCAACGCGAATATTATTGGCGATAAAACTGATTTATCTGCACCTATGACATTTGATAATAACAAATTGTATCAAGATATAATGATGTCCAAAGATCAAATTCGCGAATTTGAGACTGCCATGGAAAGATTCAAAGAGAAACAAAGAAATTCACCAAATGGAGAAATGATGGGTACAATACCTTCTGAACGTGACAGGCAGTTGGGGAGGATACTTTCTTCGGACCAATTAAAAAAATATGAAATATGGAAATCGAACAATCCATAATGATTATATTTTCCAATGTTATAAATTGTCCCTGACAACCATTTAGCAAGTTGTCACACTGATACCTTCGTCACACTCTCCAAACTTAACACCTAGCTTTCAATACTATCTAAACTTTAAAGGGTTTAAAGTGGATAAACTCATTATCTATACCTATGACACATGAAAAATTTAATGTTGCAAATTACAAATTAAACCGGATTGCCCTTGTGGATGATGATCAGGACGACAGACTCCTATTCAAGGAAGCGTTTGAGGAATTGAAGATAAAGGCTGAACTTTTTTTGTTTAGTAATGGCTTTAATTTCATAGACCATTTGAGCAGCGGGATCAAGATGCTACCAGAACTATTATTTTTGGACCTGAATATGCCGGTAATGAATGGTTTGGAATGCTTAAAATATTTAAGAACGAATGCATCTTTCAAGGATATGTTTGTGGCTATTTACTCCACTTCCACTGCAATAACAGATTTGGAATCTACTTCGAAATATGGAGCAAACATGTTTATTAAAAAGCCTAATAATTTTAGTGAACTCACATACATCATTAATAAATCCATATCAATTCATTTTCAACACGTTGTCTCGGGCAATAATCAGGGAGGCCAATTTCCCTTAATACTTTAATCTGGTATATATTGATCATAGTAGTAGATGGAAATACTTGGTGTGGAGTTTAAATTTACTGTAGAATTTTGGGAATGCACTTTACTCATATACTATTCTTAAGAGCCCCGTTGAAGATAATACAAAAATAAAATGTTGTTACGATTAATCTTCGCTTTTAAAGGAGACCATAATCGGTCCTTAATTCTACCGAAATAATTCAGCGAGCTACATATCCTTTTTAGCCAATACTATTTTATTTACAGTAAAGTAACTTTAATTGCGCACACGTTTAAAGACTTTAAATTAAATCATTGTATTTGCTTGTATTTTTTGAACTCTTATACAGGAATGGGGACATTACTTTGTTGTACCTTATACTGTTTTGGACTGCACTTATATTTTTTCTTAAATATTTTGGAAAAATAACTTCGACTGGTAAAACCAATACTATAAACCACTTGGGAAATGTTTAAATCTGTACTTTTTATAAGTTGTTCTGCATACTTAAGGCGCACTTTTCTACTATAATCGTTAACCGTTGTTCCATACAATAATTTGAAACCATATTGCAATTTACTCGGTGAGAGACCTGTTTTGGAACAAAGTTGTGTAATGTTCAGTTGTCTATCGGGATTATTCTTTATAAATTCTGAAATTTTCCGGATGGAATCTATCTCACTGGATCTCAGATTTCCTGCCAACTTGTGCTTTTTTATATCCTCCTCATGTTGCTGAACCGCGATAGCAAGCACTTCATAAACAAGCCCTTTTAAAAACAAATTCCGTATATAACTTCGATGCTTCATAACAGAAATTTGTTCGAGTTTTTCTGCTAATTTAAGATTGTAGGAACTAATGAATATATAATTTTTTGGGGATTGATTTTTCAACAAAGAATTTTGTAGCTGTGTTATCAAAGTAGTTCCATCTGAATTATTCTGGCGACATTTATCTATTATAAATATGGAGCATTTAACATGCTTATCGCTGTCAAAAAATAAAATATTACCACTATTAGGTTCATTTGTAAAAATACCAGTTCTAAAATTTTCCAGAACCCTTTTTTGTATTTCGGTTTTAAAACTATGGGAAATATAACCTCTTGAACAATAAGCAATATAAAGTGGGGGATTTTTTTGCCCATAGTTTTGAATAGAAAAACTTTTTCGCAAGGTTAATTCGATTTCAAGGTGAGTTATACCATCTTTAAATGATCTTCCACAGAATCTTCCGTTTCCTAATTTGTTGTTAAAGCTCAAAACAAATTCGTTATTTTTAACCTTAAAATATTCACCAAAATATAGGCTTAGCTGATTAAATATATTTTGAGTGTCTGTTGACTGAATGGATATAGTTGCCATACTTTTTATTTTTATAAGTTATACTTAACTATGTTTCTTAATTAACTTTTAATTAAACCGTAAAACCTTAATTGGTATAAAGTCCATCGGTCTTCCTATTAGATTATCCAAATTTCTGAAAAGAGATCTACGAAGTATTATATAATTCATAAATTCTATTATAGAATTTTTCGTTTTAACAGAAGATTATGGAATTACAATTACAGTATTAATTTAATTGATACTAAGCTGGTTAGCCCGTAATAAACACTGGGTAATCTTAATTCTAGTTAAAAGTCTACTTTTATGGTTATTCGGTTCTGGACTGATCCAATTTATTTTAATTATGAGGTGTCCCCTCAATATATTTTAAGCTCAAATGAAATTTGTTTCTCAGTATTTTAAATTCCACTTTAATCTTTTAAGTCAAAATATTGATCATTTAGTGCATATGTGATTTAAGATAGTTTCTAATTTAACATTTCCAAAATATTGCTTTGTGGAGAAATTTTTTTATTCAACGAAGAGTCGATAATTAAATCTGTGGTATTTATTTACGAAACTCGGGTTGTATTTATCCACTTGATCGATCGACTAGTCATTAATATATAATGTTATGAAACCAATTGAAATCTTTCTTGCCGATGATGATTGTGATGACCGCAGTTTATTCCTAGAAGCTTTAGAAGATATTCCTATTGCTACTGTTGTCACCGAGTTTGACAATGGTGTTGATTTGATGGCAGATTTATTATCTGAAACTGAGCTGCCAAGTGCAATATTCCTCGACCTTCGCATGCCGTTAATGGATGGCTTCGAATGTTTGGCCGATATTCGAAGCATATCTAAATTTTCCAACATAAAGGTAATAATTTATTCCACTTCATTTAATGCAAAGGAGATTGATAAACTGAAAGAAGCCGGGGCGAATCAATATATAAAAAAACCAAATTCATTCAATCAGTTGAAAACTTTATTGTTCAAGTCTATTAAACCTATACAGTCAGAGTCTAATAATTCTAATTCGGATTTCGTCGTTCTAGTTTAATGAATTGTCAGGCATTGTTTGGGCAATCAACAATGGAATTGATTTAATGGATAATAAATTGAAATTATAATGCAAGTAACCGTAAATCGAAAAAACATTAAATTCTTGCCTGATAGTAGTCGTATAGTGGCGCGTTTTTTTGACAATGGGGAAATTCGAACCCATGAACTCTTAAAAAGAGTAATTTCATTGAAAGAGGAGGACATAAATCGGGAATTGAGTCATACCCTTAGGGAATTTGCGGGACGGCATCGTAATATTTCCAAAATTTTCTTGCGACATTTTGAAAACCATATTCCCCTGATGAAACAAATGGGATTAAAAATTGATGAATTTTCCCCAAAGGCGAAATTACTTTTCGGGTCATATGCAACAATGGAATATTCTATTGAGTCTGCCGCAATGTTTAACCCATCTATAATTGAAGATTTTGATCAATCATTCTTGGCCAAAGGTGAGAAAAGAGTGATAATATCATTCCGAGCTACAGGCGAAGGCCATTTATCCTCATTGGTATTTAGGAAAGGTGTTTTGGACGCCAATAACAATTTTCAATTATATAAGGTGAGAAATCATATTGATATGCCACAAATTGTCCAGAAAAAATCATATGATAAAGGGCGCTTTGAACAAAAGTTGCAGGAGATGAAGATCTCAAAACAATATTATTCTGCCATAATGAACGGCCTACCTGATCATTTTGAGTATCATGAGCTGAAATCCGCTTTAAATAGGGTTTTATCCAGTGGAATAAGCACCGGTAATCGTTTGGTCCTTGAAGAAATGACCTGGCTGGTGGATTCCTATTATGATTTGAAATTTAGCCTAGATTCCGATATATCCGAGCGGGTAATATTTCCGGTGTCTCCATCTGAAAGTAAAGGAATAGAGGATGCTCGTTTTGTCAGGTTTACAGAGGATGATGGTTCTATTAAAGTTTATGCAACCTATACCGCTTTTGATGGACATACGATATTACCTAAATTATTATCTACAGAAGATTTTAATACATTTCGAATCATGCCAATGTTCGGCAAAGCAGCTCAAAATAAAAATTTTGCCTTGTTTCCCAAAAAAATCAAGGGTAAATATGCAGTTCTTGCGCGAGTGGACGGAGTTAATAATTATATCATGTTTTCTGAAAGGAATACCTTATGGAATAATCCAATAAAAATCCAAGAACCTAAATATCCATGGGAATTTACACAAATAGGAAACTGCGGAGCGCCACTGTGGACGGAAGACGGTTGGCTCGTTATTACACACGGGGTCGGCCCAATGAGGCGTTATTGTATTGGTGCTGCACTATTTGATTTGGATGACCCGACAAAGGAAATAGGACGGTTGGCCCAACCTCTACTTTCACCGTTAGAAGAAGAAAGAGAGGGTTACGTCCCTAATGTTGTTTATTCTTGTGGTTCAATAATTAATAATGGTAGCCTAGTGCTTCCATATGCTGTGTCTGATTATTCCTCTTCATATGCAACAGTTCCTATGAACGAGTTAATGTATGCCTTACTAAAATAATTATGACGAATTTTCGATTGTATTATAAGATTGCATTACGACCAATCGTCTTTATGTCCCTAAAATACTGTGTAGAGTTTGACGTTTGGATGATTTGCATCCTGAGTGTACATGTTTGATTTCTATATGCAGAGTGAACTATGGTGAATTTAAAAGTTAGCCCAAAAAAAAAGTCGGTTTTAAGACCGACTATTCAATGCTTGGGTCCATTTATTTAAATGGTTCATAATCAAATTTTTGACCACCTACAGATGCATCAACCATTAAACCCGCTTTTGGCATGGTAAAAACAACTACGCCGTCATTGTAATTGGCATTCTGTGAGGCTCCTGATTCTATGACTACTGCAGATACTTCTGCAGAAAATGCGTAATCATCTGTTTTAAATTCGTTTAAAGCCTCTTTCGTTTCGAAAAAGATTACCTGGGCAAGTGCTTGTCCTCCAGCCTGTACTCCTATATCAAGCTTTTTAAGGCTCGCAATACCAACTGAATTACCTTTTTCGTAAACGATACCTTTTCCAGAAGCGGCACCTACAATTAAACCACCTTCCCCGACATTGGGAAAAATAACATAGCCGGATGCATTATTAAAGAATTTCTTCAACCCTTGATCCTGCTGTATCATTTTTTGTTTTGCATTTTCTGCATCGGCTAATAATTTATTCGTGTCATTTTTTTGCGAATAGGCTAACCCAGTAACAAATAAGATCAGAGCCAATGTTAATGATTTAAAAATTTTCATAGTTTTATGGAATTAATTAAACTTTATCTACTTTCTATCCGTTGTCCTAATATGGACTTTTTAAAATTATTGCATTGAATTACAAGGGGTTATCACTATAGCGTTTAATTTTGATCCATTTAAAAGATTAAAATAGATTATCTAAATAAGAATTTCTTAGATAATGTTGGAAATACCGATCGAGATCGAAGTATTCTAAATTAACTTGAAAATGTAAATGAATAACAATCTAATATATCCCAGTGATTGCAATATACACGGTAAATATGGGCAGTGATCAGTATATTTTATAAATGAAAGGTATTGCCAAAAGGGGTTCAGGCCATTAGTAAGTCCAAATTGTGACCTTTTGTTGTTTTTGCATTCATCCAATACTATACATAATGAATGATATAATGTCAACTGCAATCCATAATTAATACATGATTATGGGCCCTAAACTATTCCACTAAATCAAAATGAACATTAATAACCGCGCAATGATTTATAGTTGTTTAATGTAGAACTTTAAATTCTTGTCTATTTAAAATCTATGAGTGAATGATAATATTCCTCATGTAAGCGGAATATAAATATCAAATTTAGCTCCCTTTTTAGGTATTCCGATTGCTGTAATAAATCCGTTATGATTGTCAACAATTTTTTTAACTATAGCCAGACCAATTCCCGTTCCATTATATTTCTCCCTTCCATGTAAGCGTTGGAATACTTCGAATATCTTATCCTTAAATTCTGGTTCAAATCCAATACCATTGTCCGAAATACTAACATGAACGTATGTTTTGTCTTTCGCTAGGTTTTTTAGCTTGAATGACGACCTTGTTCCGACTTGACTATCTATTTTTATGAGCGGAGTGCGTCCCTCATCAGTAAACTTTAAAGAGTTACTAATCAAATTAAAAATCAATTGTCGGAATTGAAAGGGAATAATTTTAACTTCGCACATTTTACCTGATTCTATAATTGCACCCTTTTGAAGAATTTCTTCCTTTAAATCCGTTTTTACTTCATCAACCATTGTTTTTAAGTCTGTTATTTCAAAAATCCTTTCCTCAGTATCGGTACGGGAATAAGCAAGCAAATCCTGGATGAGATTTTGCATTCTATTTGCTGCATTTTGAATACGGTGGAATTTATCCAATCCAGGTTCTGATAAATTCTTGGCCTCTTTCTCCATTATTCTGGAGGCAAATGTTTGAATTTTACGTAATGGTTCCTGCAAATCATGACTAGAGATGTATGCAAAAGATTGTAATTCCTTATTCATTCTTTCTAAATGAAGGTTGTTTTTATTTAGTTCCTTCGTTCTTTCCTCAACTTGTTTCTCTAAATTGTATGTGAACATTTTCTGGTCCTGAATATCGGTACTTGTACCAACCCACATTGTTATTGTACCTTGTTCATCTCGTTGCGCTTTAGCCCTGCTTAATTGCCACCTATATTCACCATCATGCCTACGGAAACGATGTTCAAGCAGAAAATCTTTACCAGTTCTTATAGATTCCAACCATTCTTTGGTATGTTTTTTAAGGTCATCGGGATGAATAATTGTTAACCAACCCTTTTTTACTAAATCATTATGAGTTAATCCTGAAAAATTAAACACGGTTTTATTGAAATAAATGAGATTGCCTTGCGGATCGGAGGTCCAGATTTGTTGAGGCATTGAATCGGCAAGTAATCTAAATTTCGCCTCACTTTCCTGTAATGCTTGTTGATTAAGCTTTTCCTCTGTGATATCCCGTAATGTACCAATTTTCTTATAAGGCTTGTTATTGGAATCAAAAAATACCTTGCCTTGCGTCCTAATCCAACAAATGGTTTTATCCGGTTTGATAATCCGGGCCTCGTAACCATATTTACCCGTATGCATAGCTTTATCGAAAGCTTTCTCTACAATCTCATGAATATCTTCTGGATGAACTTGTCTACGCATATCGGCATGGGAAATCTTAGTGGAAATATCATGCCCAAAAATTAGGGCAAGTCGAGGAGAATGGATTATGTCCCTAGTATTTAGGTCTAACTCCCAGGTAGCAAGTTCTGTCGCCTCTGCAGCCAATCGAGTTCTTTCTTCTGCATCTTCCACTTTTCTTCTCGCTTCGACCTTATCCGTGACATCATTCGCAGTAATCATTATTCCTGATATCGTACCATCGGAGTCGTAAAGGGCTGAGTACTCAAAATCCAGGTAAAATTTTTTGGTTCCGTCATCTCCTTGAACAAATGCAATGGATTCTTCTTCCCTATGGGTAATACCTGTTTTAAAAACTTTTGCTAGCAAGTCTAGGTATTTTTGTTCTTTCAATTCTGGAAAAACCTCCAGCAATGTTCTACCTATTACGGTATTCCTTTTTTTGCGCCATAGTTTTTCACACATAGCTGTATTTGCAGACTCAATTATGAAATCTTCCCCCCTTAAAATGGTCATGGGAATTGGTGACTGCATTACCATATTACGAAAGTGTTTCTCACTTTGTTCCAGTAAATGTCTTGCCTTTACTGTTTCCGTTACCTCGATTGCGACGACCATAATACCAGAAATGTCACCATTTTCTTCTTTTAATGGATGGTACACCAAATTGAAGAATGCATCGTCCTTTTTTCCTTGTCGCTCCAGTGTGACTGTCAACTCCGTGGAGTTTATTGCTTGACCAGTTTGCATCAGCTCGTCAAACAAAGGTAATATCGTTTTCTTTGTTTCTGGAAGAACCTCGAAAAGAGGCTTGTTTAGAAACTCCTCCTCGACCTTATCAACCAACATTAAGTATTTTCTATTCGCAAGTTCTGCAACATAATTGGAACCTCTAAAGATAGCAATCCCCATGGGTGCCTGCCGTACTGAATTCCTAAACCGCTTTTCACTTTCTTCTATTTTTAGTTTGGCTTCGTTCAATTCGGTAACCTCGGCCGCTGTATTCATAACACCGAACACTTTGCCGGAAGCGTCAAACAGAGGGGTGAAACTGTAGTTGAAATAGAAGGTTTTCTTCTTGCCTCCTTTTATAATTTCTACTTTTTTGTTTTTGGCATGAAACGGGTTACCTGTTTTTTGAACATTTCGTATTTGTTCGAATATATGTTGGTTGTCAAATTCCGGCAAAATATCGGTATATAGTTGGCCAATGACATTATTGCCTTTTCCCCACGCGTCCATTATTGATTGATTCGCAAGCGTAATACGCATTTCATCACCAGTGTAAACACCAATAGGAAATGGGGCATTTTCTATTAGAGTACGAATACTTTGTTCGCTTTCTTCCGCTTTTTTTCTCGATAATACCTGGGAAGTTACATCAAAACCGATGGCCATGATACCATCGATTTTATCTTCACTATTATAAAGTGGCTCATATGAAAATTTAATATAAACGGTTTCTAATTTGCCATTCCTCAATATTTCAACAGGAAGTTCATTAATTGCAAAACGGACATTACTATTATTTACTTCATCCAAAATGTCTTTGATTCCCTGAGCGAGAAGTTCAGGCATGGATGAGAATATTGATTTGCCGATGACTTGTTCCTCCGTTCGGCCCCAGATTTCCAGGGCATGGGAATTGGCAATTTCGACTTTATGATCTTGATCCCGAAAAATGGCTATTGCCATAGGAGCTTGATGAATCATCAGTTTCAAATTACTTTCACTCTGGACCACCTTCTGACGGGCATGGACCTGCTTGGTATTGTCAACAACCCAAACCGCAATTTTAACAACTTTGTCGTCTTTATCTTTCAAAGGAGCGTATACGAACGTTACGTAAATAGAATCCTCTTTACCATGTCGTACCAAAGTAATTTCTACTTCGTTGGCAAAATAGGGCTTGCCGGTTTCTATTACACTCTTTAAAGCATTTTCATAATATTTCCGTGCCTCAGCAAAGGTTACCCAATATGGTTTTCCGACTATTTCGTCATATGTCTTACCCGCTATATCAATAAATTGTTCATTTACTATTTCGCTAACCAAAGTATCTGCATCCATTACACATATACCAATTGGTGCTTCTAAAATTATGTTACGAAGCGATTGACCACTTTCAGAAATTTTACGATCAGCTAGGGTACGCTCCGTTATATCTTCAACAATACCATTCAATCGAAATGCCACTTGTTCCTCATTAAACCAAGTCTGTCCTTTTGCATGAAGGATTATGTCTTTGTTTAATTTGTAATTTGTGACGGTAAAAATTTCATCAAACTTACTATCTATTGGATATTCCAGAGATTTTTGCAGAGTCTTAATTACCCTATCCTGGTCCTTTTCTGAAATTTTTTCAATAATATTGTTTAAAGGAATATTGTTATCCGAGGGTAATTCAAACCAACGCTTTAGTCTTTCATTGGCAGTGAACTCATAGGTGATTGGGTTCAAATCAAATGTACCCAATTGCGCCGCTTCTAAAGCAAAATTTAATTGAATATTACTTTCCTTCAGTTGATCTTCTGCTTTCCTTTTATTTGTTGTTTCAATTATAGTCATTAGAATACCCCCAACTTGTCCATTTTCCACCCTAATGGGACTACAAGAGAAATCGAAATGACAAATTTCCAGGATTCCCTTTCTATTAAGTGGAAACATAAAATCAGTTATAGCCACTGGTATTCCGGTCATAACCTTTTCGAAAATTGATTCAATGATATGCCACATTTCCGGAAAAGTTTCCTTAGGACTAAGACCCAAGGCGTGAGCATGATCTGTTGTGTCCAGAATTGCCCTATATCCGTCATTGTATATTTGAGTATATTCCTTTCCCCAGGCGATATACATTCCAATCGGATTGTCAAGTATCATCGAAATCATATTCTTAAGAATAGTTGGCCAAGATTTTGGGTCGCCCAGAGGTGTTCTGTCCCAGTTCTTTTTTCGAATTTGATCCCCCATCTCCCCTCCTCCTTCTATGAAATAATAAGGTGTATTTTTTTCGTCCATTTAAATGTTTTTAAGGATTGAAGATTAACTTCTGTCTATAACAGGATATATGCATTCTTATATTTGTTCAGAGTCTTGATGGTCGATTTTACTTTTGAAAATTGGTTGAAGAAATCTTTCTCTTCAAAATAAAGGGAAGAAGATACATTGAATAATTGCATGTGTTTATTGTATGAAAATTTTAAAATATAAATAATTGAAATTTTCATTTGCCTGGACAAAAAATGTATATAATAATCGTTGGCTTCATTATAATGTATCCTGCGCACATCCAAGGAATAACCCCTTAAGAATTATTGTATTTAAATGTGAATTCCCTAACATAGATTTTAATTTTATATTACTATAGCTTCAAAAGCCAAACACGGGCGCTTACCTCATAAAAATATTATTAGTGATTTATACGAAACAATCAAATCAATAAAAATTTTAACGCAATTCAATATATTAAAAATTGTGGTATTGGACAGATGTTACTTATTGGGTCATTAGTAAATAGGAATTAAAAACATTAAAGATAAATAATCATTTTTAAGGTTAATTTATTATTTTTTTGGTTCACAACTCTTTTTGTATACCGATTAATTTTGAGTCAGTAACCCTTAATTTATTTCAATATGCAAACTAATATAGATGGCTTCGAAGATTCCGAAGATTATTATGATGATCATGGTACCACGAATTTAAATACTCAGTTGAATTTAGAAGAACTTGAAGATAAGTGGTACGAAATTGAACAAGAATACCGTGAAAGGTATTCAGACATTACTGATGAGGATGTTGAAATCGAACCCGGCCGTTTTGACCTTACTGTAAAGCAAATTGGCAATAGAATTGGTAAAACGCCAAATGAAGTTCGTGCTGAAATTGAGAATTGGTAATTAAATGAGAACACCCATTTTTAAGCCGCCACTTCATAGTGGCGGCTTTTTTATTCTAGAGGGACAAATAATCGAGGTTTACCTCGCACGAAATTGAGCAGTAATCTTGATTGTTAGCTAGATTACCCAAAATCATTGGATAATCAAAGTTTTGTAGTTGCCCTACCATTTGGCTTGTTCGACCAAATATCTTCGATTGGTATTAAGTCCTAAAGTTGAGAGGATCCTGTGTCATACGTATCTGGATATTCAGTACAGGTGTCAGATGTATTTTTTGGAAATAGGTACGGACGAGGGGTAATGAAAAGATGATTGCGTAATACGTAACGAACCAAGGATAGGAAGTAGGAGTATGAAGTTTTACATAAGGATGGTCATTTGAGGTTGTTTTGAAATAAAGAATAATGCCCCGAGGGCTGGACCTGTGAATTATTTGTTCTCTTATGTGGAGCATTTCTTTTTGAAACCACTTAATTTATTTTTTATTACCCACATAGGAAATTAGATTAAACAGTAAGTTATTTCGAGCGAATTGCGTAAAGGATTATCCTGGTTATAAGGAGTGGTCGCGGAATCTATTATTGTGTACGAACTAGTTTTTATTTGTGTAGCATTAGACCATTTCTTCGCTTATTCCAAACATGGCAATTGCTAAGAATTACTGGAACGATATTATAACATTGCTCAGGGTATTTCCTATTGAAAAGTTTAAAAAAACAAGATACCATAAGTTCCGAGTTAAAGTTGATTGAGCCGGCGGCATTCAGTATATAACAAGTATTACACATATTGACATAGGACATTTGACTTAAGTAGAAACAACCTAATTAAGTTTTATTACATAAAACAAAGGACATTGCCATAAGTGACAGATCTTTAAATAGAAGTCATTTGATTGATCAAGAACAACTGCATAATAATAAATAAATAAAAGTAGGTATTATGGAATCTTTTCAAATGAGAATACAAATGAAGAAATGTGCTGATTCAATAAATTCTTTAACTCAAATCATATAATTCGATGCAAAATTGGGCTTCAGTTTTGATTATGATTTATTTTTTTCTTATTTTTAAACTGTATATTTCGGGGTGCTATTGTATTAGCAATGGCTGAGATGATACTCGTGACTGGATAGATAATGCTGTCTAAGGAAAATATACTAGCAAAGGGAATGTAAAATGCGTAAAGCATTTCGTTCCCTTTGTGTTTTTTGAACTCCAATCCATATTCCAATATATGTAAGAGAATTGAACTCACTCAGCCTCGCCCTAAATATCCCCGCCAGTTTCGATTCAAGGTGATTTACCCCATTCGGACCACTCAAATTTGAACAATGCCCAATAAGTATCATTTGAATGGATTTTCCTTACACCTTACTACTTAATCCAAAAAAAAAGGGGTTAAATAATACTTTAAGATACGAATTGAAGTATATAATATTTCTTGTCAAAATGAATATTTAATTATTTAAACTAATTTTTGTGTTAATCAGGATAAAATAATTTTAAGCCATTACCTATTTTGGCCCAAATTAAAATTTGTCAATATGCCTGTCCTTGCACGAAATGAAAATCAGATTACATTTATTTACAGCTCATTATCAAATTTGGGCAAACAACTGCTGGGTTATTTAGAAGGGGCTAAAAAAAATGTAGAATGCATTGACATTGCCCAAGAAAAAATAAGCGATACCATTTGGCTCGAAGTTATTGAATATCTTGGTTTGCCATTCAGGGAAGTTTTCATGGATATAGACCAACACCTTCCTGATTTGAATGGAAAAGAGAATTTTGCAACTGATGATTGGTTGAAAATAATTAATAACAACCCGGTTCTTCTACAGCGGCCAATCGTGATAAATGGCGATAAAGCCAAATTACTTTCAAATCGATCGGAAATATTGCATTTTTTTGGCGTTGATTCAGCAGGACTTAAGAAACGTATGGCCCATGAACCTCCAACCACGACCTCAATGACGGATGAAGAAAGTTTCATATGAATCTGGCTGTATTTCCATAGTTAATATTCCATCGAACAGAAATTAGAGGTTTTTGATCTTTGAAAAAAACTGGTTTTTGAGGTAAATCTTGATTTATTTACATTAATGATGGAGAGAATCCATATTTAAATCAGTTTGGAAATGAAGTGTATTTTTAGAAGGCTAATCATTTGTGTTTGACCCAAATATACAGTTAACATAATTGCAGGGCTTTAATAGAAATGATGAAGTAAAATATTTCAACTATAGTATATAAAGATTTACTTGTCCTTAATGAACGGGCTAAACAAATAATTGCCAAGATACCATTTAAGTGTAAACATTTAATTTTTTAAAGTAATTATCCGATTATGTATATAAGCAAAGAAATGCGGTGGTTTTTTAAGGGAGAAAACAAATATCTCCAACAGTGGTTTAATTCCCTTGATTTCAACTCTATGGAACGTAGAGAGGATATCTATTTAAACATTGCTAATAATAATATCGGTATAAAACTCAGGGAAGAAAAAATAGAAATAAAACATCGTGTAAATACTCGTTACCGAAATTGTTTAACCTCTCTTGCCTCCGGTTATTTAGAAGATTGGACGAGATGGAGTTTTAATTCAAATCCTAATGATTTAGAATATTTAGGAATTATAAACGGGGAGCGTGAAAATTGGATAACCATTTCAAAAAATAGAAATACTGTTTATATAGCGAACATATCAGATAAAACTGTAGTTTTCCCACCTGATAAAAATTTGGATTTCGGCTGCCAAGTTGAATATAGCAATTTTAGTTTAAAAGGTGCACAATGGTTTACTTTTGGTTTGGAATGGTTCGGTGAAAGCTTAGTTAAATTAAACCAAGATTTGGTTGATGATATTCTCGGGAAAACACACCTTACCTTGAAACAATCCATGAGTTATCCTGAGTTTTTGAAAAAAATGGATCAATGATATAAGTTTAATGGTGATTCAAGAATATAGAACATAAGATCGAAATTCATATTCTATTTTAGCCTTTTTAGGGTTATGCTTTTTATCCGAGAAGTGATAAAATTTTATTGCGAACAAAGAATTCTTCCAAGACACGGTTTTCAATCAGATAGATAATCAGTTTCATAATATTATGGACATACAAAAATGAAATCCTTTGAAATAAGCGGATAATTAACAAAAATAGTAGAGCCACTGAACTTCAGCGGCTCTAACAAATTTTACATTAATCGTATTTATCTGTCGCAGTTGGCACCCCAAGTTTCACCGTCTTTTGAATAAGCGATTAACAAAGTGCCTTCATCGATTTTAATGGCCCCATCCGAACTGATAAATAAATTTTCATTTTTTTCCATTTTAATTCCGTTTAAACTGGGAATGCCATCCGAGAAATCAAAATTGTAGGAATCACCTACCTTAACCAATGTAACCCTTCCATCATCTGTTGAAATTTCGGTACTGTCTTCACTATTGGAATAACTTACAGTTCCATTGTAGGTCCCAACAAAAAGATTGTCGTCCACCGGATCATTATCTTTACTGCATGAAGTAAATAATGATATAATTATTAATGCTGAACTTAATATCCTAAATGCTTTTCTCATAATTGTATATTTTTAATTATTCATCAAAATTATAGTCTGGTTTGGGACTTTATTAACAGTATAGAGATGAAAATTGCCTGTAAAACTTTCTAGATCAGGTATTAGCAAATGAGCTGAATTATGATCATAGATCATCCAGATTGGACGACTTAAGGTACTTGTTCCCAATGCCGAGCTGTAAATCAATACGATTCGCATAAGCAATACCTTCTCAATGCTTTTACACTTCCTGCTTACTAATAACTTTTATTAATTTTTTTGAGGGTTATGGCATTTTCAAGACTTCATTGTATTAACATATTTCTGTTTTGAATTAAATCTTCTAAAGGTTCATGAATAACTTTATAAAAAAATTGAAATTATGGGGACAAATAATATGCACGATGAAGAAGCACGTAAAATAATGAAAGAAATGGCTGAGTCTATAGAAATAGCCATGATGGGAACTAATTGTCAAATTTCACCTCTTCACATTGTTCCAATGAGCACAAAAAAAGTTGATGACATGGGTGCTTTTTGGTTTTTAAGTAATAAGCAAAGTAAACATAACTCCCATATAAGGAATGAGGAAAGGGCTCAACTGATTTATGTGAACCCTAAATCCGAGCAATTTATGACTCTTTATGGGGATGCCCTAATTAGAACCGATATGCACATTTTAAAAGATCTTTATGAAAAAAATGACGACATTTGGTTTAAAGGAATTGATGATCCAAATCTTACAGCTATCCAAATCAAACCAACAGAAGGATATTATTGGGATAGCACAACAAATTCTATGGTAGCACTTTTCCAGACAGGAGGAATGGCAACCAAACCCGGGGAACAAACTGACATGGGCTTGGAAGGAGAAATAAAGATTTGACAAAAGAATGTCAAAAACAAAACGACAAATAAGGCTATCACTAACAAAGTTTGGGGCAAATTAAAAAATTTCATTTTAGATTAATCGCCATAAAAAATGATCGGAAAATTGGAAATATAATATTGTGGGAAGGCTAAGCCATGAACCAATATATTGTCACTTGAATTCAATTGATGGCTCTATTAATTTTATAATTAGGAAAAAGTCAACTAATGAATTAATTGGGTTGTTTGGAATATAGAATTTGACATTGACTCAATTTTCTATCTTGTTACTTTCATCACGAACTAGTGGATGATCTTTTCTGCCTAAACCGACTATTTTTATAATATTAACTACTGTATTATAAAGTAAAAGTACAACTACAATAAGTCCAGCACTCAATAGACTTGAAATGCCTAATGAAATATAATAAAGTGTGCTGAACCAATTATCTGGCACATTACTCGATTCTGTAATTGGTAAGTTGAATATAAGAAATGTTATTACCGCTGCGATAAAAATAGTTGTATCGAGTTTGGCTATTATTAGTACCTCACGATAATAGTCTTTTTTTAATTCTGATTTAGTGGTAGAACTAAGTCCTAATAAAGTTAATAAAAGAGCTAAAATTGTTGCTGATGCCAAAGCAATCGTATTACATAATGTGTTAATTCCATCCAAAGAGCTTTTAATAAGGATTTTGGCTTCGTACCCACTTAACTTACCTAAAAGAAAGGTGCTCAGTGCAATTACTATCATGCATATTAAACCACCAATAAAAGCTCGTCTAGTATATTTATTCATTTCCATCTCTAAGGTATTTCTGGAATATGGTTAATTTAAATTGATAAAACTTAATAAAGTATTCAGAACATATTCGGGGGTATTGGTCAGCAAAATAGTTAATTAAAAATTCCTAATGTACCCCGATAAAGCAATTAAATTATCTCATTTGTCATTATTAAGAATTCAGTGCTATTTGCTAAATAGGAAACTGATATAATCTTATGTGCCTAAATGAATAGACAGATACAGTGAAATACCTTTATAGTGACAACTTAATGCAGCGGAAAAATGTAAAATGCATATCACCTATATTCTGTTTTTACACAAGATTATCTTTCGAATCAATAATTATGGACATCAAGTTAATATTAGAGGTAATGAAGATTTATCTTACTCGAAATTTAACTCAAGGCTAAATGCGCCCGGAGATTTATTAGAACTTTAACATAACTACTATGAATAGGATAGCATCTCATATTATGGATTCAATAGGTAATACACCACTTATCCGCTTGAATAGAATGTTTGAAGACACCAGATTGGTTTATGCTAAAATGGAGGGCTTTAATCCCGCCGGTAGTATGAAGGATAGATCGGCCAGTCGAATTGTCTGCGAATTAATGCGAGAAGGTAAATTACAAAAAGGGGGGACAGTCATCGAATCTAGTTCTGGTAATATGGCAGTTGGCCTTGCTCAAGCTTGTTTATTTCATGGATTAAATTTAAAAGTAGTTGTCGATCCAAACCTTAATCCCCACACCAAAAAACTATTGGAAGTGTACGGAGCAGAAATAATTGTCGTTCACCAGCCAACTTCGGAGGGTGGTTTTTTGGGGGCACGATTAAATAAAGTAAAGGAATTGCTTTATTCCGTGCCCAATAGTGTGTGGTCAAACCAGTACCGCAACCCAAACAATCCAAAAGCGTACCACCAAACTATGCGGGAGATTATGCAGCAACTCAATAAACAGGTAGATTATATTTTTATTGCTACAAGTACGTGCGGAAGTCTGATGGGGTGTTCAGATTATATCAAGAAACAGAAACTTGATACAAAATTAGTGGCAGTCGATGCCATTGGTAGTGTTTTATTTGGTGGGCCTACCAAATTGAGAAAAATTCCCGGTCATGGCGCAGGCATGCCCTCTCAGTTTCTTATCCCTGATAGAGTGTATGACGTTATGCATGTTGCCGATATCGATTGCATTAAAGGTTGTATGAAATTATTGAAGGAGGAAGCTATTCTTGCTGGAGGTTCATCTGGTGGAGTAGTATCTGCTTATTTAAGATATCAATACAAATTGCCTGAAAATTCAGTGTCGGTGCTTTTATTTCCAGATAAGGGTGAACGTTACCTTGATACGGTCTACAACCCTAAATGGATAAGGGAAAATTTTATTTCTGACCAAATCTCCTCTGAATTTCAAAATGAAAGAGTGTTAAAAAATTATAATCAATTTATCGAACATGAAAGCTTATAGAATTGCTATTGTGGGTTTAGGGCCAAAAGGTCTTTACGCTTTCGAGCGTCTTTTAGCACAACTTGGCAACTTGGAAATTGATAAAAACATTGAAGTGCATTTATTTGAAAAATCAGGAAATTTCGGGGCTGGAGAGATTTATGACCCGGTTCAACCCAGTTATTTACTGATGAACTATCCTAACCGCAATATCAATGTATGGCCATCGGAAATATTAAAGCCTGTGGTCGATAATAGACTATCGTTCGCTGATTGGATAGCAAAAGGAACTTATAACAAAGATTCAAATTTAAACGATCATTTTGCTTCAAGATCGATGGTGGGATATTATTTAACGGAGTGTTTCGAAAAATTGTACAGAGCAGGTATTAGTTCCTATCGTATTGTTAAACATCGTAGTTCTGTTGTCAGTATAATCAAGAAAGCAGGTGTATACGAGTTGGGATATCTAGACGAATTAGATGCAAAGGATCAATTCCTTACAGTAAATAATATATTAATTTCCACTGGTCATTGTAGTTGGAAGGGACAACTTCAAGAAAAAGAAAAGCCCGAAAGCACTAGTGAAACACGGAAATCATTTATCCCATTTATTTATCCTGTTGATTCCAAATTGTCTGTAATACAAAGCAATACCCAAGTAGCAATCAAAGGTATGGGATTAACTTTTATTGACGCTCTTTTGGCATTGACAGAAGGTCGAGGAGGACGTTTTATAAAAAAGGATGATGAGTCCTATATTTATGAGCCTTCGAAAAGGGAACCTGGTAAAATATATGGTTTTTGCCGTAGTGGACTTCCGATGATCCCACGCTCAACCAGAGAAGGAAAAAAGCCTTATCTACCCGTATTTTTTACTCTAAGATCCATATATGGGCGGATAGTAAATGGGGAAAAACCAAGTTTTTTAAAGAATATCTTGCCACTTTATATTTTGGAGGCTGAATACAACTTCTACAAGGTAGCTTTTCATAAAAAAGGATTGAACCTTGACCCCGATGACAATGTAGATAGATTTAGATGCCAAATCCTGAAATTCCATAAAGACTACCCTAATGAACAGACATTTAATTTCGAGAATATCTTCAAACCTGTCGACTTCCAAAATCCTACAGATAATCTTGGGCCATTGGCCTATTTGAGATATGTGATGTCTGAAGCGGAATTGGGTTCAGAGAAAAGTCCATTCATGGCCGCGGTAATGACCTGGGGAAATATTAGTGAACAGTTTAGTGAAATATATAATTTTGGAGGAATGACTGCAGAATCCCATCGTTTTTTTGATCTAAATTATCGTTCCCAGCTCAATCGCATATCCTATGGTCCACCCTTGACGAATATGAAAAAGATATTGGCCTTATTAGAGCATGGAATTTTAAACTTGGATTATTCTAAAAATCCAGTTGTTAAAAGAAAAAATAACAAATGGACATTAAAAGTTGCCAATAGAGGTCCTGTTAATGCCGAAGTGCTTGTAGATGCGCGGATTCCAACAAATACGTCCAGGGATAATTGGTCTGAATTGCTCATTGGCTTACAAAATAATGAACTGTTAAGGGAGTTTATTGTCCCTGGAAAGGAAAGCTACAATACAGGTTGTCCTGAGGTAGATAGAAGTGGAAGGTTGATCGATTCTAAGGGAAATATCAACCCTGATATTACTTTATATGGAACTTTGACGGAAGGCATAACCTATGATAATGATTCTCTCTCTCGAACAAAAAATAATTTTGCTTCCGATTGGGCTTTGCGAACAGCAAGGAGTTACTCTAACATCGGATTAAATAGTTATATAAAAACGCTAAGATAAATATGACCTATTCAAAATCTAAAGGCAAATACCCTTTGACTCCTATCACCAGTGATTGGATGAAGGATATTATGGCAGAGGTACAACTTTTGGAAGAGTTGACAAAGCAATATGGATCCCCAATAAATCTTCACCACATACCTTCTTTTAGAAAAAATATCGATAATTTAAATCAAGTCTTTAAAACATATAATATCGATTCTAAGATTTACTTTGCCAGGAAGGCCAATAAATCAAAAAGTTTGGTTAGAGCGGCGATTGATTTTAAAATAGGTGTTGATACCGCCAGCTATAATGAACTTGAAGAGGCCATAGATCTTGGAGCAAGCTCAGACGATTTGGTTTTAACCGCAGCAGTTAAAACAACCACTATGTTGAAATATGCCATAGAAAACAATGTATTAATAATTATTGACAACCATGATGAGCTAAGATTGACCCAAAAAATAGCAAAGGATCTAAATGTAATTGCAAGTATAGGAATACGATTGAGCGGCTTTAAGGTTGATGGTAAAAAATTATACAGTAGATTTGGATTCGATATCGATAAAGATATTGAGCATTTAAAGATATGGTTTTCACAAATATCTGAATTCCATAATATTTATTTAAAGGGCTTCCATTTTCATTTAGACGGCTATTCCATTGTACAACGTGCTGAAGCGATATTGCAAACTTTGGAACTTTTGGACGAATTAAACAATTCTGGCTGCAAAATTACTTTTCTGGATATAGGGGGCGGTATACTGATAAATTACCTGGATTCCAAAGAGGAATGGGAAAATTTTAAGGAAGGGTTACAGATGGCGGTTCTGGAAAGAAGTTCTCCAATAACTTTTATGAACAACGGTTTGGGTTTAAGAAAGGCTGATAATGAAAATTCTGTAGTTGGAGAATTGAACACATATCCCTATTACAATGAAATAAATGGATCGCAATTTCTTGAGAAAATATTGACTTATAAGAAAAATTCGGGTCCGTCTGTTTATGAACTGGTTAATGACAGAAAAATCCAATTAAGAATTGAACCTGGACGAGCATTATTGCAAGAAGTTGGCATGACTATAGCGAAAGTTGCGCATAGAAAGAAAGATGCCAACGGGACCTGGCTTGTTGGATTGGAAATGAACATGAGTCAGCTTAAAAGCTCAAGTGCTGATTTCTTATTAGATCCATTTATAGTATATCAGAAACCGGTAAATGACGGTAATGCTGTAGAACTTTATCTTACTGGCGCATATTGTTTGGAGCAGGACGTAATATTGAAAAGAAAACTAACTTTTCCAAAATTACCTGAAATCGGTGATTTTGTAGTATTTATTAATACTGGTGGTTACATGATGCATTTTTATGAAACCGAAGCACACCTTTTTGAGCTGTCCACAAACCTATATATTCTTGATACTAAAGATAAAAAACCGCCTGAAATTTTAGTAGACGATTTGATTCTAAATTAATGATTGTCAATTTCATGCAATGATGTGTCCGAACAATCCTTAAATAATATAATAAATGGTCGATAATATCGGAATTTTTGCGGGTTTTTTTACAACCATAGGTGCGCTGCCACAAATAATTAAGGCATACCGAACCAAAAGTGTGGGTGATATATCGTTATGGATGTTTGTAACCATACTAACCGGTGTTATCCTATGGACAATTTACGGAACAATAAAAATGGATTGGCCAATAATTATAACCAATGGGTTATCCTCTATCTTGAATGGTATTATGATTCTTTTTTATTTTAAATTTTACAAGTGATTATAAGTCTAATTGTACATTAGAAATATTCAAATATATTTTATAAGTAGTTATTGGATTCCATTCTTTAAACCTTTACTAATTATAGATTGGATATCTGTTGATGAAAAGATAAACATGCTATAAGTTTTTGGATGGTTACAGGAATTTTAAGAGCGTAGTGCTTTCAATTCAATGCTTACATTTTTAAGCAATCCAAGACACAAATGTGATTGGTTGAGTAAAGTAAAATAAAATAACCCCTTTTTGCTTTAGAACTAAGAACATTTCTTTTACGATCAATTTGAACGGTTGTCCTATAGTATTTTTAATGTAAACTAAATAATAAAAGATATGACTGTACAAGCTTACTTGGCTTTTGGGGGCAATTGTCAGGAGGCCCTTAATTTTTACGCGGATTGTTTCAATGCAGAAATTAAGAATAGACAAACTTATGCAGATAAGGAATTAGATGTCCCTTCTTCTTACAGAGGTAAACTTCAACATGCTGAACTGAAGGGAAATGGAGTGCATTTAATGGCCTATGATGCCACACCGGATACTCCTTTGACAGCTGGTAGTAAAATACATTTGAGTATTGACTTGGATCAAAAGAAAAATGCAGTGGACCTTTTTAAAAAATTATCTTCCGGCGGCAGGATTCACCATGATTTGCGCGAAAGAGAATGGAAAGCCCTTTTTGCCCGTTTTACGGATAAATATGGAATAAATTGGATGATTAACTGTGATATTTGAGCTGAGGTGGTTTAATAAAATATAAAATTTTAAGCATATGAAAACTTCAAATTTATTAGGACTGACATCTACTTTCATTAGAAATGGTAAATGGAAAATAATGGTTGTGGGTGCTCAATTGGCGTATCTTAGTTATCGTTACATGCAATCAAGAAGAAAAACCAAAAAGTAGATTCAGCTGAAGTGAGGATAAAAAATATATTTTATAATTTAATATGAAATAAATTCTAAAGTAAAAAAATCGATTTACTGTATAATTATCTTGGAGGAGCGTATTAAGGATATATCCATTTCGTCATCTACAACTAATTAATAATGAATGCATCCTTGTGGGATTAGATAACTTATAGAAACGGACTATGCGCCTGGTGAATTAAAAACCATATTATTCAATTAATTTGTAATCCACAATTATTAGAGTTCATATTAATATGATTTGAATTAAAGTAGACTAACGTTGCATTGTAATTTTATGAATATGCTAAGCGGTAGGCATTATTGGTTTCCGCACTAAATTATTAATCATGAATAATATTGTAAGAGATATAGAGGAACGTCTGAATGATATCATTCAGAAAAATGAGGACTCCATTAAGGGTTACGAAAAGGCTGCTGAGAATACCACTGAATCAGGATTGCAGACCTATTTTCACAATAAGGCTCGAGAGCGCCGTATATTTTTAGAAGAGTTAAAATCTGTAGCCCCGGCATTAACTACTAGGGAAAAAATTGATGGTAGTACGTTAGGGGCCATGCACCGAACTTGGATGGATATTAAAGCATTCTTTTCAGGTGATGATGCCGAGGCTATGTTGGAGGAAGCTATTAGAGGGGATAATTCTGCAATAGAAGAATATAATGAAATTTTAGTTGATGGTCGTTTGCCGGCTGACATCGCAAATGTAATTAGAAGACAGCGTGACCATCTGAATGAAGATCTGAAACGAATAAAAACGTTGGAAGACCTGAGATGATTTTAGGCTTCTCGCTTAAGTATAAAGCCCCTTTTAGGGGCTTTATTTTTCTTAACCATAAATTACATTACCATTGCTATTATCGCGAAGTGATTTATTATTGGTTATTCCTAAGTTGATTAATGTAAAATAGGCCAAAGTTAGAATTACCGGCAGAACCACCTTTAGGTTTATTTTAATAATTGATAATAAGACGAATATTTTTATCGGAGTTTATATATCTCTATCCTATCGGGACTTCCTGCCCACGAAAAACACATCGCATTCAGTATCATTCGCAAAACTGGTTTGGACTATTCCATGTCGAACTTACCCCTGATCTATGCATATAGGTACAAAGGGTACGGCCTACCGCCAAATACTACGAACGCTTTTTTGAATTTGTAAGCAAAGAGACCACCAGTGTCAAACGTGGACATAATCTCAATTTTGATACGCGCATTACCACCGGCGAAAAGGAAGTAGCAAAACGACGAGCAGATCTGTTCTTTAGGCTACAACAAGGCGAGTTTATTGCCTTTGTCGATGGAAGGGACAAAAAACTGCGGTTCAAATTACAGAACATTAAAAAAGAAATTCCACCTAAAACGAATTACTTTACCCCGGAAGATTTGAGAATGAATTTTGAAAGGATTTATAGAGAGGTTAATACTATAACTGGCATTGGCACATAGCTGTTAAGATATTCCAGTTTTTAAATCAGCCCTCTATTTTGTATTCCGCCATAATTGGTATATCCTTTAAGTTTATGTGGTTAGTACATTGCGGATCCATTTTTGTAACTATTTGTACTTAAACGATTGTTCATTTTACCAAACCTTTCTCTGTTCGTGCAAGCTCCATAACAAACCGAATGAACTCTGATTTTGACTTAGTGTATTCTTCTATGTTGTTGTAATTTATTAAAACCAATTGCTCCTTTAATGAGGTGTACTTACTAACAAATTCTGGGTTTTTTCTTAAATAATCCCGAAATAATAATTCACTTCTTAAATAAAAATTTTTATCATATGGGAGTATATGTAAATTATGCGTCCAGACTTCTGCCGCAGTACATTTGGAGAATAGATGCCTGTTTGACATATCTGTAATAGAATATCTGTAATTTAAGCCCTGTAGTTTGTCATTGTAATAAGACACATTATGTAATGGAGAAACAGCAAGAAAAATATCTATGATAGGTTTTGCACTTAATTTAGGAACAGATGTACTACCAATGTGTTCAATCGCTTTAATTTCTTTCCCAAAAATATCCTCTAATACCTTGCGTTCCAGTTCATACTTTCTTTTCCAGTTTTTGGAATGTGACTGAATTTCAATTGTCATATTCTTTTGTTATTTAAAAATGGCTTGCATAAAAGGATGGCCAAAATTATCGGCGAATCGGTAACAATGGACATCCTATAATAAATATGTATTGTTTTAATTCAATTGCTTGGGGTACTTCCCTTTAAGTAAATTTATTATCTCCTCAGCCTTATTATATTTTAGGATATTTCGAGGCTTAAGCGAGTTAACACTTACATCTGAATTTCAAATTCATCATTAGTAGCAACTTAAAGGTTAATTGTTCCCTTTCCGGATATTTCAAGGAAGGCTTCTTTCATAACCTCGGTATAGCTTGGGTGTGGGTAGGAAATATTGGTCATATCCCGATCTGTAATTTCATAAACCAAAGCTGTTACACCAATGCTGATCATGTCTGCCGCTCTTGGGCTAAAAATGTGCATACCTAATATTTCACCATATTTTGGGTGGGCCAATATTTTTACAAAACCGTCTTTTTCACCTGCAGCCCGGGCACGGCCGAAAGCTGAAAAGGGAATTTTTGATGATTTGAAATCAACCTTCTTCTGTGTCAGTTCCTGTTCTGTCAGACCCACTGAAGCAATTTCGGGCCAAGTATATACTACATTAGGGATGGATTTGTGGTCTAAATAAGGTTTTTGACCATCTATGGTTTCCGCAACGAATGTTCCCTCTTCTTCTGCCTTATGGGCCAACATAGCCCCCCCGATTACATCGCCAATTGCATATATGTTCGGGATGTTGGTCTGAAGTCGCTTATTGGTTATAACAAAGCCTTTATTATCATGGATATTCCGGTCATAGTGACCACCCCATTCCGGAGTATGTTGACCAGTCATTTTCAGGTTTCTAAAAGAACGATTTGTGAGCTATCATATTGAACAAATTTATTGATTTTTTTAGCTGCTTTTTATTCTACTCTGCTTTTCTTTTTTCGCATAGATTCCCCCTGAAGTTCAAAACAATGTGCATGGTGCACAAGTCTGTCCATAGTTGCATCTGCAATGGTTTTCTCCCCAATAATATCATACCAGCGGCTTACTGGTAATTGGGAAGTGATGATTACTGAGTTCTTACCATGTCGATCCTCGATAATCTCTAAAAGTGCTATTCTGCTTTGTTGATCCATTGGTTGTAGGCCAAAATCATCTAGGATGATAAGCTGCAAACGTTCCAATTTGGCCAGTTCTTTCAAATAGAACCCATCAGCTTTGGCCATCTTTAGTTTAGCCATCAAACGGTTGGTGTTGTAATATTTTATCCTATATCCATCTATACATGCCTGGTAGCCTAATGCGGTAGCGAGATAGCTTTTACCTGCCCCGGTACTTCCGGTAATGAGAACGTCCTGTCCATTAGAGATATAATCTCCTTGAGCTAAGCGTAAGAGTTTGGTACGGTCCAAATTGCGAGAGGCATCAAAGATTACGTCTTCTAAAGCTGCCCTATAGCGGAACTGGGCACTTTGTACACTGCGTTCAATCTTTCGATTTTGACGATAATCGTATTCTGTTTCAATAAGCTGGGCCATGAGTTGGTCAATGGTATAATGATCGCTCTTGCCGCTTTCAATGGTTGTTTTAAAGACTTCGTACATGCCGTGAAGCCCAAGGGTTTTCATTTTCGATAACGTGGTTTGATTCATATAGATGTGTTTATTGATTACTTATAATAATTGCTTCCTCTGATGTTTTTATGGGAAGGGATTGATTCTTCCTGTTGTTCTTCTTCCATTTGGTCGAGTCCTCTATCGAGAATGTTTTGCACCATCATATAATTGTAGATCCCATATTCAAGGGATTTTCCACAGGCTTTGACCAAACGTTCCTTACCTACCTTTTTGGTAAGGGAAAGTATGCCCATACAACTTTTATAGGCTTGTTCCGGATGTTGTTTTTTATTGAGAATGTTGGTGATCAATACTTTTACATCCTGATCGATGGAGGCCGCCCAA
This sequence comes from Arenibacter flavimaris, assembly GCF_030291335.1. Classification (NCBI taxonomy): domain Bacteria; kingdom Pseudomonadati; phylum Bacteroidota; class Flavobacteriia; order Flavobacteriales; family Flavobacteriaceae; genus Arenibacter; species Arenibacter flavimaris. Next base: position 50,888 of record NZ_JASWIM010000038.1, read on the forward strand.
TCTATAAAACGCTGGGGTGTCCACTCTCTGGCAAAGCGATGGGTTGAGGCCATATGTTCGGCCAGCGTACTGTAATGATGGGGGCTTTTTACCCTTGGGTGCACGGCGATACGTCCATAGCCATAAAAAATCTCAACGTTTTTTGCGCTATAGAGAATCTTTACCTTCTTGCGGATATATTGATATGGAACGCTATAGTAATGCTTGTCTTCTCCTAAAATAACATGTCCATTATTGAGAACGGTCACAAGGGCTTGTTTACGGACCTCATAATACTGTTGGGGAAGTAAGCAGAGTTGATCCCTTTCAAGCTCTTCGAAGAGCTGTCTACGGCTGTATGGCCTTCCCGTCATATTTGCATTGTTATGCTTCTCCAAAAGAATCAATATGGATTGGTTGAGCGACTTGAGGTCGAAGAATTGTTGTTCCTTTAATATGCTGTATATACGCGTATAGAGGATCTTAACGGCTCCTTCTACTAAAGACTTGTCTCTGGGTTTATAGGCTCTTGCCGGCAATACCGTTGTGCCATAGTGTTCGGAGAAATCCAAAAACGTTTCGTTCAAAGTAGGCTCATAACGATTGCTTTTGGTCACGGCCGACTTAAGGTTGTCAGGGACTATGGCAGCCGGAACTCCGCCAAAATAATGCATCGCATTTTCTACCGAGGATATAAAGTCCTCTTTTTTCTGGCTCAAACTTGCCTCTGCATAGGTGAGTTGGCTCGCCCCAAGTATAGCTACAAAGAATTGTATATCAATGATCTCCCCGCTTTCCCTATCAATAAGTTCAAGGGTCTCACCTGCATAATCCACATACATCTTGTCTCCGGCCTTGTGGGTCATGTGCATGGTAGGCCTGACATGAATGCTACGGCTCCACCGGTTGTAATGTTCACAAAACTGGCTACTTTGGACTCCTTGCGGGTATTGCCCTTTATACTCCTGCCATAGCAGCATCTTGGTAAATCCAGTTTTCTTGAGTTGCCGCTCTGCATAAGGAAAGAAAGCGTACAAGGCCTTTAAATGCTCAGGGAGCTCCCGCTGGGGAGCATTTATAAATAAAGCCTCTAGGGATAGGTCACTCAAAACCTCAATCTCCTCATACGGCATTTTTAAGGCACTAAATTGCCTTATGTACTTCTTCACCGTGTTTCGGGAAATACCTAGGTACTGACTGATAAACACCTTGCTCTTTCCTTGAAGGTGTAGTTTAATAACATTTCTTAGTTTACTCATCTCTATCGATTTTCCGGCCATCTCCTTTGCTGTTTGGTTTAATAACAGCTCGAAGATAACCCTCGATAGCTCTCTGTAATTCGCTTGATTTTAGGTGGTCAACATGCCCCGGAATGGGGTGGTCAACATACTCAGGAATGCCATGGTCAGTTTAAACCGGAATTAGGTGGTCAATATCACCGGATTTTCCAGCTACACCAACTTTATTCATTCTCACTTTTTATGGGCCGATTTAAAGAACTATTTTTTTACATAAAAGCTTAAATTCGAACAAAGAAAGAAATATTTGGACATTTGATATAAATATTGTACTTTTACTTGTACATTTTTTTGTACATAAAAATATATTATTATGAAAGCTATAACAATATCGACTTTAAGAAAGAGTATGAAAAAGCAGTTTGATTATGTTTCTAAATCAATGGAAGTTATAATCGTTCCAAGAACTAAAGGAGATGATGCTGTTGTAATAATGTCTATTAGCGAATATAATTCACTGAAAGAAACAGAGCATTTATTATCTACAAACGCCAATAGAAAACGACTTGCAGAATCAATTGAACAAATTTCCAATGGAGAGTTAGTTCCTTATAATGAGGATGAAATTCAACTGGCACAATAATGAACATTGATTTCGCCGCACACGCTTGGGATGACTTTACATATTGGTTAGAAAATGATGCTGATACAGCTCTTAAAATAAAGGAGCTGATAAAGGCAATTAAACAAAACCCCTTTAAAGGATTAGGAAAGCCTGAACCACTAAAACACGGACTTAAGGGGTTTTGGTCAAGGAGAATTACTGGAGAGCACAGACTTGTTTACCGTGTTTCTGGTAAAAAGGGAATTGACCAGAAATGTACAATTATTCAATGTCGATTTCATTATGACGACAAATAAAAACAGTTGGAGGACTATCTCATAAAGTGTGTAAATAGAAAATAGCGGGGGCATGCCCCCGCTATTTTTTTGTTTAATTTTAAATATTTACACCTTATGAAAAAAGAGGAATTGTTCAATGATGAGTTTTTAAAGCAGTTCAGATCCGGCGACGAACTCAATGGGTTTTTGAAGGAACTCCAGAAACGTGGCATCGAGAAGATGCTCGAAGGGGAGCTTGATGGTCACCTGGATTATGACAAACACCAAAAATCCAAGGATAATAACTCCCGTAACGGTTATTCGTCAAAAAAGGTCCGGACTTCCTTCGGGGAATCCGAGATTGCCGTCCCCAGGGACCGGGACGCGTCCTTCAACCCTATGGTCGTCCCCAAGCGGGGCAACATGGTCGACGGTATCGAGAACGTTATCGTATCGCTCTATGCCAAGGGCATGAGCAACAGCGATATCGAGGAGCAGATAAGGGAGGTCTATAATTTCGACGTATCCACCTCCACCATATCGAGGATCACCGACAAGGTGTCGAACGATATCTTAGCCTGGCAGAACCGTCCGTTGGAGCCGGTCTACCTGATCGTTTGGATGGACGGTATCGTCTTCAAGGTCAGGGAAAGTTCCAAGGTCATCAACAAGACCGTATACGTGGCCGTAGGCCTGCGCAGGGACGGAAAAAAGGAAGTCCTCGGCCTCTGGCTGGGCAAGAACGAATCCTCCGCCTTTTGGATGTCGGTGCTGACCGACATGAAGGCCCGTGGCACGGAGGACATCCTGATCACGGCCACCGACAACCTTAACGGGTTCACGGATACCATCAAAAGCGTGTTCCCCGAATCAAAGACCCAGATATGCGTGGTGCACCAGATACGCAATGCATGCAGATATGTGGTATGGAAGGACAAGAAGGCCTTCACCGCCGATATGAAACATATCTACAATGCCCCCAACCAAAAGGCCGCGAAGGCCGCCCTGGAAGATTTTGCGGGACAATGGGAGACCAAGTACTCCTATGCGATAAAGAGCTGGAGGGACAATTGGGAGGACCTGACCGTGTTCTTCGAGTTCCCGTTAGAGATAAGGAAGATCATCTATACCACCAACCTTATCGAGAACCTGAACGGCAAGATCAGGAAGTACACCAAGAACAAACTGTCGTTCCCGACGGACGATGCGGTGATGAAATCCGTATATTTGGCGACAAGGGAGGCCACCAAAAAGTGGTCGCTGCCCATCAGGAACTGGGGCATCATTTTAAACCAGTTCCTTACGATCTATGAAAAAAGGGTCAGACTTTAGATAAAAGTCGAACCCCTGTTATTTTTAACTTACACAGTTAATGGGATAGTGTCACAGTTGGCTACTTATCTTATGAAAAGCCCCAGCCTAGTTTCTTAAACGGAACCATTTTTGGGACACTACCTATACTTCAAACCAGTTCCGCAATAGCCATGAACGTTTTTTGGAACACCGCTAAATTCAACATAGTGCAATTATTCCCACCTTTTAATATACTTATCTGCCACTTAATTATAAAGTTCATTTTTCCCATTCCTATCTCTAAACTTTCTGAAAATTCACGGAATCATCATTTTTAAGAAGGTTTATGGGTCGTGATTGTTGCAGAAGTGTTCTAGGCGGAAGATATCGATTCAAGAAGACTGATTTAATGTGCGAGCATTTTACAATACTACTTAAAGGGAGAGTTCATTCCCATATTGGTTATCTTTATTTTTTTGTTGAATGATTTTGCTGTCATCCAAAGTAATATTTTTATTTAAGGTAATTTCCTTACAGTATTCTTCCATACCAATTTGCAGTGTGTGTATACGACTAATATCCGATTCAATGTTTTTAAACATTGGAGACTTTAGCTTTAATTCTTTGGCAAGTTCATAGCCAAGATTGAATGCTTCCAGGTAATCTTTATCAACTTTTAGATGTTCTTCCATAATTAAAAAGTTTCACGGGCGTACCTTTCAATGTACTCATAAATGGAATCCCGATCATAGAGAATTATTTTCCTTTGCGGTTGAGAAAATCTAATCTTACCTTCATCCCTTAATTTCTGCAAAGTGGTTGTAGATTTTATATTTAGCAATAACATTGCTTCTTCACCATCAATCCATTTAGCTGGCTTATCACTGCGTTTAGATTCCAAATGCTCTACTACCTTATCAAATAAAGCATAAAAAGCTTCTTCTTGTAGACATACTACCTGCATCGGATTAATGGTTAAAAGTTAAAGGTATGGTAATATTCTTGATTTTTCACCCTATAATATACGTATTATGTCCATTCTTTACCAATAATTTAGGTATAAGCGTTAATCGAATGGTCAAACGGTAACATCTCAATCAAAGTTTAGAACCTTCTCCAAAGCATCATCCGTTTCTTTGTGCATGAAATTTGACTGGTAATTGACGGTGGTTGTAATAGAAGAATGCCTATATAATTTCTGAAGCATTTGAATTGGGATTTTATCCCCTGAAATATTACCGAAGCTGTGCCGTGCAATATGCA
>NZ_JASWIM010000039.1:0-50290 GCF_030291335.1 Arenibacter flavimaris
TTTGGAAACTTCATCACAAATATGGTTTCCGGACTCATTGCATATGCCTTTTACCCAACAAAACCAAACATCAATATAGACAACCTTCAAAGAATTGGATAGTCCTTATATCGAACTCACGTTGATTAATATTTTAAGTAACAAAAATGGATGTTCCTAATAATAAAGACCATCCATTTTTGTTATACCCATGCATTATGCATGGTAGATTGAACGTACAACGAACAAATTTTTTCTTAATATCCGGTTATGGTTCAATTAAACGCAAGACTTTTAAACGCCATTCTGCAAGTTGGAAGAGGCCGTCACCATTATTCTCCGTAATAAGCAATTTGTAAAAAGTATAGGCCGTTTCGTTTCCAAAGGAGAATTCAACAGTTTGTCCTCTAGAGGCAAAGGATTGATTGGTCCGGCTATCCAGAACGGTCCAGTCGCTACCGTTATTTGATCCTAATAATTGCCATGTTTTAGGGTCTCTTGAAGGGGCATCGTTTGCAGAGGTCAATGTGTATCTATTGACTATCTGGGCTTCTCCACCAAAAATTTGCTGTAAGAACAAATCGGCCGCATAATTAAATGTTAGGTATTTGGAAGAAGTATCCATGTCTATTAGTTTCTTTGAGCCTTCACCAGCGTCCGGACCTCCCGGGTTTTCATAGTTTACGGTAATTAAGGCTGCACCCTCCTCGGTAATGTCGACAATTTCCGTTACGGGGTCAAATTCATACGGCATGTCCGGATAGTCCATTTTCGCCTGGATAAGTTCCGTGGCCCATTCCTCTGTCCATCCAAAAGCACTTTCAGCTAAGGGTTGCAGATCAGAACCTACCGAGCCACTATAAAAATGTACAAATTCGCCCATGTTCATTTGGGTGGTATAGGAGCCGTCCAGCTTTGGAAATCGCTCACTGCTAGTTTTAAAAAAACGGCTTAATGCGGCGCTACCACCATGATCCTTGTATATTGGAAGGAACCAATCCTTAAACCAGTTGGAACCGGGACTGGGGTAGTCCACTATGGTGGAAATGTTTTTTTCGTACACTCTTAGGCTGTCCTCGGTCATTCCTAGATTGGAGTATACATCATATAAATATGATTGGCTCCATTGGTCGCCCCAAAGGTTGGATGCCGGAGAGCCGTAAGTATTATTGGTGGCCGATTCCACAATTTGACTGGCTTCCAAAATGATGGTGTCCGTGTTGTCTGAGGTCATTTCACTGCCGTTTAATGGAATGTCTATAATATTTCTACCGCCATGCTCCTCGTTAAAATAGGTAGTGTTGAAAGGTGTTCCCTCTGTATGGAACACTCCATATAAACGTTGGTTTCCTAGTTTTCCGTAGGTGTCATTGGTAAATTCCCAAAGGTTGTTCAGAAAACTGTAAGGCCATTCCAAGGGCCGCTCTATCTTATTGTCATAATATACGGCAACGTAATCGTCATAGTATTGTCTATATAGGGTATCATTACGATTATTCCAGGTCTGTGCCAAAATCCGATCTGGGGCACCGTCTGGGTCATCGTTTATAACGGACACAGGGAGTCCTTCAATATCGGAGAGAACGTCGTCTGTATTGCATGAATAAAGGCAAGCCACAAGGCTGGCCAGATATATGGTTAATAATTTATTTTTCATCTTAATTTCGTTTTAATAATTAATATTATAAAAAGTGGATTTTGCTTCTTTTAATTGGGTGTTCCATTCCTCCGGCCACCCAAAGGCATTTTCGGCCAGGGGTTGTAAATCCGCGGCGGCTGCACCGCTCCAGAAATGAACGAATTCTCCCATGTTCATTCGCCTTGTATAGCGATTTCCTTCGGCATTTTTGGGGAAGTGAAGAGCCAGAAGTTCGTAAAAGCGGTTTAACACCTTATTTCCTCCATATTCAGTGTATATTGGGTAAAACCAATCCTTGAACCATTGAGTACCAGGCCTTGGATAATCATCTACCTGTTCCATTAGATTATTGAAGGTATATTCGGCATATTCTTCCTGTCCTGTGTTCCTATAGACATCATAGATAAAGATTTCTGCCCACTTGCTATCTTTCCAAATGTCCCAAGCAGGATTTTCCTTAATACCGTTTGCCGCTCCTTCTACAATATGTCCAATTTCATGGATCATCATGCTAAGTCCCTCTTCCGGACTGGGTTCCAACCAGGTATAGGGGCCGCAATCTACCACATTTCTGAAATCATGGCTTGCATCCATATAGGGGGAAGGATGTCCTCCAGAATATTTTCCAGTATGTAATATGGCATAGAGCTTAGGGTCTTCCCCAAATTCCCCATATACACTTTTTATGTACTTCCAGACTTTTCCCAAATAGGCCTTGGGCCATTGGATTGACTGGTCAACATCCTTGTCAAAATAAAGTGCCAAATGTTCATCCGAATATACTAGATGGACCAACTGTTTGTGTTCAAACCAGTGTTCCTGCCATTTTTCCGGTGCGGCAAAGGGGTCCCCTTCGCTAGTATCCTCCTCTTCCTGATGGAATGCCTCTTTATCTTTTTTTGATTCACTGGAAGAACATCCTGATATAGGGAGTACAAAAATTGCCAATAAAACAATAAAAAGTATGTGCTGTTTTTTTACTATCATGATATCATTTTGTTATTTAAGACATGGAAGGGTTCACTTCGTACAATTTCCAAAGTTGATCCAGGGTTTTACCGGTATATTTTTTCCATAAACCTGGTGTATATGTCTTTTCCCGGAGGTGATAGTCTAATTTTTTAACAAGTTCTTTGTCAAAATTAGCCGTAGTCCATACCAAAAAGTTTGCGGTAATCCTGTAACTATTGGTATAGTGCTGCCCATCCTTGTATTGGGTTAGATACCAATTGGCACGCAGATTGTCAACGCCATACACATGGCGCACGTAATCTGCTATACCTTCTGTAAGCCATCCAGGTCCGGAACCATTGGGATATGCCTGGATAATGTGCATCCCTTCATGGGTTATCAAATCTATGTCCGTAGGATGTTGATGTATCCATTTGGAACTTATGGTTATAGCACCATTTTGTGCATAGGCCACTCCATTGTAAGAGGTGTCGATCTTTACTTTTAGATCAGTGCGCGCATTTTTATTAAAACGCTTCATCAACTTGGGATAGGTTTTAAAAATAGTCGAGACAAATTTTTTCACAATTGCCTTGTCAATGCTAGGGTCTTCATTGTGGAATTGAATTTCTACTCCATGTCTCTTAAAATTTTGAATCTCTTGTGCAGATACCCCTGTTACGAACATGGCCAAAATATAAAGCTGTATGGCAATGGTATTTATTTTCATTTTTTTTATTATTGGTGAAACTAATTTTGCAATGTTTTTGGTAAATCGGATTTCCCGAACAAACAGGAAACCCGATCAACTTAATAAAAGCAAAAACTAACTAACTACCATCCGGTATTTTGGATCAAATCGGTATTGGTATTGATCTCATCCTGTGGTATGGGCCACAGATAGTGTTTATTGGTAAAGACACGTGTTTCAAAAGGAACCACATTGTAAAACTCCGATTCATCGGTAGTATTAATGTCCAAACCATGAATTTCGCCATTGAGGATATCTTGGGCCACTTTCCATCTTCTGATATCAAAATACCTAACATTTTCAAAGGCAAGCTCAACCTTTCTTTCCTTGTGGATGGCCTCGCGCATGGATGCCTGATCAGCAGGGACATCTAAGCCCATAGTGCCGTATCCGGGGATTCCGGCCCTAGTTCTAATGGCATTCAGATAAATTAAAATGTCGGCATTTCCAGGGTCGTATTCGTTAAGGGCCTCAACGTAGTCTAGGTATATCTCGGCCAATCTGATCATGCTAAAACTTCTGTTGGAATTGGACCAGGTGTCAACCACCATATCCTTTCTCACTATATAGCCTGTGGTAGAATAATCGTTGCCACCAACTTCCTTGCCGGAGTTGCCCCCGTACCAGGTTTCTGTGATGGCATCCCCGTAATTACGTACCATCCATAAGCTATTGTTGTAAGTGATACCAGTATAAAATCGAGGTTCCCGATTGACCCATTGATTAAAGGTTTCCCGTTCTTGAAAGTCATATGGAGCTTTATAATTGGAAAAACCTGTATCCTGATAACCGGAAGTAGGATCTTCAATAGATCTTCCATTGGCCATGAAATAGGAGTCTACCATTTCTTGGGTTGCACCCAAGGCACCACCTCCTTTTATTTCACTGGCATAACCGTTGTGGTAAGGGGTCATTTCATACTGTCTATAATTGCTCGCTCGGGTTCTAGCGTAAATTATTTCGCTGTTCCAATCTTTCAACATTACATTACGTGTGGATAGATAAGGATCAAAAACCCCATTTTCATTATTTTCGGTATAGAGACTAAATTCGGTTGGCACAAACTCCTCAATAAATGCTTTGGCTGCATCGGCAGCTAGCTTCCATTTATCATTATCTGTAGTTTGATTAATGAGATGAGTGCCTTCGGAGTTCATTAAATCGGCATAATCGGTGTTGCCATTAAACAAAGGGCTGGCCGCTAAAAGCAGCACCTTTTCCTTGATAGCAAGGGCAAACGGACGAGACATCCTTCCGGCATTGGCCCCTCTAAATTCCAGCCCGGACAATGTACTGGCAGCTTTATCAAGTTCGGCAACGATATAGGCAACACTTTCGTCCATGGTGGCTCTTTGGAGTCCGCTTAGATCCGCGTCAGGATCTATTGGTTCTTCGCCCATTAAAATAACGGGTCCCCATGTCCTTATCAGATTATAATAGAAGTAGGCGCGCAAAGTCCTTGCCTCTGCAGTGTATTGGAGAATACGTTGGTCAGAACAGTCTTCGCATTGATCTATACTTTGTATAAAGGTAGAAGCTGCACGGATACCGCGGTAAAAGTTAGACCATAACGAACTTACCTCGGAGGTTGTGGCGTCCCATGTTCCTATATTCATATTGTTGCTCCAAACAAAGGACCAGGTGTATTCGGCCTCGTCAGAGGCAGCTGTCCAGGGTCCGGAATTACCATTTGTAACGAAACGCTGATTGGTTTCCTGTGGGATCCTGTTGTAAATATTGGCCAGATATTCCTCTACCGTATTTTCTTTGGAAAAGGTCTCATCAAATGTTAATCGGTCGTCGGGGACCTGGTCCAAAAAGTCATCGTTACATCCACCTAAAACAATTAGCACGCTAATTAAAAGAAAAAGGTTTGTTAACGGAATTCTATCTAAAATTCTTATGTTGTTTATATGCATGGCTATGTTGTTTAAAATTGAACGGACATTCCTAAAGAACCTACAGAAATATTGGGGTAGGCGCCACCATTGCTCGTTAATAGCTCTGGATCCCACAGGTCAAATTTGCTGATCGTAAAAAGATTGGTCCCCCTTAGGTAAAGGCGAATATTTTTCACCTTTACCTTATCGCTGATGGTTCCTGGCAAGGTATATCCAAGTTCAGCTGTTTTTAACCGTAGAAAATCTATATCACGAATCCACCATGAACTGGGTTGGGTATTGTTGTTTTGACCCACTCCCGAAGATCCATAGGATAGACGTGGATACATGGCATTGGTGTCATTATTTTCCACTGTCCATCTATCGGTAGCAACACTAAAAAGGTTTCCACGGCCCCCATCGCCATTAAACGGCATGATACCGGTTCCGGACAACATAATGTCGGCCTGACTCTGTCCTTGGAAGAACAAGCTTAAGTCGAAACCCTTATACTTACTGCTTATGCCAAAACCATAGGTAAAGAATGGTACATCGCCATCACCAATCCGTCTTTGGTCATAAGCGTCTATTTTACCATCGTTGTTGAGGTCTTTATAGCGGATATCCCCAGGCATGATCTGACCGAATTGGGTTGGGTAATCCCCATCTTCCGGCGTAATGAACCCATCTTCATTGGTGTCATCTGTGAGTGAATATAGCCCTTCTGCCACATATCCCCATCGGGATAGGAGGCCGCTGGACCTACGATCCAACCAAGAATATGGTTGTTCTGGCTGGCCATTCTCTATAATTTTATTTTTGTTGTAAGAGAAGGTGCCCCTGAACCCTAGGTAGAGATCATTAAAAGTTTTATTGTATTCCAAAGTTCCATCAAAACCCTTATTGTCCACTATCCCTAGGTTTCCAGAAGGATCGGAAACCAAACCTATGTAATTGGGGACATCACTTCTAGATAGGAAGGCCCCTTCGGTATGTTCTTTAAATACATCAAAGATTAGTCGTAGGCTGTTGTCAAGAGCAGTGACTTCCAGACCTAGATCCTGTTTTCTGGATTCTGCCCAAGTAACATCCACTCCTTGATAGGTTTCAGCTATACCGCCTACATATCTAATACTTTCGCCAAAGTTATAGCCATCTTGGCCGTTTTCTACCCGGCTCAAATAAGCAAAGCGGCCAGCCCCTGAGTCCGAGCCTACCAAACCATCTGAATACCTTATTTTTAAATAATCGATAGTGTTGCTAAGAGGTTCAAAAAAGTCTTCATTGGAAATGACCCAACCAGCAGCTATTGAAGGGAAAAAACCATATCGATTATTGGGGGAAAAGTTTTCCGACCCATTGTAACCAGCATTGAACTCGGCAAAATACCTATTGTCATAGGAGTAGGTTGCCCGTCCTGCAAATCCTTGGTTACGATATGGTATGGAGGAGGTAAAGTCGGTCGCAAAACCATCAGTATAATCCGTTCTGTTGAACAACAATAAACCGGTAACGGCATGTTCGTCAAAACTGCGGTTGTAATTCAATGCGGCTTCCAAATAAAACCTCCGTGTATTTCCATTGGTAGGCCTGTTGTCAATTATGGGTCTTTCAAAACCTAAATAATTGCCCGATCCGGTGTAGGTCTCAGTTAGTAAGAGTTCCCCATCCTGTGTATAGGGAAAGTTAGGATCTACATAATAGGTATTCTCTCTTTTGGATCTTTTAATATTGTTTCTGTTATAGGCGTCAAAGGAAAACATACCGGTTATGGACAATCCTTCCGTTAATACGTCCAAATTTTGAGTTAGCCTTAAATTGGAATACAGCTGGTTACGAGTATCGGTCCTAAGTCCCCTTAAAGCGACATCGGCATAGGGATTCCGTAGGTCGCCATTGGAACTACGCCCAGGAACAAAACCACCAGGGTAAAGTACAGGGTATTCCACAGGAGGCACTAACATTGCCTGGGTGAAGATGCTTGAAGCATCCTCGGCGGGATAATTTCCCTCGGAGAGATATCCTTGTAGGCCTAGGAGCATTTTGGTGGAAGGGGTAATGTCTACCGTAAGGTTTGAAGTGAAATTATATCGTTTATATCGGGTATCCGAATCGTAACTTTCCAAACCATCCGTAACAAATAGGCCAGTTTCATCATAATAGCCTATGGATACATAGTATTGGGAATTTTCTACCCCGCCACTAACATTGGAAGAGATTCTACGGTTTTTTCCGAAGTCGTTAAAAACAGTATCGAACCAATCAACATCGGGGTACAATAATGGATTGATGTTGGAGGCGGTCCGTTGTATTGTTTCATCTGAAAATCGGGCCACATTGCCCCTGGTTACCAAGGCTTCGTTGGCCAACTGCATATAGGTGACCCCATCTGCCAAGTTGGGCATTTTGGTAAATTGGGTTACACCTTCGTAGTAGTCTACCGAGACGGAAGGTTTGCCCTGTATGCCTTTTTTTGTTTCGATAAGGATAACCCCATTGGCACCTCTTACCCCATAGATGGCTGTAGCAGAGGCGTCTTTTAATACAGTAAAGGAATCTATGTCCCGTGGGTCGATATTGTCAAGACTCCTTTGTACCCCATCTACCAGTATAAGAGGGGAGGCATTGCCAAAAGTTGAGATTCCACGAATCCAAATATCGGCCCCATCGTATCCTGGCAATCCCGAGCGTTGAACCCCTGTTAAACCAGCTACTCTACCCGCCAGAGACGTACTTAGGTTGGCAACAGGTTGTTCAATTTCTTTGGGCTTAACAGTTGATTGGGCCCCTACCAAACTAATTTTTTTTTGTGTCCCGTACCCAACAACCACAACTCCGTCCAAACTACTGGCGGCTTCCGTTAGCTTCACAATGAGGGTTGTTTTTCCCTCTACAGGTATTTCTAAGGTCGAGTACCCTAGATAACTGAAGACCAAAACCGCATCGTTTGAAACTTCAATACTATAATTACCGTCAAAATCCGTAGCTACACCATTTAGAGTGCCTTTTTCCAGAATATTGACCCCTGGAATTGGGATACCTGTTTCGGCATCGGTTACAGATCCCGTTACTATTGGGTTTTGTAGATAGGAAGAAGGGCTCAGTTGATTGGTCCTCGGACCTTTTTTTAAAATAATCTGATTTTTTAAAATGGTATATGCAATATCTGTATGATCAAATAAGAGCGATAACACTTCATGGATATTCTTGTCCTTAATATTTACGGTTATTCTCGGAAAGTTTTCTATAAGGTCATAATCGCCAAGAAACTTATATTCACTCATAGTTTCGATCTTTCCAAGTACCGTCATTATTTCGGCATCTTGGACCGTTAATGTAAAATTGGTTTCCGCACTGGGGTTTGCAGCTGGTATCTGCCAAACGTTGGTGAGTACCAAAAACAAAAATTTGATCATAAGAGGGATGTTTTTGGGTAAAAAGGAATCTGTACGATTCCAATTAATTAGGATTTTCATACTTTAGCTTAATAATTAGTTAATGATTTGAGCGATCATTACTTTCATAATCGGGGAATGTTTGCAGCATTTCCCGATTTTATTTTTGTAGTAATGAGTTGTTTAGTTTTTTAAAGGTTTTTTTCTATTACATTTTTATTTGGTTTTTAGAGGTTCATAAATGGTAATTTCCCTACCCTCCACCTTGTATTCAAACGCTTGACTTTCTTGAAAGGATCGGAATATTTCTTCAATGGTCTCGTTATCAAATTTGGCGAAGAATTGTTTGTCATTCAGTTGTTTATATTCATTGTTGATTTTTACATCGAAATGCCTTTCCAGCACCTTAAGTATATTTTCGAACGGCCTTACCTTGAAGACAAGTCTGTTGTCTATCCAGGCAACAAATTCCTCTACATCTACCTTTTGTACATCGATTTCCGAAGACTTATTGTTAAAAAGCCCCATTTCACCTGGTTTTATGATACGCATTTTCGTGTTTGAAGTTGAAGTTTTATCATTGGAAAGTCCTACGGAACCCTCAATGAGAACTGTATTCACCGTGCTATTTTCTGCATATCCGTTTACATTGAAACGGGTACCCAGCACCTCGACCTTCAAGCCTCTTTGATAAACCTGAAATGGTCTTTCGGAATCTTTTGTCACCTCAAAAAAGGCCTCTCCATCTAGAAAAACCTCTCTTGGGGCGTTAACGGCAAAGGCTATGGGGTAACGAATCTTACTTCCAGAGTTTATAGTTACAAAGGTCCCGTCTTCAAGAATGAGTTTAAACTTTTTCCCCAAGGGCACGGAAATCTCGTTATATATAACAGATTGTTCGTTGAGGTCGACAATCTTATCATTAAATTTTCTATAGTTAATAACTCCATGGTCCTTTTTGGCAATTACTTGTCCTTTGTCATTGGTGATTACTTCGGATTCGGTTTCAGAAAGTATTTTTACAGTGCCATCTTCCAATTGAATAGTAATGGCATTTTCTGGAATTACCAAGTTAGTGGAGGAGTTGCCATTGTAGAACACTTTTAATACACTGGATAAACCAATTAGCAGCAAAATGGCGGCAGCTGCTTTTAAGAATACATGGTATTTACTATTTTTGGGTTTGGCCAGTTTTTCCTGAATGTTGGCAAAACTACCTTCCACATCAAAGGAGGGTAGCTCACGGTTTAGCAGATATTGGTCTTTGGCAAATTCTTCAAATTCCTTCCTGTTGGCATCATTTTTTATTAGCGATTCCAATTCCCTAAGCTCACTTTTAGTAATGCTCCCAGAAAAATATTTCCCAATGAGTTCCCTTAATTTTTCCATTTCTTAACCTTTCTTATTCATAAAACAACATAAATTTAAAAAACCCTTAACCATATAGTATATTTTTTTGCTAAATCGATTAACTTGTTCGCGATTTTATAGGTCAGCGATTATTCAAATATTTAATTAACAATCGATTATAATGATATTTGCCATTATTATTTTTTTTGATATAATCCCATTTATTCATGGCTAAGGTGGAATTGGTGGATAAATTACGGGATGGAGACCATGATGCCTTTAAACAGGTTTTTCAAGAGCATTATGAGGCCCTTTGTTCCTTTTTGCTGACTATGGGACTTTTTGATAGGGCCATTGTGGAGGATATTGCCCAAGGTTGCTTTATTACACTTTGGGAAAAGCGCTCTTCATTGCGTGGAGGTTCCAGTCTTAGGGCATTTTTATTTACCATGGGTTATCGCAGATTTCTAAATCGGATAAAAAAGGAAAAACGTCATGTTTCGGCCTTGGAGGAACTGAAGTATGTAAGTATGATTAAAAATATTGCTGAAGATGACGAGTTTCGGTCCAAAAGACATTTCCAACTTTGGAAGTTGATCGATGAACTTCCAGAAAGATGTAAACAAGTTTTATTGCTTCATAAGGTTCAGGGATTATCTTACGTGGAAATTGCAAATGAACTGGGTATTTCAATAAAGACAGTAGAATCCCAGATGCGCATCGCCTATATAAAGATTCGGGCGGGTTTTCAGGGAGATGGTATGGAATCCAAAGAATAGGAAATAACTAGTAACCATTATCCAGTATCACCTAAAAGTGGGCCAAGAATCAACAATATGAAGAAAAAACGTTATTCCATAAAAGATATCGCACAAGAATTAAAGGTATCCAGAACAACCATATCTTTTATTCTTAATGGAAAAGCCAAGGAAAAACGGATTAGTGAGGCACTAACCAAAAGGGTATTGGAATATGTGGAAAAGGTAGGGTACCAACCACATTCCATCGCAAGAAGTTTAAGGACGGGAAAAAGTAGGGTATTGGTTGTCATGGTCGAGGATATCTATTCCAAGCTGGCTAGGATAATTGAAGATGTTGCCTATAAAAAGGGGTATAGGGTGTTGTTCTGTAGTAATGACAACGATGATAAAAAATCCAGAGCTCTTTTAAAGCTATTCAGGGACAGGCAGGTGGATGGATATATTATTGTTCCGTCTCCGGGTGTTGAAAAGGAGATCAGGGCAATGGACCAAGAAGGGGTACCAGTTGTTTTGTTTGATCGATATTTTCCTGCCCTTAAGGTAAGTGCTGTTCTTGCGGCAAATAAACAGGCAACCTATGCGGCAACAAAACATCTAATTACAAATGGGTTTACCAAAATTATCTTCTTAACCATAGATTCTTTGCAGACACAAATGATGGCCCGCAAGAAAGGCTATTGCCTGGCATTGGAGGAACATGGGTTGGAACCGATAATCGTGGAAATTCCGACCAATGTGAAAAATAGTCTTGCGCAAAAGGACATATTAATGCAACTAATGAAAAAAACCAATGATTTTGATGCTATGTTTTTTGGCACCAACTATTTGGCCGTAAGTGCTTTGGAACTTATGAAGGAAGAATTTCCGTCCTATTTAAATTCCAAAGGCTTTTTTACTTTTGATGACAGTATTCTTTTTAAATTGTTTTCTCCTTCAATTTCTGCCATTTCACAACCTTTAAAGAAATTTGGGGAGCTTTTGATGGAGATGATCGTAGATAAAATTGAGTCGCCACAAGTGGATGCTGAAACGGATTTTAAGATACATACCTTGGATTGTGATATAGAATACAGGGAAAGTTCAATGCCTTTAAAGGACCGTAGCGGAATTTAGGAAGGTGTAATGGTGAATTCCCACCCGGTTGCCATTAGTTCGGCTTGGATCTGGTAATCGTCCTGCACAACGCTGTAATAAACGGCTTCGGCTATTTCACTGTGAAGTGGGAACCGTGAACGGTATCCGCTTTCAGAGTCGGCAGCGGTCCCAGGATTTAATTTTAGGGGTCCAGTTGTGGGCATGATCAAGAAATTACCAGGTCCGAATGCCCAGTTCCGCTAAAATGGATATTACTAAAACCAACAATTGTCCTGTCCCCGTATTGACAACCGGCACAGTATTTATATACATCCGGACTTTATTGTACACTGCCATAAGGCACGGTGGCCCAGGGTAGGTATGGCCCATTTTGGCCATACCTATCATAGGGTCTACATATTGTACGTAATTGGTTTCAAAAGGAACTGTAACGGTCGTGTTCTTTTAGGAAAATGAACTTAATGTAACTGCGCATATCCCTAAAATTGCATAAGGCCTATTTTTTACGGACTTGATCATTTGATTACAGTTTGTAGAAATTTTTTATTCGTTCGATAAGGAGTAGGGGTAGGCATCTTTGGTAGTTCCGCGCTGTTTATTGGGGGTGCTGTCCATCTCGATATCCAAAATGGCACCTTCCATAACCATGGAATGAAGGAGGTAATTTTTGTTGTATTCCTTGTTATTGAGCTTTATATGTTTGATGTATTTATTGTCCTTACTGTTTTTTGGTGCGTGAATAATAAATTCCTTTCCATTCTGAAGGTAAATGGTAGTCTTTTTAAACAGTGGAGCACCCAATACATATTGGTCGGTGGTAGGTGTTACCGGGTAAAAACCCAATGCCGAGAAAACATACCAGGCCGAGGTTTGTCCGTTATCTTCATCACCGCAATAACCATCCGGGGATGGAAGGTACATCTTGTCCATAGTCTCCCTAACCCATTTTTGCGCTTTCCAGGGTTGACCGGCATAGTTATAAAGGTATATCATATGTTGAATGGGCTGGTTCCCGTGGGCATATTGGCCCATGTTGGCTATTTGCATTTCGCGAATCTCGTGGATTACTCCACCGTAATAGCTATCATCGAATATTGGGGGAAGGGAGAAAACTTTATCCAGTTGGCCAATAAAGTCGCTTTCGCCGCCCATAAGGTTTATTAAGCCTTGGATGTCATGGAACACGGACCAACTATAATGCCAACTGTTTCCTTCGGTAAAGGCATCGCCCCATTTGAATGGATTAAAGGGTTTCATAAATTCTCCATCTTGGTTCTTCCCCCTCATCAATTTGGTTTCGGGGTCAAATAATTTTTTATAGTTTAAACTACGCTCTTTATAGGTTTTAATTTCCTTTTTAGGTTTTTTTAGGGCTTTAGCCAATTGATATATGGCAAAATCGTCGTAGGCATACTCTAGTGTACGTGCCGCGTTTTCGTTAATTCCCACGTCATAGGGTACGTACCCCAGTTTTTTGTAGTAAGGTGCTCCTGCACGGCCAATTGCCGTCATTGGGCCTTCGTTATTGGCACCATTAATCAAGGCGTCATAAAGGTTTTGGATATTGTAATCGAATTTTCCATCAGATTTAAGGTAGGCATCGGCAACCACGGAAGCTGAATTGTTTCCTACCATAATATTCCTTAATCCTGGACTGGCCCATTCCGGTAACCAACCACTTTCATCATATGCATTGGAAAGACCGGCCTGTATTTTGGCGTTCAGTTCGGGATACATTAGGTTCAAGAAAGGAAATAATGCTCTAAAAGTATCCCAGAAGCCTGTATCGGTAAACATATATCCGCTTCTTACCTCTCCATTATATGGGCTATAATGTACAACGTTGCCATGCTTGTCGTATTCATAAAATTTTCGCGGAAACAATAAGGATCTATAGAGACAGGAATAAAAGGTTTTGAATTGTGCGGGTGTACCTCCCTCAACCTTTATACGGCCAAGTTCGTCATTCCAGACCTTCTTGCCTTTTTCCTTCAGTGAGTCAAAATTATGATCGCCAATTTCGTTCAGGTTAAGTGCTGCTTGCTCAAAGCTGATGAAGGAAGAGGCTACCTTTGCATTGATCTGTTCTCCCTTTTGTGTTTTAAAACCAATAATTGCTCCGGTATGATTGGATTTTACTTCCAATGTATTGCTAAGTGTGCCATCGCTGAAAGTTTTTTTCAGTTCAAAAGGTTTGTCGAATTGAATAATAAAGTAATTTTTAAAATTATTAGGAACCCCTCCGCTATTACGGGTAGTGTAGCCAATAACCTTATTTTCTTCCGGAATAATTTTTACAAAAGACCCACGGTCTAGGGCATCGATTACTATTGAAGCCTGATCAGATTCAGGAAAGGTAAAACGGAACCGGGCCGCCCTTTCGGTTGGGGTTATTTCGGTTGTTACGTCGTGGTCTGCCAGATAAACACTATAATAGTATGGCTTGGCAGTTTCCGTCTTGTGTGAAAACCAACTTTGACGCTCCTCTTCCGGGAACCTAATTTTGCCGGTAACCGGCATTATTGAAAACTGTCCATAATCGTTCATCCACGGTGAGGGTTGGTGGGTTTGTTTAAAGCCACGGATCTGGGTAGCATCATAGGTGTAGGCCCAACCGTTGCCCATTTCACCGGTCTGAGGGGTCCAAAAGTTCATGCCCCATGGCATTGCGATTGCAGGATAGACATTTCCATTGGATAAACGGTAATCGGAATCTGTTCCAATTAAGGGATCTGCCCACTCAGCTGGCTCGTCTATATGGTCGATCACCACTTCCTGAGCAATGGATGTGGTAAGGAGTAACGGGATAAGTAATAGGAGAGAGATTGGTTTTTTCATACTTTTTGTAGGGTAATTTGAGTTTAACTTAGTTTATAGGCAGGATGAAATCACCCACCTGGTAGTTGTATGGGTTCAACAATACTATTGCCGACCGATGTGAAAATTCTTTTGCAACATTATATGTTTCTGAACGTCTGTAAGCAAAGCTTTTATGAGCACTGTTTTAATTCTGTAGGTGCTATTTAGGTCGTTTAGGGAATACAATAATACAAAATACTAAATCGATTTAGCAAATTTTTTTGAAACAATTGTTTCAATTGGTTGGTGTTGCACCTTACAGTAGGTTGTGGGAAAAGCGCATGAAAAAAAATGGTTATAGGCCAATATTGAAATTGAAAACGGCTTCAATCTGTTTCGGATCTTGGATTGATTCCATTGATACTTTTACCTTGAATGAATAAATTTACAGCGAAATTCCGATGATAAAATTTATGTGGAGTTGTTGAGGACCTTAGGTTGGATCGATCCCGAAAGTTGTTTACCTAATATAAAAAGTTAGAGTTTATTATTTCAAGTGCGTGTACCGTTTATTTTGTGCATCGCCCAAATGCATAGCATTCATGAATATTGGAATAATTAATTAAAATATATATCGCAACCTCTCCAACAAGAAGGACAATACTGGGGCATCAAAACGTTACAGTAACCTTGGAGTCTGAATAATTTCCATTTTCATCAAATGTAACAATATTCAAATAATAGGTTGCACCCGTTTCTACACTGGCATTGAAAGATTGTTCAATGGTATTGTCCAGGAACAGGGCAGGAGGGTTTTCTTGGGAAAAATATACTTGATAATAGTCGATATCATTATCTAGATCAACTCCTTCCCATGAAACATTTACAGTATTATTTTCATTTTCTGGTAACCTAATATCTGCAGGAAAAGGCACATGGTTTGAATCTGCCAGACCTTCCGTGTAAAAACTGAAATCTTCACTTTTTTCGGAATGTCCAAAATCATCCGTAACGGTTACGTTCCATGTATAAAGGGTACCCGGTTCCAATTCAATGGAAATAAAGGAATCAGTAGTGGTAAGTAAATTAGATTCCCCAGTTACTCCATCCGTATAGTTAATGTTGTAGCTTGTAATCTGGTCAACATCATTCCAATCAAATTCTACGGCAATCTTATTGGATTCCAACTTTGTTCCAAAACATTGTTTATTGTTTTCGGGGAGCAGTAAGCTAACCTTGCCTATACTGTTACTTGGTTCAAACTTGCCCTCACAAGCAAGAAATACCGATGTAAGGGCCATAAGATAAAATATATTCGACTTCTTCATAGCGCTACTCTTTGATAATTTTAAACTCTATAATTTCTATTCCCGAAACAACTTTAAAAAGATAGATTCCTTTGGGTAAATCTGGCAGCTGTACCGTAATATCTCCGTTTTCGATTTCTTCATGTATTGTCTTGACCAAACTACCTGATAGGGTGAAAATATTTATTTGGGCCTTGCCATCCCTTTCAAAACCACTAAAATTAAGAATGTCCTTTACAGGATTGGGAAATATCGATACGTTTCCAATAATAATAACGTCTTCAAAAATACCCTGACAATCAGATCCCCCTGTAATGGAAACTAGGTTTTGACCTTTATTAATGGGTATTTCCAGAATTTTATTTGAAGTATTTTCAAATTGAAAACGATAAATATTGTCATTTACCAGGGCTTCATAATTCTTGCTTCCCTGAACAATAAAGCTTGCTTTTAAATTGGTGGCATCTATGGCATTCGCATCTACGCTAAGTCTTTCATAAGTGGAGACTACAATACCAAAACATTGCTCATAATCTGGAAGTTCAGGAACAGTCAGGCAAACTTGATAACTTCCCCTCGCTAGATTATTTTGCTCAAAGGCATTATCATAATTAGCGGATCCAACAACATTTCCATTCAAGCTCACTGTAAATGTGTAATCCTCATTATCAATAGTGACTACAAAACTCCCGTTTTCTTCACCCTCACAAGTTTCACTTTGGACAATTACTTGAAGGGCTTCCTGATCAAAGGAAGTAATTTCATAAAGGCAGCCATTTTCTGCTGGGGTTCCCGATACGTACGGGCAGTCATCATCAATATCCGGAACCCCATCATTATCATCGTCACTATCTGCATTGTCGCCAATTCCGTCATTATCATTATCTGAAGATTCACTGCTATCCCTAGGGAATACATCTTGGTCGTTATCAATGCCATCGCCGTCTATGTCAGGGTCGCACACATCCCCGAGACTATCATTATCCAAATTTGCCTGATCCGAATTGGAAGTGTTGGGGCAGTTGTCCACATCATTGGGAATACCATCGTTGTCGTAATCGTTGTTCCCTTCACAGGCATCTCCAATTCCGTTGGCATCAGCATCTTCCTGATTTGGGTTTGCTACAGTAACACAATTATCCGAGTTGTCACCTACACCATCTTGATCCGTGTCTGACCATTCCGAGGCATCCATAGGGAATGCATCATTTGTATTCGGGTAGCCATCACCATCAATATCCTCATCGCAAACATCGCCAAAAGCATCTCCATCGAAATTTGCCTGATCCGAATTGGAAGTGTTGGGGCAGTTGTCCACATCATTGGGAATACCATCGTTGTCGTAATCGTTGTTCCCTTCACAGACATCGCCAATTCCGTTGGCGTCAGCATCCTCTTGATTTGGGTTTGCCACAGTAACACAGTTGTCCGAGTTGTCACCTACACCATCTTGGTCCGTGTCTGACCATTCTGCGGGATCCATTGGGAATGCATCATTTGTATTCAGGTATCCATCACCATCAATATCCTCATCGCAAACATCGCCGAAAGCATCTCCATCTAAATTTGCCTGGTCCGTATTGGAAGTGTTGGGACAATTGTCTATAGAATCTATTACGCCATCGTTGTCGATATCCGTTCCATCATCATCTATTATATTAACTCTAATGCGGACAACACCATTGATATCTGAATCTTTTAGGAAAACACCAGTTTCATTTTCCGAAATATCCACGTAATAATACTCTGCGTCTTCAATGGTATTGTCATTATTTATTCCAAGGGTAAGTAAAGGAAAACCACTAAAATCATAGGTAAGGTTTACAACCTCATTTACTGCGTAATAATCAGATCCATCAGTAGGTGGGTCACCCCCAATTGCAGTGCCGTTTCCTGAAACAATTTGAAAGTCGTATCCTTCAAAATTTTGGTCCGTAGCACTTGGATCGCTAATATCAAAGAGAACCGTTAATTCTTGCGAACTGTTCTCTTGAAAATTGTATTCGGTAGGGGTAATCATTTGGCCCCCTTCCAAAAGAGGTGTTATTTCAAAGGGAGGGGGTGGTTGGTTGTCATCATTGTCATTTATAAAACCTGTGGCTTGATCATTGTCTATTACTAATCCCAATCCCTGATTGGTAGTAGTGATCGCAGTGATAAAGTTTTCTTGATTTTCAGGATCGGTATCATTTATCACTTCAACCTCAAAGGTTATGGATTCCTGGGCTGGTTGGATATAAAGGGTTTTGTCGACATTATTTTTGATGCCGTCAATAAAATCAGTCCCAAGCACGGCTGCATCTGTACCTATACCAGGTAAAAAATCTACTTCAAATTCAATATCGAAAGGCGTATCGTTCACAGCAGGATTCCCATTCCCGTCACTTAATAAAATGGAAAAACCGATATCCGCGCCTCCCTCCAATCCAATTTGGGTAGAGGATAAGGAAATGTGGTTGTCATTATCCAATATGGAAATTCCTGCAAATGGTGCTCCTGTGTTGGGGTCTAAATAATACCCTTCACCTTCGGTAATTTCTAGGTCTATAAACTCTCCGTCCTCAAATAAATTATCGTCTATCGGTTCCACTGTCATTATAGAAGAGCCCTGACCATTAGCTATGAAGAAGGAATCTATTGAAGATCCATCAATTGTAAAATCCACACCTTCAATAGCATCCCCATTGTTCAGAAGTGAAATTGCCATATCCCGTCCACTTTCGTTAATTACACCGTTACCATTGTCATCAAAAATGGATATGGTAAAATTACCGTTGGATCCATTTTCGGCAATATTTGGACCGGCAGTAACATTTATCCTATAATCGTCTTCCAGAATGGTATAGGAGTAGATAAGGGAACCTTGGTCAAGGGAAGCGCCATCCGAGGCATTCACCAATTCTCTAGAATTGGAAAATGCTTCCAAAAAAACCACTTCATTACCCTCAAATTCGCTATCACTTGAGATGTTGAGGCCAGGTACAAGAATTGAAGTAAAGGTGTCATAGATCCCGGCCGGTATTTGTACTTCCAAACTTGCACCACCGTCAAGATCATAGTCCGTTGCCGGATCTGCTATATTGTTACCGGCAAAGGAGCTGGTAAATAAAATTATACTGGTGGGCGTTGTTACAGTTCCTTCCAGTAACAGGCGTGGGGTAGGGGTACCCGAGTCTTCCCAGTTAACCTCGTTGGGCAATATAAACGAAACAAGAACAGGGGGGTAAGTTGAACAATCTTCACTATATACAGTTTGGGAATCCTTGGACCAACCCGATGGTGATGTTCCTACTGTTGCTGCATCAACTTGTATACATGATAGTGTTGGGTAGTGCCCAGCAGTATTCAATTCTGTAATGGCAGCGTTATTTCCATTTTTTAAATTCAGTTCGTTTAAAGGAACTCCACCTAAACCGGAATTATAGGCCAGCCGAATTATTTCGATATTGGGGGAAGTAGAAAAATCCAAGGTTTCAATTCCAGTATTTTCCCCTTCGAATGTAATGAGACTATTGGGTAAACCATTATTTATTGTGGTTAAATCCAAGGAGGAAAGGTTTGGATTGTTGCGAACACTAAGTGTTTCTATGTTCGAAAAATTGCTAATGTTCAACTGGGTTAGGGCATTGTCAACTACTGAGAGCCGTTCCACAGTACTTAATCCGTTACCAGAAGTAGTAATTTCCGTTAAGGATGGGTTGTTTTCAATTTCAATATTTAGTAATTCCGCATTATTGTTGCCCAAATTAAATTCAGTGATAGCCGTATTTGTTATTACAAGATTTTGTAATTCGGTCATCCCAGCTATGTGCTCACCCACGATCAGATCGTTTAAAGCTGAACAATTTTCTATAGTTAAATTTGTAATACCCGACTGCCATATTTCTAATTTCTCAAGACTAGGTCTATTGCTTAGGTTATAATTGAACTGTGTTGCAGGGTCGTTATCGTTGAAAATACTGGCATATATGGTCAAATCCCTTAAATTGGAATTTGCGGGAGGTAGCACTAGGTTTGTCAGGTCTAAACAATTCCTAATATCCAATATTTCCAAACTGTTGACCGTAGAAAAATCAAGGCTGGTCAATACTGTGTTGTCAATCCTTAGGTTTGCCATATTGCTATTGGTAAAAGTAGCAAACGTAGTGAGCGAGGGGGCGTTTTCGATTGTTAAATCAGAAATTGTCGAATTACTGAAATCTACATAGCTTAAAAGGGGTTTGTTTATTAGGTCAAGTGCCTCTAAGTTCGAATTTAGGACCACTACAGTTGTGAGGTTATCGTTACTGCTTAATTCGATATCCGAAGTAAGGGTGTTAGTATCACCAAGTACAAAACTACTCAGCTTTGAATTTGCAGAAACATCTATTGAGGTCAATAGGGAACCGTATATGCTCAAAGACGATAATTCCAGATTTTGTGAAACATCAAGAGAGGTCAATTGTGTGGGGCCTACCCTTATCCTTTCCAAAGCATCCGCACCATTCACTACCAGAGAGGAAAGATTTGGAATATTGGTGTCAATTTCTTTCAGTAGTTTGTTTTGACTAAAATCCAGTTGCACGAGGTTTAAACTTCCCCCATTAATATGTACTTCCTCCAAAAAAATGAAATTTTCAATACCCGATAAGGTTTGTATATCCAAATTATTTAAATTAAATACAGTATTGGTGACCTTGGAAGCATCATCGAAACTAATGGCATTGTCTGGAAATGGGTTACTGTCAATGCCCTCTGCTATCAAATACGACTCAAAGGATGGATCTATTGGAAATGTCTGTGAAATAACAAATAAACTGTTAAGGCCTATAAGTAAAGTAAGTAGTTTTCTTTTCATAATCATTCTTTTTTTATCACCTCCTATGACTAATTGGTATCTTAAATCCAAAATAAACATTGACCATTTGTGGACTATCCGAAATTAGGTTTGATAATAAACTTCCCGAGCCCACAATAAGAGGGCCCAGTTTTAATCCTGCACCAATGGCCGTTTTACCCAATGGGCTATAACTTATGGGCAGATATGCACTAATTATTCTGGTCTCGAATCGCGGGGTAAACGTAATTAAGTTAAGTCGATTGTTATTGTAGGGTGCATTCTTCTTTACCACCGTTTGTGTTATATCCAAATTGGCGTAAACCAGGGGTAAGAGCTTATAATCTATATTGAGTCTTAAGGAGGTTGGTAAAGCAATTCTAACATCTCCCAAGGTACTTGTACTGGAGAAATTGTTGTCTAACGCATCAACAAAGTCATCCTCTACCTCATCCGCATCTACCGTTCCATTGATGTCGTATTTGGTAAACTCAACATCTTTATAGGTGATAGCTCCCAAATCCTGTAATGACATACCTATTTTAACCCTATACTTATTTATGGCCCTTTGATTATCACGTGTATTTGAGGCCATGGATGAAGGTGTTCTATATTCATACACCACGCCTAGATCCATTCCATAACCGGGCGAATAATTTTTAATATAGTCTTTCGGATCTTGATCTTCGTCATAACTCATGAGATATGAAAAGTCCCCATTAAAATTTATTTGATTGTCCGCTGCGGTATAACTTCCGGATAAATTATTGGACGATCCTTGGGCTATCCCACCGCCCAATAGATACTTTAAGGTTATTCCTCCTTTTAAATAGTGATTGTAAAAGTCGTCAAATATAACCCTGCCATATGCAAGACCTATTTCTCCCCAACCATGGGTAGTGCCATCCAGGTTATCCTGGTCAACGCTATAATCCTCAGTAGGGAAACCATCCAAAATACTTTCCAGGAATTCACCGTTAATGTTGTTGTAATTGTTTACCAATCTAGCCCTGGTCAGTATACCTACACTGTGTTTTTCGCTAAGGTTAAACATAAAGGAAGGCCCCATAACCTCTAAATTGGCAAGAACCTCGTTGTGGGAACTGGCAAAGGTGTTCAAATCCGTAAAATCTGCCCCATCTGCCAATTGGGTTACATTATCAAATGAAAAACCTACATAGTCATTGGCCACGACTGTGCTAAACGAGATGAAATTAACATCAATTTGCACCCTGGAATCAGCGATGTTGGCGGGATTGGAGGTAACTCCATGGATTCCATTAAAGTTGTCCGTAATATACCCGGTGTAAGATTGACAAACTAAAGAGGAAGAAAAAAGAATGGAAAACAGGAAGTAAATATTCTTCATTTGGTATGGTTTAGTAACAGCTGTTTTTGGTTTGGTTTTTTGTTCCATAAACAAGAATGACTAAATCCAGATGAACCGAATGTACAATCCTTGGGCTATCGGAAGGATGTAAATTCCACATTGGTAATTGGGTAAAAATTTTGGGGGGAGAATAAATTATAGGAAAGTTAAAGTTTATCAGTAGACCTTAGCATTCCCTTGACAAATATAATGTCTTAAAAAGTATTGGGAAATACCTACTAGTGGGTATTTTTACGCCAATACTGGATAAAGGGAGAATAGGATTGTACAGTTTATTTA
The DNA here is from genome assembly GCF_030291335.1 of Arenibacter flavimaris. Lineage (NCBI taxonomy): Bacteria > Pseudomonadati > Bacteroidota > Flavobacteriia > Flavobacteriales > Flavobacteriaceae > Arenibacter > Arenibacter flavimaris. The sequence continues at coordinate 22,393 of NZ_JASWIM010000039.1, forward strand.
TTAACCGTATTTCTTACTCGGTAATCCCGATTTGAATGCTCCGACACTTGCCTGCCTTTGTCGTTTGGGCAGGGCTGTGACGGGGAGGTTTGCCCACACACTTTCTATTAATTCCAAAGGAACTGGGAAGCCGTTAATCGAAATAAAGATGTTATTTTGACCAATCATTGGAATGTAAAAAAAATAATTATTACATAAAGCGCTCCTATGCTGAGTTGTAATAAACCTTGAGAAAATTATTGACGAACCAAGGATACACGACCTACTGTATTAGGGTAATCCGATATACAGGGAACACTCGGTGTCATTTTTATAATCATGGAATACTCTCCTGAACGTACATAAGGGAAGAATTGGATCCTTGCGGTATGAATGTTTAATGAGATCTGTTGGGTCGATTGAAGGGGAGGTGAGTCAACATCGTCCGCACAGGCGTCTGAAATGTTACTTTCAACAATTAAATTAATATTCAATCCATTTTTAAAATGATAACTGTTTTCAATATAAGTGCTCCCACCTTCCAATTCCAAATTAATTTTATTCTCTTCCGTATTGAAAGTAATTAGTTCGTTCATTATAATTTGGTCATTAGAGCTATTTATAAGCTGTAATTTCCAAACCCCCGAAAGATAGTTTTCCGCATTGCCTTTTAGGGATATTCTATTATTTTCTTGGTCTACATCATTTACCACAATAAATGAAGAAGCATATTCTTTTTCTTCCTTAGGAGTGAAGGTTACGTTGACCGTCTTTTTACTAAAGGGAGGAATACTGCCAGCTTTCCAGTCTACAGAGAAGCCCTCCAACATTTCAATATCGGTAACCGTTATCGGATCATTTAGGTTAGGGTTCTCAATTTCCACAGGGAGGGTCTCGCTTTCACCAACAGCTACGTGCCCAAAATCCAAATCCCCGGATAAACGGATTTCCAATTTTTTTCCTTTCCCAAAAACTGGCCATTTATTGTTAGTGTCGTCAAGTGTGTTATCTACTACAACAAACCCATTGTATTCCTTATCATCGGTAGGTTCAAATACTACCTCTACTTCCTGTTTTTTTCCGGGAGCAATGGTTCCTTTGCTCCAACCATTGATACTGAACTTATCCGTAGGGAGACCTTCAAAACTTATGGCGTTAACTACCAGATTATCATTTAGATTGGGGTTCTCAATATCAAAAAATTCGGAGTGCGGTTGGTTCATTGCAACCCCATTATAATTTAAAGAGCCGCTAAATTTTATCTTTGCACCATCTTCATTGGTGGCAATGGCGGTAATGGCCTTGGTATCAAAAGGGTCGTATTTGTCATTGCTGATTTTCAAGAAGGTATTGAAGGATCCGGCAGCATTTTTTGGAGCAAATGCAACTTTAATTTCCTTGCTAAACGTTTCGCTCCCAGCGGCCCCCAGGGTGAAGGGCAAGGGAGTGTTTATTTGAAAATATTGCGCATTGCTATTTACGGATATAGCGGTAATGGTTATTGGGTCGGTACCCCTATTGAAAATATTTAATACTTCGGTTTTGGTGTCATTGATGTCTACTTCGCCAAAATTCAAGTTTCCAAGAATGGTTACTTCGGCTGAACGGCTTTGAAATTCTTCCAAGTCCTTTTGTAATTCTGCAGATATACGTTGCAGTTCCTCCAGTTTTGCCTGAAGGCCTGCCGCCTCGGCCACCACGAAGGCAGTACAGCCAATAATACCGGTAGGGCAGGTTAATGCATCGATAAACCCATTTACTTTTTCCAAATCCAGGGCCATTGCTTGGCCTATTTCTGTATCAGTTGCCTCAAGTAGGCTCTGGGATAGTTCAAAGACCATTGGAGAGCATTTGAAGGCAGCAAGCAATCCCAAAGGAATGGCCCCTGTGCCTACTGAACCTACCGAGCCTACAGCGAACATAGCTAAACCTTCGGCACAACCAACAACGTCCACCACCAGTTCAATATTGGAGGCAATATCGCGAATTTCCTCTGTTGTAGTCTTTTTTATTACCTCTCTCTTATTTGTAATAAAATCATCAGTGGAAGAAACTGTAAGGTTGGTAACAAAAGATGTCGCACCATTTAGCTCTAGGGCCATGTCTACAACTTCGTTGTTCTCTTTAAAATTATAGAGGACCGTGAGTCCCTCATTGTTCCTTTTGGATTTAGGTAATCCAGTTTGTTCATCAAGCACAATATACTCTTCATAAGCACCGTCTTTGTAGAAAAAACCATCATAATCACCATCTTCGTCCAAATCGCGGACATATAGACGTGCATTATTCTTATGTACAAAAGCAAAGGGGAATTGGGAGTTTCCCGTTTCAAAGATTAGTATGTTTTTTAAGGAGTTTTCTTGATCATCAAGCCTATCATCAATTCCCGTATCAGGAATACAAGAAAAGATAATGCCAAAAATAACAAGAATGGCGCACAGCTTTTTCATAATACAGAGAAGGTAACTTGGCCAGCAAGATAGACCATGTACGTACACAAAAAAATACCCACTCCAGGGTATATTTAGTGGGTCAATGGGAGTTTGCCCTATTCCAGAATACCATTTTTCTTACAAAACAGGAGTACATCATCAATAGAATGTGATTTAGCCTTTTTTAAGATGTTTTTCCGATGTGTTTGAACCGTATGTTTACTTATATGCAGATTTTGAGCAATTTGTTCTGAAGTGAAATCCTTATCCAACATCCTAATGACTTCTTTTTCCCTCTTGGTATAAAAGTCCTTATATAATTGGTAAACTACTTTTTTGAACTTCTTTAGGTCAAGTTCATTGGCTTGAAAATTCCATTCTACCCTGTCGCTGGTTTCCAAAAATGAGATGTCGGTCAACAACGAAAAATTACTTACCATTCTACCTTTCACATCACGTTCAAAAGCTGAGGATTGCCTTAATATTTTACAATAGTTTCCATCCTTCTTTAGGAACCGAAAAGACAGAAATAGATGAGCCTCTTCGTTCGAAGTTGGAATCTTTGTTACATGTTCCACAACGCCTTTTGTGATTTTTTTAACGATATCCCTATCGTCAGGATGGGTGTAGGCCACTAAATCTTCAGCATTGAATTCGGCCAACGTATAGCCAGTTAAACTTTCCAAATTTTTTTCGTAGATCATTCCTCTATCGGCCCAATGTGCCACATACAAACACTGTTTGTTGTTTAAGGGGAATTTTTCAAAAATTGAATAATCTTTAGGTATATATTTATAATTTTTGACAATATCTCGAATACCCTCTCTGAAGGCCTGCATCTCTATACGATCTTTCATGATTGTTGAAGACTATTTGCGAATTCAAAAAGAATTTTGTTAAATGCAGCTGGATTTTCAAAATGGGGAGAATGGCCTGATTTTGACACACTGTGTATCCTGATGTTTTTGTCAATATCCATTACTATATTTTCCATGTATGATTTGTTTATAAGACCATCTAGCTCACCTAGTACAAAAGCAATTGGAAGTTTTGTCATGGTTAAGATGTCCACTTCATCCAAAAGCTCTCCTTTACCTACGGCTATACCCAAATCATTTCTGAATTTGCCATCGGATTGTCTTATCAAGGACTTGATAAGGGTGTTGTCTTCAGCAGAACTTATGAAATTTGCCAAATCGTCAAGTTCCCCATTGTTCAAATTAGCTTGGAACAATAAAGCCATACGTTCGTCATTGTTAAAGGCCTCATCTATATTCAATGGTTTTTTTAACGGCGGGGTGCCACACAACAAAAGGCCAAGGCAGTTATTTAGTTTTGGTAAAGCTTCAATGCAGAAATGCCCTCCCAAGGAATGCCCTACTAAAATATAGTCTTGTTCCTTATTGATTTTTTCCACCAACATCCCTGTAATTTTTGTGATGGAATAGTTCTTCATTCTTGGAGATTGACCATGCCCTGGTAAAACTATGGTAACCAGGTTAAAATGCCGCAGTTCGGTTGCATTGAGCTGGTGTTGCCAAATCGCTGGGCTTTGTGAATTGCCGTGGACAAAAATGAGCGTTAATTTAGAGTTATCTCTTGCCTTTTTGGTAAAGGTGCTTAACTTCATATTGGGGGAATTCATTATGGCATGTGCGTTTAAAGATAGCGGAAATTTAACCTAAATAAACTGAAAGGGATCGGTTTACTCCTTGATCGTTCCTTAATATTCGATTAATTACGACATTGCAGTAATCGGCGGGCTATGATCTGTTTATATCTTAGGGTTCTTATTACTAATATAAAAGGCTAAAATATAAAAGGTGGGATACCTAATTTATGGTACCCCACCCTATAATACTTTTAAAAAAAAATGTGCTTTATTTATCTATAATTTTAGTTTTAAGAGTAATTCATGGGTGCCATTGCTCAAATTGGCAATGGTATTCTCTGTAGCGGTTTCATATGCATATCCCAATTGTAGACTATTGCTGGCTTTAAAAATAAAGAAACCGCCAAACCCTTCATCCATACGATATGCCACTCCTGGCTCTATTTTTTCCCCGAGCATAAAGGCTGCGGTGAAGTCCATTGAAAGGGGGGAGGCATTTACATACCGCGCTAATATGGAAGGCTTGAAGGTAATGTTATTGTTTAAAGGTATGTCGTAACCTGCCGTAGCATATACATGTATCTTATCTTCTCCTTGTTTTGCAATTCCATTGTCATTGTCCAAACGGTTTGGAGTGAGTATTCTGGGAACTGAAAGAGAGGCAAAAAATGATTTTCCTTTTAAATAGGCACCACTGCCTATATTGGGGGTAAAACTACCGCTGATATTCGTTAAGCTTGGGTCTGATTGAATGCTATAGGTTATAAGTCCATCCGTATTGACCTTATAGGAGTTTAACCCCGCTTTTATTCCCAAAAATAGATGTGTATTTTCATTCAGTTGCAAATGATAGGAGAAATCCAACGCTACCGAAGTTTGGTTTTCAATGAAGGTTCTATCATTGATGATAGAGATTCCCACTCCTAGATTCTTCCCAATTGGAGTTCCAAAGAAAACGGTCTGGGTTTCCGGGCTGCCTTCTACACTTGCCCACTGGCTTCTGATGCCCACTCCAATATCGGTTACCCCATTAGATCCCGCAAAAGCAGGATTAATGAGGTTCATATTATATCGGTAGAAGGTAAAATTGGGGTCTTGCTGGGCCGTTAATGCGCCAAAGGCCAGTAAGGTGGTTAAGACGAAATATATAGTTTTAAGTTTCATTTCAGTATTGAATTTTAATTGGTTAACGATTGGGTTTAATAATTAATGAACAACCAGCCCTGTATAGGTGCAGTACCATTGCCCAGATCAATTGTATACATATATGATCCCGACGGTAGTTTGTTGCTGTTGGACCTATATGTGGCGTTCCAATCGTTCTTATAGCCCTTGCTGGCAAATACTTCATGTCCCCATCGGTTATAAACCTTAATAAGTGCATTGGCGTAATTCTCAATTCCCGGTATTATCCAGTAATCATTGATCCCATCACCATTTGGTGTAAAGGCCTGGGCTGGTATTAGTGTGGGCTTGGCGTTGATTGGAAAGTAATCCTCCGCATCCGGTATCCCATCGTCATCATCATCGGTATCACAAGAATCGGCTATTGAATCTCCATCAGTATCAGTTCCTGTCAGGGTTAGTTGAGCAGTTTCAATAGTAGTGTTGCCACTGCTGTCCGTAGCCGTTAAAGTAAGGGTGTATTGTCCTATGTTGGCACAGTCAAAATTTGTACGGTCCATAACTAGGCTGGAGATACTACAATTATCATAACTTTCATCTATGAATTCTTCTGCAGCGATACTGATTAAACCGGTTTCATCCAAATTAATGGTCAAGTCTTTAACAACGACTATTGGTGCAATGTTATCCTCGACGATGACTACGGCTGTTGCGTGTGCTTCATTTCCGTTGGCATCGGTTGTTGTTAAGGTAACCGTATTTTCTCCAATATTTTCACAAGTAAAGTTTGTAGTATCTAAACTTATACTCGTAATTCCGCAGTTATCCGTTGAATTATTATTTATTTGAGTAGGGGTAATTGCAGCCACCCCATTGGCATCTAATTGTACAGTAATGTCTTGCGCAATTGCCGTTGGGGGGGTCACATCCATCAAGGTGATATTAAAGGTGGTCGTATTTGTATTTCCATTTCCATCCTCAGCAGCAAGTGTAATGGTCTGTGCTGTTGCGTGACCGCTAAGTACAGTGCCGGATATCGGGGACTGGGTAATTGTTACTGTTCCACAATTGTCCGCGGCCGTTGTTAAGCCCGTGTAATCTGGAACGGTAAAATTACAAGAGGCATCCAAATCTTCAAAGGTATCCTCCACGGCAGTTAACGATGGGGGAGTTACGTCCGCTAATGTTACCTCAAAGGTGGTCGTATTGGTATTCCCGTTTCCATCCTCAGCAGTAAGTGTAATGGTCTGTGCCGTTCCGTGATCGCTAATTACAGTACCGGATATCGGGGATTGGGTAACCGTTACTGCTCCACAATTATCTGCGGCCGTTGTTAAGCCCGTGTAATCTGGAACGGTAAAATTACAAGAGGCATCCAAATCTTCAAAAGTATCCTCTACGGCGGTCAACGATGGGGGAGTTACGTCCGCTAATGTTACCTCAAAGGTGGTCGTATTGGTATTCCCGTTTCCATCCTCAGCAGTAAGTGTAATGGTCTGTGCCGTTCCGTGATCGCTAATTACAGTACCCGATATCGGAGATTGGGTAACTGTAACTGTTCCACAATTATCTGCGGCCGTTGTTAAGCCCGTATAATCTGGAATAGTAAAATTACACTCGGCATCCAAATCTTGGTCTATATCCGCAACAGTGGTCAATGATGGGGCAATAAGATCATTAAAGGAGACATCAAAAGTTTGTGTCCCTATTTCACCTAAACTGTCCTCTATTGAGACCGTAATAGTACTTGTTCCCGCTGCATCCAAAAGGGGCGTAATTGTCAAAGAGCGGGTATTACCTGTACCTGTAATTACAATATCTGTATTATCTACCACACTTGTGTTTGATGAGGCTGCGGTAACTATAAACGTATTATCTCCAGGTAAGTTATCCGTAATAGTTAGAACTAATCCAGAGGCGGAACCATTAATACACTCAAATTGGTTTGCTATGGTGGAGCCTGAGGGTGTATCATTGGAGGTGGTTGTAAAGGAAACTTCATCACCGTAACCTGTTCCTATGGAGTTTGTGGCATATGCACGTACATAATAGGTGGAGCTACTGTTTAATCCGGTTAAATTGCTGCTAAAAGATCCCGTTCCTGTACCATTGGAAGTTTTTGAATCGGTTATTGTTGGTGATCCTGAAGTGTTCCAACAAATTCCCCTTTCAATAATAGCCTGTCCTCCATCATCAGTTATATTTCCGCCACTTACAGCTGTGGTAGAAGTAATGCCAGACATTGCTGTAGTTGTTACTGTTGGTCCCAATGATGCAAATACAGCATCAAAACACATTGTCATTAATAATCCTCCTCCACCTCCATTGTGTGAGAATGTAATAGTGGAGAAATTATTGGTTGAATGTACCTTTAATCGAGCCCCTTGAAGACCATCAACTGAAATTACATTACCATTGATAATAGTAGCTTCGGGGCAATCTCCGTTTTCATGTGTTATAGTTAATGATCCACCGGTATCAGTAGTAATAGTAACAATTTCACCAGTGTTTCCAGCAACCATATTATAAACCATATTGTTTACAGGAGATGAAAAGGTATTGGTGAATGTGCTTGCGCTTGAACCAATATAGACACTGTTTGGTTTAGTTGTGACCCCACAGATTTCCAAACTACTGGCGTAATTTTGGTATCCGCCGGTTCCTGAAGCGGTTATTGTCAATTCATTTTCAGTAAAAGGAAAATCATTATAGCCTTTTTCAGTTGTACAGGTTATTTGGCTTAATGCGCTTTGATAGCCTAAGCAGAATATCATTAACACTAGTAGAGTTATTTTTTTCATACGTTTATATTTATTGTTTTTCCAATTGAATTTCACACCTTCTGATATCTTCATATTGAAAATTAAAGTAGACAGGCACTACCTGTTGTGGTTTGAAGGCAGCGTCCTAAATCTTGAAAAGGCACTATGAACATGATATTGTTGTGGAATCCTTTATCAAGATTAAATTACCATCCTGTACCAACAATATTGGTTGCTCCAATCATGAAAAAAGGAGCCCTGTGATGGACTTAATTTGGGGGTTTTTAATTTTAAAAAATGGTTTTGTAGGGTTGTAATTTGGCAAGTTTTTGTTTGTAGTATTTTTCTTCATATAGGTTTTTGTTTACAGCTTAACGGGGCGAGAATGTTTCTAGTATTTCCAATCTTCATTCGTCTTGATATATGTCAATTTTCCTACAGTTTTAAGTAAATGAGCTGATAAAAATGCATTTTGTCGGTTTTTTTTGATTTTTTTCCTACACCGGAGGGCAAGATGGTTTTTGGCAAAAAAGTCTATGTAGATAAAGTTGTATCGTCTTTATAGGGGTGTTTTTTTGTCACTAAAAATATAAGCAACAAGAAAAATATTACATATTAAGGCTGGTCATCCAATGGCCCTAAGGTGGGGCGCCTTCATAAAGGATAAATTATTTTAGGGGGAACAGTGGCGGGAATAAGGTCCATTAATATGAAACGGAAGGGAACTTGGACAATACGTATTGGTTTCAAAAGTAAATGGGTACTATTGTAGTTTTCGGCCTATTCGTTGAATAGCCTGGAAAGTGTTTCTGGACGCATTGCCAGAAAGGAAGCCAAATATTTTTTGGGAATCCTTTGGGCCATTTTTGGGTCAGTATTTTTAAAGAAATAGGCTAGCCGTTTCTGAGCGCTGGGAATCCTGGTCATAAAAGCTCTGTTCTCGGCATGAATATAGTATTCCACCAGCATGATCCGGTTAATTTCCCGCATTTCCGGAAAGTTCTTCAAACAGTATTGATAATCCTGGTATTCCAAATATTCGCAATGTGTGACTTCTAGACATTGGATATTTTCCCTGGCGGGTTCATTTTTAAAAAATCCTGTTATTGAAGTGAATATTTCACTATCAAAACTAATCCAGGTTGTAACATCAATAGTATCGCTAACGCAATATCCCCTGACCAATCCTTTTTTTATAACATACAGTTTATTGCAAATTTCCCCTTCTTTATTAATGATTTCATTTTTAGCGTAAACCGTTCTCTTTATTTTGTTGGTCAAAAATGATTTTAGTTCAGCAGAAAGGGGAACTATTTCATTGAGATAAATTAGAATAAATAGATTTATATGAAGTCTGTTAGGTGAGGACATTTTGACGAATACAGTTTACTTGGCAAAAATACCTAAAAAGTAAGTATTGGCCAATCTATTTAGGACGGTTCCAGTACCTACCGCGGGAATACTTAATAAATGCGTTTTTAAGAGTCGGTTTTACATGCCCCCCCGAATAGGTGACTTTTTATTTGATATTATTTGGTTTTAAACGATATGGAATAAAACCAAAAAACCCTGTAAATCATAGGATTACAGGGTTTTTGGTGTGAAATGATATCATTTCAGTGGAGCCGGAGACGTCCAAGTGTTAAGAAAATGTCCAGTGGACATTTTTAGCGCAGGAGCGAGCGGGCGTGTTGGCTTTCGAATCCCGTAGGCATAACGCAAAAAACCACCCGTAGGTGGTTTTTGAAGTGGAGCCGGAGGGACCAGAACCTGCAGCTGGAATACCTTGTATACAGGGGTTTTTAGGGAGTCGTTTTTTTATGCTCACCGAATAGGTGACTTTTAGTTTTAAATAGGACTTCAAATACTCGTTTCTTTACAATTGTCCGAATTACCATAAATTAGTAGAAACAGTGTAAATCTTGCCAATGATCAACTTGTTAGCCAAGGTTGGGCGGTAACAGTGAGCAATAACCAGTTTAACTTAACGTTGTGTCAATAAATCAAAAAGTGGTCGATTGATATAGTAGTTCGCTGTTCCAATTCTTTTCTTTTGTAATAATCCATCTTTAGTTAATTTGTTGAGATAATTGGCCGCTGTTAATCTTGTGACACTCAGGTCTTCTACAACGAACTCTATTTTGGTGTAAGGGTGTTTAAATAAGTTGTTCAATAAGTCCTGGCTATAAAATTTGTAATTGGAGCGTAATTTATTTTTATATTCAGACATTAAGTCTTTGATTTTTACAATTAAGGTTATTGTGTCTTTGGATGTTTCTTCTACCCCCTTAATCATAAACAATAGCCACTCTTCCCAATTGTTCGTTACCCTTACTTCTTGTAGTAATCTATAGTAATCAGGTTTGTGTTTAATGATATAACTGCTTAAATATAGAATAGGTAATCTTTGTAAATTGTTGAGAATAAGATAAAGTATATTCATTATTCTTCCGGTTCTACCATTGCCATCATAGAATGGATGGATACTTTCGAACTGAAAATGTATGATGGCCATTTTTACCAATGGGTCGTAGTTGCTTAAATCGTTATCATTTATAAATTGTTCAAGGTTCTTCATAAGCCTTTGGATGTCATTTGAATCTTGAGGAGGAGTATAAACGGTTTCGCCCGTTGTACTGTTTTTTAGTTCGGTGCCAGGTAATTTTCGAAACCCAGCATTGTTCTTTTCTAATACTTCTTGTATTTCCAGGATGATCCTATTATTTAATACACCTTTTTGGGAAATCAAAGTAAAACCATGTTTTAGGGCTTCGATGTAGTTCTGTACTTCTTTAGCATCAATGGACTTGAAAGCATCCAAATTTAATTCGGATTTATAAAGATCATCATGTGTGGTGATAATATTTTCTATGGCAGAACTATCCTTTGCCTCTTGAAGCCCCAAGGTGTTTATTAAGATAGATTGATTTGGGATGGTTGACGCTAGGCCTTTAAGCTCTGCCAAAGCAGCATGTGCTGCAGGCAGACTTTTCAGAACCGCTTTACTTTCTATGTCAAAAGGCAATGGCAACTCAGCTAAATCAAAACCTTTCTCTTGGGCCATTATGTATAGTTTTTTAAGTTTTCTATACAAAGATAATTTTTTATGTATAGAAAATCGATTTTTCTTTACATAGCAGAAGACTTGTGTATAGATTCTATGAATTGGTATATATTTTACAAGAGACTGATTCACAATTCATAAACTGAGATTAAGTATAACCTCCGCCCATTGCCCTCCATTTTATTCCGGTCAAAGCGCATCGAAAAAAAAGTCTTGGACACAAGCCGTTTTTGAAAAAGAAAACGGCTTAAGTCCGCTTTGGTTTTTGCCGGGGTCATTTTTTTTTTTTTTCAATAGCATATTTAGTATAAAATTTTAAAAGATACCAAATGACAGTATATGATAACAAATGAAATTAAAGTGTTGTTAATCAGATGTTTGTGTATTTTTAAGACTTCTATTGGCTTAAATTTTGATGAGATGATCTTCTACTATTCTCCTTATGTAAAATGCGCTAAAATCATGCTTAAAATTCAAAATAAGACCATGTTTAAGTATAATTTTTAAAGTGAAATTAAACTTGGATGGTCAATGGGCGTTTTTGAGAAAAAACGCCCCCTTTATATAAGTTTTATTTTGTTTATTTATGTTTTATATAGTTTATATATATGTACCACTACTTGTCCACTACTTGTCCACTACTTGTCCACCGCTTGTCCAGTAGTTGTCCCACTAGTTGTCCTAGATTTAGTTATGTTATTTGTGTGCTCGTCAAAATCAAGCAAAAGATCTCAAATAAAATGATGGTTTTTTCAAATCATAAACCTATTCCAAGATTGAAAAAGCGATTCTTCGCTTCTTTTTCCCGATACCAAAGTTGTCCGATTTCGTCTTAATCGGATTGCATAACCGGGCTCGTTCTTCGCTCCTTTTATAAATCCTCTATAAGCCTAAATCGATAGGGAGGGGGTATCGAAAAAGTGAATATTTAGTAAGGAACGATAGGGGAAAAAATATGATAGTTTTGTTTTTGATCTATTATGAAATGTAGGCCTTCCTTTTGGGCGTTTACGTTTTGAAACGAACCTGGGTGAGTTTAAATTGTAAAGCAAGAGGGTAACACGCCAGGGCGGTGTTACGGTTCATAAAGTGCTGATTTTCAGAACTAAATTTACATGTCAAATTTGGGGCACTGTCCTATTTTTAATGTAAATCCGCTCGAAACCCCTATAATTATTGATGTTTTTACTGTAAATTATATCCTATTAATATTTTCTAATCTTAAAGGACCTGACTATGAAAAGACTAATAAATTTTAGTCAATTGGTTCAAAACGTATTTTAATGCCTATAAACATTGATATAATATGACCCCAGTGATCAATGCAATCAAATATTTTAAAGTCAACGGACATTTTTCTTGATACCTTTTTTTTCTCTTAGCCTGGCTCTCCTTTAAGACCATGGTTAAGTCCCAGGTTTCAGTAAAGCTGTATCGGTATGCATATTTCTATTGAAACGAATGCACTTCTTGAGGTTCTAAAATTTGCGTCAAATGGCCTGTGAACCTCTGTAAAATGACAAAAATTTGCGTCAAATTCATTTGAAAAGGAATTCGGAGAGTTATTCCGATTACAATTATGCGATTTTATTTGAGTATAATGTTGTACACTAAACCGACATGAGGTCATAATTGTTATAAAATATCGGGCATTATTTTTTTAAATTTGCTGCGATAGCAGATATATTTTAATCATCTTGTTGAATAGAAAGACCTTCTGAAATATGGATAATAATATCTTAGAAATTAAATATAAAAGGGTGCATTTAATTGAAGTGAATGAGGTGTCCAAAGCTTTGGGAATAAAACAAGCTTTGGAGTGTAGTAGGAAGGGTAGTGAGGCCGGTCGTGTAAAGAATCATAATTCAGTAATTCAAAACGCAAGAAAAAGACTTTCCTCTTGAATGTAATTTGGATTTATTTGGCCGCGATTCCTTTTATGGAATGGATTGTTGAATGATATTATGCAGTGCGAATGGATATTCGATTTAAGGTATCTGTACCAATAACGCATGGACTTCATCCAAAAATTCTCCCTCATCATAAGGCAGGAGTTGATTTGCTAATTCGAGTGTTTTTCGAATATCCAATCCGGGATCGTTAAAATCCCCTTCCACATGGCTGGCCAAAACGCAAACGTTAATCAGGGATTCTATGGTGCTAAAAAGATCCATGTATCCATCAAACTGCAGGAAGGATGGCTTAAATTTATTCTTGTGTATATCAGAGTTCTGTAAAGTGGTTAATTTGCGTTTTGCCGATTCCTTCAACCTTTTTAAATCTTTCTTTTTTGTTCCCATGGTCATTTGTTTTAATATTATGTCAATCCCTCCCTTAAATTCTCTTCCCTATAAAAAAGGTTTAGGTCATCCAATAGTGCCTCTTCCCCTTGTGGTAATAACCTATTGGCAATGGTCAGTGACTGACGAATATATTCCTTTTCGAATCCATTATTTATATCATCACATAATTCAGGGTCGATTGCCTTCATGGCCAAGTAAAGTAGGGCACGAACTGTCAAAACTAAGTCTGCATGATTGTCTACGTAAAAGAGACTGACCTCAAACTTGTTTTTAAAGAAGGAGTGGGGCTTTAGGGTAGGGTGGTGGTCCAAGGCATGGTACCTTAAGCGATGGATCAAATTTTCTTCGTTTGCGTTCATAGTTCTCGATTATTTAGATGATTTTGTTTTGACATTTTCTAAACCGCTCAGCTTTTCGGTCACATAGTCCATAAAATCCATTTGACTATGTGGTAGCATATTTAGGACCAATTCCAATACCCTGCACACGCTGTCATGTTTGGCAACATTTTGATTGTTTGGAGACAAGAGCATTCCGTTGCCGTCCAATGCAAACACACATACCTCGAGTAGGCTACCAATGTTCAACATCAGATCGTTGTTGTCTTTAACTTCAAAGGAAACCTTGTAGCAATTTGTTGGACTATCTGGTTGCTGCTTTAAAAGGCTCATAAGATTTTGGTGCAGTTTATGAATCTCGTTCAGGGACTTGAGTTTTTTCTTGTTTGTTTTCATGGACTTTTTTTTAACTGTTAACCGTGTTTCTCCTCATCCGGTATCGCATGCCGTATTTTATCAAGGAATTCCATTTCTTCATAGGGTATCATATTAAGTACATATCCAAGAACTTCTTTAATGTTCTGGTCGGGTTCTGGAACAACTCTATTTGGGGTACGTTCCGCATCCAATGCTGTGATGCATACCTTTAATAAACTGGAAATCATAAAGGAAGTTTCCAGGTAACCCTCTGTTATAAGATTAACGGTATAGAGTTCTTTTTTGGAGGGGTAGCGTTTCAAAGTATGGAAATGTTCCATGGTTAATTCCCTAATTTTATCCAGGAAGTTTATTTCCTCCAATCCCGGTCTTTCCACTTGAGAAGTACCCTCTTTAACAAAATGGGATCCTTTAAATGGTTCTTGATTTTCAAAGTAATTTCCGTATTGTGTATCAATTATGTTTTGTCCTGATTCACTCCTTACATGGCCCATAATGTCAAATGTGTTAGATTTATTAATAATTCTTTAGAATTTCTATTCAAATCTATAGATAATCTATTAAAAATCCAAACAAAATTATAGAAATTCTAAAGTGTTCATTAAGAAAAGTATATTTATGTAATCAATTTCAAAAGATATATGACCTCATTAGGATTGTTTTTAACCAAGAAATCGGTAAATCGAGCTATGGTCTCAAGACGCACAGGTATTAGCCAAGCAAGGCTTTCCCAATTAAGTTCTAATGAATCTACCAAACTTCGCGTGGATGAACTTTATTTGATCGCTTTGGCAATCGATGTAGAGCCTAGTGAATTGTTAAATGAGGTGTGTAAGGGGCTTAAATTACCAAAAGAATAGTAAGCAAAGGTCGACGACTTTTCAAACTTTTTAAATTGTTCATTTACAATAAACCGAAATCAGCAATAAACAGTAGCTGCCTGCATAAATTTGTAAATTGAATCTAGCTTTTGTAGATAATTCCTTAAACTACTCTATATGTAACATGTTTGCTTATTCGACCGTTTTATTAAACTTTTATTTTTCTTGGTTAATAACTCCTAGTAAGTTCATTTTTTCGGTATAGTTTTCTAGTTTAATTTTAGAGGTATAATTATACCATTATTCTATTTGGTTACGTAAGGGTAAGTACTAAAACCCAAAATCCCAATTTACAGATTGATGCCCTTTTGAAAGAAGGAGTTTCTGAGCGGAATATCTATCGAGATGTTTCTTCTGGGGCCAAGGCCGAGCGCCATGATCTGGATTTGATGATTTCTAAACTAAGAGAAGGAGATACAGTTATTGTTTGGAAACTAGATCGAATAGCGAGGAGTATTTCACATTTATTAAAATTAGTAGATCAGTTTGAAAGTCTAGGAGTTAGATTCAAAAGCATTAATGACCCCTTCATAGACACGACATCTGCCCATGGTAAATTTATAATTACACTTTTTGGAGCTGTTGCTCAATTGGAACGAGATATCATAATCGAGCGCACTACTTCTGGTCTTAAAAGTGCTCGCAGGAGAGGTATACAATTGGGTCGTAAAAAGGGTTTAGGTAAAGAAGCTAAGCAGAAAGCGATGTTGGCAGCTTCATATTATCAAGAGAATAAATTACCTATCATAGATATAATGAAATTGGTAGGTATTAAATCTAAACCTACTCTTTACAAATATCTAGCTATTCAGGGAAGAAGGAATTGTAGGGATTGTGGTATCGTTTTCTGGGATACTGAACAAGAACTGGAAACTGCACTTTGCAAGAAACATTTAAAAAAGAAGAAATAAGACTCTTTACAAAAAGCGGATTTTGTAAAGAGTTCCGATTTTTGAAGTACTTTTTTGGTAGTTTAACTGTAATCCAGAAACCATAATCAAAAGGCGAATTGTAAAGAGTTACTAAAACAGGGAAGCGTTAAGAACAATATGTAGATTAGTCGCGTTTTGCTATTTATGCTGACAAAAGGATATATGACCTGTTATGTCTTATGTATCCCAAAATGTGTAAAACACCTCTATACGCCAGCATGTACAACAAACCAAAAATATTCCTAGATAAATAATGTCATCTGACTATAATTATAATAAGGCTATTGCAGCGGAGGCATGGCCTCGGATACGATTATTCAGAAGTAGTTGGTCAAACATATCCAATGTCTGCTCCAATGCCTCTCTATGGCGTTTAGGATCCATATTAAGGGCACTATAAATGGCTAAAGCTGCCTGAACAGGTTCTTTGTCAAGAAACCCTCTTTTTTGAACATCCCCATGACCTAAATGAAGGGATTTTTTCATTAACTCAAGACATTCGATTGGAAACACTCTGGCGCTACTAATTATATACTGTATAAAATAACGGGGTTCTTTTTCAGGATGCATTGTTTCTACATAGGATTGTAAAAAAGGATATATTGAGTAAAAGTTTTCCGGCTTAAATTTTCGTAATATTAGCCCAGAGAATCGGCTTGCGATTTCATCACCTTTGTAAGATAGGCAACGAAACAGGAGCTGATTACATTTTGCATTCAGTTCCCCATTATCGAAAAGATAATCTTCTGCCGTATCGAGTATGGCGCAAATTGCATTTTCACCGCTTTCAAAAGCTTTGTTCAAAAGCACTACAGTACTATCTTCCGCTCCCAACTCAAATATCCATGATTTGGTAATAAGAACCACACTATCCTTATGGAGTTCTTCAAAGGCCAACGTCCGCGTCAAATAAGGTTTCATGCGTTCAAAGAAACTATGTAGGAAATAACTAGCCGAGACAAACGAACACTTTAGGAGTTCTGGGTTTTCGGTGTTTATGGCTGTGTTAAAAATAGAAAATGCACGGTCCATATCGAAATGGTTCAGATGGGCCACATTGCCTAAAATTGCTGCTTGGATGGAAGGGTAATTGTCTTTTAACGCTTCTTCAACTATTTCGAAAATGAAGATTGAGAATTCAGAAGTATGGGTGGTTTGCATGATTTTGATGAGGGCGGCACTACGAACAGAGTTAAGACTCTCTATCAGAAGATTTTCCGGATTTAAAATCCCCTTGCGATCGGGATGGCTAAAAACCAAGTCACTTAAATAATCCAATGCAGCTTTATCTATCAATTGGTGTTGTATGAAGTATTGGTTGAACCAAATACTCAGCATTATATGTTCCTGCGAAACCCCTTCTTTAATAAGGTCTTTATAGAGTTGGTATATCTTTGGAGGGTTGAATTTCCCTTCAATAAGGCCCCATAGTCCATACACCAAATAGTCCTGTGAATAGACCGACGAAGCAAAAAGTTCCTGAACAAGGGGGTAAAAATGCGCTGGTTTTTTTTCCACCTGAACCTTAAAAGCTTGGGCATGCTGTAATTTTCCGCCACGGGTGGGGTCCTCAGTGCGTTTTCGGACATAATCATCTCCATATTTGCGCATACTTTTTTTCCAATTTTCAAGATTCATACTGGTATAAGCACTGGATTGAAGAGGTCCGCCTACGCCATAAGAAATCATCCTGCTTTGATCCATAGGTCGGTCCGGCATCTCGTTAAATTTTCTTTTGAGTTCCTGATATCGCCTCCAAAGTTTAGGATGCTTGCGGAGATGATTTTGTGGAATGGCATGGATAAATAGATACTGTTTTTTACCTATGGAATTGACAATGTGATTTTTCTTCTCGTTGTCGGTAAATACGCTTAACTCATGTGGGTGTTTTATAGAGAATAGTATCGCTATTGTTTCTTTCTGTTGCACGTTTAAAAAGTGGGGAAAAGTGGCTCCTAAAAGCTTGCGGAGGAGAAATTGAAACTGATTGTCCCAATCGTTAAACCCATTTTTAGAGTGCAGCAATGTAATAAATGCAAAGGTTTGGGAATGAAAATAGCTTGGATTGGCAGCAAGTAGCAGGGCACAGAGTTTTAAGATGGGTATGGCGTTGGAATCTTTGTTTTTCTCATAAAATTGAAGTGCATTTTCCGGATCCGTGGCAGCCAACTTTTCAAGATGCTCTTTTAGGAGTCCAAACAAAACTTCATCAGCATTATCGGCGACACTACTTACCAGTTGTATATCTGAAAAATACAATGCTTTGTACAATGGTGTATCTATTGTTTTCGTCGTTATATCCTCTTTTTGGTCCTCAATAATAATTTTCATTAATTCAAACAAAAAAATAAAGGTTTCTTTTGGATAGCTCCCATTAAGTTGTTTGATGATTTTGTCCAAATCATGCCCTAAGTTGAGATTCAGACTCTTTTCAGAAAAAAGGGTTAAAACAATTGGGGTTAGCTTGGTAATGCAGTAGGCAAGGTGATGCTCTGCAATTTTCCCTAAAATCTGATAGAACCAAAAATTATCTTGCCGTTTTTGGTTCTCGTCCCTATATGGAAAGTATTGATCGAACAAGGAAAGTAAGTTCTTGTTTTCCCAGTGGTCTATTTGTATGAGTACATTCTGGACGAGATTGGTCGAATCTTCGTAGTTGCTTTGTTGATTCAAATAATCGATGACAAGGTCCAAGCTCTCCAATCGGTTATTTTGTAGTACCCGCAAAACCAAATTCCTGCGTAAGCCTCGTTCTTGGTCAAAACCTATAATTTTATATGTCCCCAAAAAAGTAGTGTTTTTAACTAGTGAGCAAGCAATTTTTCTGAGTCTATGTTGAAGTGTTGGTTTTGGAAAGAGATTATCATGCAGTATCTTTCTTTCCATCAAAAACATCATCCAGCCCCTAGAACGAACGGCACATAAAAAGGCATCCAAATAGTTCAATTTCCTCAAAATGACTTTGTAAACAAACTTTTTTTCCATGTCCGAAGGTGTATCGACCAAACCTAGGGAATTGATCATCAATAACTTGATATGAAACCGATATTTGGATTTGGAAACGATCTGCTTCAAGGTATGGATATAAAGCTTCGGGTTATACAAGCGGAGATATTCGACGACCATCTTTACGACCGGCCGTACATAAAGGCTTTGGCCATGCTGTTGTAAATAAGACATCAGGGATGCACCACGTTCAACGAACTGTTTGGCAAAAATAAAGTCGTAAAAGGTTTGATGAAAGAAATGGAGCCCCGAGGTATCCTCCAAGAGAATATCTTTACTTCCCAAAAAGTCAAGTTCGTTGTTGAATTCATCCCTAAAGAGGTTAGGGACGGTGATTCGTTCCCGCTCGTACATGGTTTGGGCAACCCTATACAATAGTTTTTTTAGCTGTAAGCTTCGTTTATTGGCCATTACCATAAGATCGTTCCAAAGTGCGTTGTGGAGGTCGTTAAGACTCTTTAACTGATCGGTGTGGTCGGAAGCTGTTGCTGAAAGTTTACAAAAAGTGTTTAAGTGATTGGGTGTCCCCAACAAATCCAAAAAGGTGTCACTTGGACTCTTGATGTCGTATTCCGCCAAGATTTTACGCACAGAATCCTTCGGTAAGGTACCAAGGACAAAGTTCTTATAGACGGTGGATTTGTATGTACTTAAATCGGCATCATAATTCAAGTCAAAGGTTCGTACACTAATCAATACACGTACACCCGGCATACGCACCAAATCCGAAATAAGCCGGTTGTAGGTCAGTAAGAAATCCCGATGGGTGCTTAAGGTTTGGGATAGGGCATCCAATTGATCGATAAGTACCACTATTTTGTGGTGGTTTTCTTTTAGGGCGGATACTACATCTTTGATGGCAACGTCCTTCTTTTGAAACAATTTCTCCTCTAAGCTTACTCGATTTTCCGCATAGTACCGATCTGCTTTAATGGCAAGAACTGGAATATCATTTTTAAGTAACAATTGACATACATCCCGGAAGATAACCGTTTTCCCAAGCCCTGCATTAGCTTCAAGTACTGCTAGCCCTTTTTGTTTGAGTTGCAAATCGGATAACACCCAATTGAAGATCTGTTGGGTTTCTGGCCGGTCCAAGTGAGTGGAGGACTGGGTGCCAAAATGCGCATGCACATCGTTCAGGTCGGAGGAGGCCGATAATGCTAAGGTATGTGCTTCCTCATAAGAAAGTGTTGGACGAAGCTTTTTATCCAATAAATCGGACATGCCTGCTACGTCGATTACACTTCGAACTGAAAAAAACTTCTTTAGCAAGTTGATGTTATAGGAATACGATAATAATAGTTCAATGTCTTCCCTAGGTAGGTTACGCAGCTTAATTTTCTCAAGCAATGGATAAAGTTTTTCCTTGACTCTATTGTAATCTATTAAGTTTTTTAGGGAGGCGTGTTGGGCAATTACATCATTTACCCATTTCTTCAAGGAAGGCTCTGTTGTAATTTTGGTATTGAAATCTTCAAGTAGAATTTTAGTATCGGGATGGAGACCAGCAGAAGCGAATAGATAGTAGGTAAAATTATCCATGTCCGGAATCAGTGACGGTTTGTTGATACTGTATAGCAAAAACTTTAGAATTTCCTTGGCCGCCATTGTTTTTCCAAAGGGGGTGCTGATGCTACTGTGTTTGCACTGAATAAGCCCGGTATTGTTTCCGTCCTTTTTAAAAACACAGTCCATACCATGGTCCTTGACTCCACCCAATAATTGGATGTCCTCAAATCCATTCCAGTGTTTTTCATATCTAATACATTGGGTAATGGTAAAGTAGGTCAGGAGCTCAAAAGTATTGGGGTCAAGTTTTTCCAGAGGCATACCCAATTCACTTTCGAGAATGGCAGGTTTGATGAACATTGAATCATCGACCGCATCCAGATCTTTAGTGCTATAGGTTATCTTCATTTGGTATCGTTGTTTTCTATTCCCTTATCCTGTATGCCTAGATATAGGGCCTGAAGTAATTTTTTATTTTCGGCCAATTTTTTTTCATGTTTAGAGCTAGGCACACCTTTAGGCTGTATGCTTTTGGTTTTTCCAGCAGGCTATGATTCAAAATAGTTATTATACAATAATTCAATTACATATATAAATGAAATATAAGGCATTAATGGTTTATATTTAGTTATTATAGACCATTTCAAAAAAGCTAGCGCATAATCAAATGCTAAAATACCAAAAGAGCTATCTTTTAGCCAACAGAACTATTAACTAATATGGGACACATTTCAAAACTCCTTTTGTTTGCAAAAGACACTGATGCCCCAAACGTGTTGAAAAGTCAGACCAGTGTAGGCGTGTTCGACGAAGGAAGTATAGAAGCCATTGAGAAATATGCCCTTAATGCAAATGGTGAATTTAGAAAACGCTTTAAGTCCAAGGACTTACCTATATTAGAAGATAATTTATCCCAGCTTATCAAACTTTCCCAAAAAGATGATTGGTAAAAACTAAAAAAGTCAGTTGTTATTGTTACGAAAGTTTTAATAAACGATAATATGCTTACAGACATCAATCCAAAATTATCAATGCGCAATAAAACGATAGAAAATATGTCCGAGTTAGAATTAAAAAATGGCAAAACCTTTGTCTTCATTGATCAATACGAAACGGTTGAAGCTAAGATATCTTATGGCAAAACACTTGAAGGATATAATGCATTCAAAATTTGGTTTAATGGTAAGTTTGTAATAATATCTAAAACATTTATTCCAATAGTTCATAAATTGAATGAATTGGCGGATAGATACCAGTTAGAAGAATCTAAGTTTAAATAAACGATACAAATATACACATGAAAAACGAAGAGTTGCGGTCAGTTTCAGTTGGACATAGAATAGGTAAATTCCATCATTGGGTAATTAAAGTGGTTGATGTTGATGATGACACTTCTCAAATTTCAAATGCGTTGATTGAGTTTCCAGGTGGTAAGTTAGAAGAGTTATCTCATAGTCATATTACATTTTTAGATTGATGAAAAGTTCAAATAAACGATGACAAAACCTTGTGACTGGAGACATGAGCCAATGCCCGATGAAAAAGAAAGTTTTTTTTCTGGTCGGAAGTTATTATTCGATGAATACTCTAAGTTAGAAAAGGGAATTAAGCCATCTGACATGGATGACAAATGGTTTGTCTACACGATTAATGAATCAATTTTCTTTCATAGGAGTTGGTCAGGACATTGTATTTTTGTAGTTAAAGTCGAAAGAGAAAATAATGAATTTTTTTTGGGAGATGTAATTGCTAATAGAAAGCCAGACCAATTCGGTAACAGTGAAATAGAAGTGAAAAAGGAAATGTTTGAGAAGCTTGTAGACTTAGTTATAAGGCGAAATTGAAAAAACAAAGTTTAAATAAAGGATTCCTAAATTGGGGTGGTGTAATACCGAAATATAAAGTATAATTAAACGATGGATGTAATTGAAAATACACTGATTGGTACTATTATAGGTGCAGCAGTTGGAGCTTTCCTCTCATGGGGACTTATTAAATTAGTTACCTACTATGTTTTAAGAGATAGATTAAAATCATTCATAGTTACCCTAGTTAATATACAATTGATACAAATAAAGAGTAGTAGAGCTTGGCTAGATAAATATACCAAAAACCTTTTATCAGTAGGCTCCATAGTCGACCAGGCACCATATTATACAAAGGACGAATTGCATGACTTAAAAAGTATTAGCGTGGAGCATCTTCTTTATTTAACAAAGCTAGAGCAAATACAATTGACCAACTTAATTGTTAATATAACGGAGGTAGAAGCTTTGTTTGATGGCTTTTGTAATACCCTTATGGAATTACAAAAAGAGGGTAAGGTACTTTCTGAAGACAAATACGATTTTCTAATTTTAAGAGCATCAAGAATATTGGAATTAACAGAACAATTTCCAGATACTTTGAAAAATCTTGAAACCTTAAAATTCGGTTATAAAAAGACTAACCCTGAGGATTTGGTAAAAACTAAAGACTAGAATTATAAGTTCAAATAAAGGATTATCAAGAACATGAGATATAAGGTTGCTCAAGGCATAATAAGCTTTGTTATTCTAGCATTAGTTGGTTGCACAAAAGAGGAAGAATGTACAAGGATTGATAAAATTGGTGGTGGATTATTGCCCGAACAGGAAATTGAAGTCCCATGCGATTTTCCAGAGCCCAAACCCTTAGGCATGCTTGCAAATAAAAAAATCTAAATTGGGGTGAAGTAATCCTGAAACATAAAGTCTAAATAAACGATACTCAATGAAAAAATATATTACTATAATCGTTGTGCTTATCTCCTATCAGAGTGTATTTTCTCAATACTCTAATAATGATGATGAATTAAGAGACTATTTCAGCACTATTTTGTATTTATCTGATGAAGCTATAGAGACTGTACAAATAAACGGTGAACAATATGAGGTTTTGTATCGCAAACCATGGACCGAAAAAATTCTTGAAAAGAAAGTTCCTGCGTTGGGGACAGGTTTTTTTCTACTCAGGGGTATTGATGTTTATTTAATTACTGCAGAACATGTTGCCAGGTTCTTAAAAAGCACAAGCAAAATAAAATATTTAGGAACTGATGGACAAAAAAAGGAAATTACAATTCAAGATTTAACACCAACTAAACATCATTTAAAAAAATTGAATTGGGTTAGACACCCTACCGCAGACGTAGCTATTTTACATTTAGGAATATATGATAATGTGGTTAAAGATATAGCTATGTTTAATTACGAATATTTAGAAGAATCTATCAAAGCACCAAATCGTTTTAATGACCTAACTATTATGGGTTATCCTTTGGGTTTAGGCGTTACTCCTTTATCCATTAGCCCAATTACTCGAAATACCCGTAGTGCAAGTGATATTGTATATTTTAACCGATTTGACAATGGTGTTATTAATCCATTCATTCTAACTGACGACCCAAGTATTGGAGGGTTTAGTGGTGGCCCCGTATTAGAAATTCGTAAAATCGATAAACAAATGAATATTCAAGGCGAGAAAGTAGGAATAGCTCCAACTGTAATAGGTCTAGTTCACGGAAATTTAGCCTCAAATACCCCAGGGAATTTCGCCGCTATAGTACCTTCATTTCAAATTGTTGAAACACTAGAATTGGCTCCAAAATTTAATGGAGAATATACGTTTTATTATCCAAATGGAAAATTATGGTCTAAACGCATTTATAAAGATGGACTTCCCTGGACTGTATTATCAAATTATAATTCAAAAGGGCAAATTCAAGATAAAGGAACATTAAAAGAGGGTGAAGGATATCTTTATGCTTGGAATGAAAAAGGAACGTTTGCAGAAGTAATTAATTGTAGTAAAGGAAAATGCTCTGGAGGTACTTATATGTATCCCAATGTTGATTTTTCAAAACAATTAAAACCAAAGTCTAATTAAATGTAAGCTTCCCTATTTTAGAACTTTATTTTTTTCAAAATAATTAACTTTAAGGAAGTTCAAATAAACGATGGCACGAATAAATAAGATGGGGGATTCTAAACTATGGCTTTTTCATGCCGATGAAGTTATGTTGGATTTCAAGTTTGACCCTATTATTTCTTATCTAGAAGAATCCGAAGTTATGATAAGGAGGAAAGGAGACGAGATTAAAACAAAATTTGAGGAATGGGAAAAAAAGTACGGACATGATTTAAATGTTCCTGATGCCTATGATATTTACGAAAATGAGGTATTAAATTATGGGGAATTCCCCAAGCTATTGAATAATTCTATTTTTCTGGTTATATATTCTATGTTCGAATCTCACTACCAAGAGTTATGTATGATTGTTGGAAATAGAATAGGGAGCTCCCTTCGCGTCAAAGATTTGGCTGGAGGAAGTGACATTGAATTATGTCGGAACTATTTGACCAAGGTAGTAGGTGTTAACCTTGAAAATTCAAACACAGAGTGGTCTGAGATTAAAAAATACCAGATACTTAGAAATGCCATAGCTCATAATACGGGTACTCTAAAAAAAATTGATACTGATTTAGGTAAATTTATCGAAAGGAAATCTGGGGTGAAATTATTAAATCAAACAATTTATATTGAAGAGATTTTATTTTTAACGTCCTTCATTGATTTGATTAAAAAGTATTTTATGAAAACGAATTCTGTTTTGGCAAACCATATTTATAAAAAGTAAAGTTTAAATAAAGGATATGTTAGAAGATGGTTTTAGGTCACATAGATATAGCGATATATTGAGCAACTTATGCGAGAATGGTTTTCTGACCGCTGAGGATGTTGGTAAGCTGCTAAAAGAATTTACAACCACTCAAAAAATTACTTTTGATAGTTTAAGCGATGAAAAGGCCCAAATCGTGTCGGAAGCATTAATTGATAATTATAACCGGTCAAGGTCTAAATAAACGATTTTCAGAATTGATTATATGACAGAAAAAGAAAAGCTATTTGTTAATACTGTTATTGAACTAGAAGAAAGATTTAATAGAAAGACTGAGTACGATTTTTTGAAAGCATCTGGATTAATCAGACAATTACTAGTTGATTCTAATCCACTGGTTGCTCAAGTAAATAGGAAATATAAACTAAAAATTAAATTCAAAGTCGTAAAACGATATAAGTTGGATTTTGCCCATATTGATTCGGATGGAACTAAATGGAATAATCTCAGTGCCATGGTATTTATATCGCCTGATAAATCATCAAATTTTGTTGAATTTTTAAGCAAAGATGATTTTTTTAAATACCAATTACTATCCCATAACGAAAAACAATTTACTGTCTTAGATGTTATAAAGATTTGCGCAAATAAATATGGAGGAATACATATTGAAGATATTAAGGGAGGAGAAAGCTTAAAGTTGGATAAAATGAACTCACTCATTAATTTCAATGGTTCTAAAAGCGTATTCCATGCCATGAATGGAATCATTGACGTTTGTATAAATGCCCTTAAACCATTGAAAAACACCATAACCAATAATTACTAAGTAAATAACTAAGATCAAAGTTTAAATAAAGGATATAATTCCAATTTGGGTATTTAAGGAAGCATTTTACATATCCAAAAAAAGTAATAGATAATTGCTTAACTCTTCCAAGAAAATCGACATGGCCAGAAAAGTATATTACAGCAGACCTCTTAAGCATTTTTGGGATAACCTTTATAGGAAGCAAAAGCAGTTCACTCCAAGTTTTACAGATGACCAAATATTTGAGGTGCTGAGAAATAACATTTTAAACAGCCCAGTAACTGCCCACGAAACGCATGCCTCGAAACAGTTGATAGTATCAGGTTGGGAATTGTGGAGAGTCGATTCTAAAGGAGAGTTGCTACATATTTTCTTCGTTGACAAAGAATTACGGGACTTCCTGGAAAGTACAACTTTGTCCGATTTGGATGGAATCAAACGCTTCCTTTACGAAAATGGTCAAAACCGAAGTGTATTTCATTTATATTCTAACAAACAGATTAATCATGTAGTATATCAATTTGCTTTGCACGTCCCATATGAATCTGAGGGATATGCCTTTTCATTAAGTATTGAAGAAGATGGTAGCCTTGAACTATACTATTCACTTGGAGAAAATGGGGGGAAAATGTCAGATAAGTTTTATGTTGATGTTAACAATAAAAATGATGAAATTTCATTAATCCACTCAAAAATTTTTAGACTTGTAATCAATACAATAGCTTACATGAGTTGCTTCCCTGAATGTGTTGATGATGGAGTTCCAAAGAATTTGTTGGAAAGAAGTGAAGATTTGTCAGCAAGGAATTTTTCATTACAGTTATCTGACAAAATCAAAGAAAGTGAAGGTTCAAAACTCTCAAAAAGGCCACATTTTAGAAAGGGTCATTTTAGGCTCCTTCGGTCAGAAAAATTTGTTAATAAAAAAGGTCAGATTGTATTTGTCTCCGAGACCATGGTTAAAGGAAGGGCAAAGACCGTTTCGAGTTCTTCTGAAATGGGTAAATTAAAATAAATCTATTAAAATTATGCCTTTCTAAAATTATAATCCAACCATAATAAAGTTCAAATAATGGATTTTCAAATATTAAGGAGTTTGCAATGATTAGCTGAGTGATAAGCGTGAAAATAGCTTAAATTTAAATAATGAACTCCATAACCGACATTCCGCCCATTGAGGTCTTAGAAAATCTTGATCTATTACGATCAGATCTGGAATCAAAGATTCCACCAAAAAAACTTGACCAAAATTTATTGATCGCCTCATGGAATATTCGAGCCTTCGGTAATTTGACCCGAAAATGGGATTCGGATGAAAATGATACTCCCAAGCGTGATCTTCATTCCATTCTCTGCATTGCCGAGATTATCAAAAGGTTCGATGTGATCGCGGTCCAAGAGGTCAAGGACAATATCAGGGCCTTACGGGATACACTCAAAATACTTGGCCATAATTGGTCCTTAATACTTACGGATGTTAACAAGGGCAAGGTTGGTAACGGGGAGCGCATGGCCTACCTGTTCGACACCAGAAGAGTCCAAATGTCTGGACTTGCCGGAGAATTGGTTGTCCCGGAAGAATGGGAGGACGACATCGATGATGGCGCAATGGCGAAACAGTTCGTTCGATCTCCTTACGCTGTAAGTTTTCAATCTGGTAAGCACACTTTTATTTTGGTGACCTTGCATATTTTATACGGTGACAGTCCAAAAAGCCGTATCCAAGAGTTAAAGGGAATCGCGAAATGGTTATCAAGCTGGGCGAATGACATGAATGCCTATCATCATGACCTGATTGCCCTGGGAGATTTCAATATAGATGAACGCGGGGATCTTTTGGACAAAACGTTCTTATCGGAAGGATTATACGTGCCCCCTCAGCTTCAGAAAAAGGAAGTGACGAGATCGATTTTTGACCAAACCAAGTACTATGATCAAATTGCTTGGTTCGATGGCCCGCCGAACGGGCCAAAGCTTTCAATGGAATTCCTGAACGGTGGTAACTATGATTTTGTTCCAATAGCACTTCAAAATCGTGGATTGACCAAAAACAGCCTTTCTTGGCTCATATCGGACCATTATCCGCTATGGGCGGAATTCAAAGTTTAAAATAACGATAAAACA
>NZ_JASWIM010000004.1:0-201232 GCF_030291335.1 Arenibacter flavimaris
ATGCCAAAGTAAAGGCTTTTAGATCACAATTTAGGGGAGTCAGGAATACGGAATACTTCTTATATCGCTTGATTAAATTATATTCTTAAAATGGTAAAAACCCAGATTTCGGACTTGATCCCATAAACCCTGGGTAATAAAATGGAATGGCGTTGTTTACCATTTTTATAATGCCGTAGGTAACAGTGGTAGAGTGATTGCATTAGCTACCTCTAAAGATTTGACAAATTAACGTGCTATAACACAGCGTTTAAAAATAATTACAATTTTTTCCTAAACGCAACAATGGTCATGACCCCCTAGTTCCCGGTTGGGTAACAAAAAAGCCTTCAACTTTTGTTGAAGGCTTTTAGCGGTCCGGACGGGACTCGAACCCGCGACCCCCTGCGTGACAGGCAGGTATGATTTGGTGTTATATGTACTAATATAACCTAAAATAGCGGGTTTTCAGAGCTTTTTTGTATATTTAATTGCATTTTAAACCATACTTTATCACTTTATGCGTGCAATCTGCGTGCAATGAAAAACAAGATGGATGAAAACATATATTAAAATTTCATTGGACACCCGACGTAAAAATACTAAAACGTATCCGCTCATATTTCGGCTTACCCATAATCGTAAGAGTACGAGCATTGCAACGGGACACCAAATTGAGGTTACCGACTGGGACGATAATAAACTAAAAATCAAACCTTCATTCAAAGGAACTGAATCCCCAGGGAGATTAAACAACCTACTCCAGAAAAAGATGGCACATATGGTCGACATCCTTACCCGATTGGATGACCATGGAAAGCTAAAATACATGAGTATTTCCGAAGTCCGAAATCATATCACACAATCAACGAACAAAATTACGTTCTTCCAGTTCACCGATAATCAGATCAAAGAATTAAAACAGGCCAAGCGTGTTGGCAATGCACGAGTCTACCAGCACACCCTGAACGCAGTTAAAAATTTTAGGAAAAATCGGGATTTTACTTTTGACGAGCTGAACCTTGATTTTTTGAACCGTTTTGAACGGCATTACTTGGCCAAAGGCAACAAATTAGGTGGTATTAGTGTATATCTCCGCACAGTTAGGGCAATCAACCGCAAAGCTATAAAAGCTGGCATTGCGGACAAGGAAGGATATGCCTTTGACGACTACACCATAAGAAATGGAAAGCCGCAAAAAAAAGCACTTACTCTTTCTGCTATCCGTAAGATATCCGAACTGGAACTAGATGAGGGCACCGCCTTGTTTCGGGACAAGAATATCTTCATGATGAGCTTTTTACTCAATGGTATGTCGTTTGTCGATCTGGCACGGTTGAAGCTTTCCAATATCGTGGACGGTCGCATCCAATATGCCCGCCAAAAGACTGAAGAACCTTTCAATATCAAAATCCATGACCAACTTATTCCCATATTGGACTACTTTTCCAAGGACAAGCGAAAATCGGATTATTTGTTGGATATCATCCCGGATGGAAATCCAGTAGATCAATACAATAAAGTAACATGGGCGAGAAAACGGTACAATAAGAATCTTAAGGAACTTGCGAAAATGGCAGGTATCGAAGAAAACGTAACCAGCTATGCCGCACGCCACACATTCGCATCGGGAGCGGACGATATCGGCATCCCTCTTACCGCCATTTCCCAGATGATGGGACATAGGCGCATAAGCACAACACAGGCATATCTTTCCGGTCTTAGGAAAAGCAAAATTGATACATATCAGGATGAGATTTATAAGAAACTTTCAGAATGATACTAAACCTCCTTCATATTGAAATGGTTTTATAAAAATTCAATACTTTTTTGGAAACCCAATTGGTGCTTTCCAATGCGGCAATGATTTCTTGTTGGGAGTATACGGATTCAATATTCCATATTTCCGCATCAGAACCACGCTCCAAGCCCCTTGCAATAATAAAATCATTGTCTTTTATCATATCCAATAAATTCAGATCGAGGTCCCAGAAAGTAATAGGATTCAATTGATTTGTATGAAGTATTTTCTTGCTCAAAGCCATTGAAGTTAGAATACCAATTTACGGATTTTTCAAACTTTTGACAAGTTAACGATGGTTATAGGAAGGTGGTCGTCAATTTTAATTCTTTCCCTAACCACAATAAAAGTACCCATAGTGTTGTGCCAATACCTATTATATAACGGCTTTTTTGAAGTCTACATCGAAAACCCCCTGCCCTTGTGCTTGGAATAATCCGTCAGCTCATCCTTAAATCCGTTGAAAACTTCTTCCTCTTTAAAATTTTTGCTTGCCAACAGATTGCCCAGGGCATAGATTCCTCGTCGAAGGAGTCGGCTCTGTTCGGCATCGATCCGTTTTTTGGTAACGGCAACCAGGGCTTCCTTGAATCCGTTCTCCATGTGATGTTCCAATAACTGTAATGGGAGGTTCGGTGTAACTCCCTCCAAAATATACAAATAGGCGGCCTTCTTATATTGCCCCCGCTCCATTAGATGTGCAGACCAGAGGCCTTTCAAATTGTCCTGCCCATCGGTTCTGATATCAGCCAAAGTTTCTGCTTGATTATTCAATATCCTATTTAGGTCGTTCGATGATTCCAGATAAGCTTGTGTTTTTGGTGCTATAAAAACTTTTACCGGGTACTTGGAATATATAGAACCGATGCATATTTTCTCTCCCTGTTTCTCAAAATAAAATCCTTTGGCATTGAAAAACTGGATATAGTCGTTCGGGGATTTTTCGAAGGGTACGTGCATTCGCTCAGCAAATTTGTGGCAGGAAGATATGCTCAGATGTTCAAACTGTTGCCTGTATGTTGGGGTCATGGCATGGTAGAGGTTCGGAAACATCAACGGCAGGAATATCGCGGTCGGATTTAATTTGATTTCCTTTGCCGTTTTGTCGTTCAGAATTCCGTCCAATACTTTTTCGTTTTCCTTTATAAAGCCGGGGGATACATAAAAATCGATTTGGTTTGGCATCGGTATTGGGCCCATATTCAGCTCAGCCTTGTGCCGGTTAGAATTCGCATAGGTAAGGTTACCGTTGTCATATATGGTACCCAGGCTGGGAATAAATTCAAAAAGGACTTCCCTTTGCTTGGTAGGTTCCAACAGTTGTTTGTAGATCGCCTGTTTTATCAGTCCCGCTTTTGTTTGCAATTCCCGTTCCTCCCTTATCGATTCCGGAGTATAAAGCTTGTCCTTTGTAATTTCGAATTGCGCTTGTATCAGATCGCCCAGGTTTCGGTTGTCGGTATTTAGATATTTCCTGAGAAACCTAAAGCGTTCCGATTTGGCCATTTCCGTTACTATGGACTTTAGGGGCATCCTATCGATATGTTCCGAGAAAAGGGCACTGCTCCTTGAATCTTGATAGGTGTTCCGATAAGCTTCCTTGATGCACCGCTGGAGCTCCAATTGCAGCTGAACGCTTTCCGCATACATCTGGATATATTCACTTTCGAACAGTGCCGGGTTTTCTAGGATTCCTATATCCTTCTCCATTTCTTTGCTATTGAGGACATATCCCGATTTGTCATATATCGAGAAATCCACTGCTTTTCCCTGTCCGTCATAGTTTAGCCTACAATCCAATTTTTGATGGGATCTCAGGATATCGGGAAGGTGTTCGGGGCCGATGGTCCTGAAAAGTCCAAAAGTGGTACGCAGTTGTTTTTCCAGCCGTTTTTTGACCATGGGCAATAACTTGGATTTTTGGTTGAGCTCAAAGACCTTTTGCAGTTTTGGACCGCTCAATTGTGAGTGGACGGTATAACCGTTGATAAATCTCGACCTGTAGCCGTCCTTTACTTCGATGCCGAACGATACGCCTATCCTACCATTGTGATTTACGGTCCTTAGCTGAATGTGGTGGGGCCTCAGAAATTCGGAAAGTTCTTTAAAGCTCCTCACCTTGTACTTTTGCAAAGTGTTGCTAACAATGTCCTGCAAATAGAACCTGACCCCGTTGATGTCCTCGTTCTTGAATTGGGGCATTCCATATATCGGGAGTTCCTTGGTCTGTTTCGTATCGGGCGACGAGGAGAGCCCGAACTGCTTTTCTAGGTATTTCTAGGTGGCCACGTTCCTTCTGAAATCGTTGTTAAGATTTATCTGCAGACAATCCTCCTTTATGGTGGTCGATACGATATGGACATGCTCGTGCTTGGTATCACAGTGGCGTACTACAATAAAGGGCTGTTCCCCATAGCCCATATGTTCCATGTAAGCTTTGGAAAGTTCAAAAAAGTCCTTGTCGTCCAATTGTTCGCCACGGGGAAGATTGATAGTGGCATGTACATACCGTTTTTCTGAATCGTGCCGGTTGCCGAGATAGTAGAGGACCCTTCCAAAAAACTCCGTATTGGTGTCCGTATCAGAATAAGTGTTCTGGAAGCCGAGTATCGTGCTTTCGGCCTTGCCCAATACATAGTTCAATACTCCCTGAACGCTGTTCCGATATAGAATCCTTGCTATCATTCTTGATCTTTGGTGTTGATGGTCTCCATGAGTTCCAGCATCAGTTCGCTGGCCTTTTGCATCTCCCTGTCCAAGTTTGAATTTGGGCTTCGCCTGTTCTTGTAGTTGGCCACCTTGACCAGTTGGTTGATGTTGGTGCCTATCCTGTTCAATTGGTAACTGAGGTTCGAAATACTATCGGGTATCCGTTTCCCCTTTATGGTTTCCCTATTAAGGATAAGCTTTCTTAGGAATGGGCCAACGGTTCCCCTTTTCCCAAAATCGAGGTTATAGGACTGCAGGATGGCCTTTACCTTTTCCAGTTCCCTGCCATTG
Source organism: Arenibacter flavimaris (assembly GCF_030291335.1). Taxonomy (NCBI): domain Bacteria; kingdom Pseudomonadati; phylum Bacteroidota; class Flavobacteriia; order Flavobacteriales; family Flavobacteriaceae; genus Arenibacter; species Arenibacter flavimaris. The sequence goes on from NZ_JASWIM010000004.1 coordinate 4,781, forward strand.
AAACGAAGCGTTATGGCATGCTCCCCTTTCTTGTCCCCCAACTGTTTTCTGCCGCCTTTGTTTCCAACCATTTTTTAAATCGATTTTATCGTTTTTCACTTCGTAAGAAGTAGGCGTTTTAAGATGCTTAAAACATAACTTGCTATCCACCTACGTGGATAAATATAACATATCATAATGAATTATAACAATCTAATAATCAATATTTTATAACATAAAACCACATAAGGACAATAGGGACCATTTAAGAGCAATCGACGAATTTAAATGGTCTTAAATGGTATCAAAAAAATTACGGAATTCAGGAAATATCTAAGCTTTTTGTGGGCAGGGAGGGAAAAGGCAAACGGTTTTTTCGCCGCTTGGGTTTTTGCGCGGTGCGAGGGGGTTCAAAAATATGGAACGGAAAGGTCCCGGATGCGGACCGGCGCAGCGGTTCGCCCGGGAAGTCTTGGAGTGGAAGGTTTTTGAACTTCCGCAGGAACATGGTCAAATAAACAGATGCCCTGGTTGAAAGATTTATATTGCTGTTTTGCTTTAAGACAAACCTCGTTTTGGTGTTTATCCTTTAATGACATATAGTAGCAAAACTGATGGTCGGAGGATTTTATGGTGCAGTAGTGATTGGTAAGGAGTAATAAGAATTTGATGTCTCAAATTAGAATTAAACGGTTCGAATCGTGGCAGAGATGAAACCTATACCATAACCCACTATATTCCAGAATCTTATAATCCAATATTTGAAATAGGACATCCTATAGGACATCGTCGTGTGAAATATGGACTTTCACATAACAAATGTAACGGATTGGTTCAGATTTGGAACAATATTTATTAGAAAAAAAGGTCCTTAATGAAATGATGGGTTACTTGGTAGGAATTTCAGGTATTTCCTTTGTCAAATGCTTCGATGGTTTCCTTGATATCCTCCTTGACAAACTCCCAATATTTTCCTCGTAGGCAAATGGGGTCAAAGTCCTCATCAGCCCTTTCGAAATTGATGAAATTCTGTAATATCAACGATTTATCATGGCCATAGGGATATCGTCTTTCGTGCCATTGCAGCATCTCCCCAACGCCATAACCTGAAAGCAGTTCGTGCAGGTCCCAAAAATCTTTTTTCCGTCCTTCCCGTTGTACCACGTCCAATTTCATGGCAATTATTTCTTCAACGGCGGCCTTTCGGATTCCGTCCTCGATTTTTACAGGCGTGATGAAATCATCGGTATGGAATACATCCAACTTTATAGCGTTATCTCTATCGTTTCCAATGAGATATGATTTTCCCATTCCTGGAAACAATTCACGGATATCATCCACATATGGAAACTCTTTGTCCAAATAGGTATCGATGCCCTTAAAATCGATAGAGCCATAGGGGGTATCACTGAAAAGGTCAATATCCACGGATTCCCTGTGTCCGATTTGAAGACTGAGGGAGGTTCCTCCTACCAAGCGAAAACCTTCAAACTCCTTCGCGCCCATTAATTTGACAAGGCTATCTTTGAGTAGATTGTTTATGGTATTGTAATAGAGCACTTTGGTCGATTTAATCTAGCGTGAAGCAAAGGTTGCGTTTATGGAATTGGCAACGGCAGCAACCTTTTTTGCACCATAAAATCGGGAAATCTCCTTTTTCTCCTGGGCATTGCCACGTTCTAGAACACGGCGGATAACCGCTTTATATTGCCCTTGCCAATCGATTTTTTCGATATCCGTATCCCAGAAAAGGGATTTTCGCAAAATCGAAAAATCAGGCGTCCTTGCGTTCTGACCCTCTTTCTCTTTCTTGATATCATAAAATGCCTGTAAGAGAACCAAACTACCTTCCCCCAACCCTAGTTTATCCTCGATCTTAAGGGCCAATGCGGTATTTAGGTCACGTCTCTCCTTGGTAATGGCGTTCAGGGTCTGGGGATGTTCCCCAATGGACAGGGCAAAAGGGCGTTGCTTAAGGGAACGCTTTTTTAGTTCTCTTTTCAGTACCCAGCCGGGGTGCATTCCTTTATATTTTTCTGCATACGCAATCATATTACAAATATAAACAAAATTGTTTACATTTTATTGCAAGATGCATGCCGTTGTTTTAGGATTTTACTTTTTCCAGGATAATTCAACTCTTCTGCTCCCGTTCAGTTCCTTCAGCTCCAGCATCAGTTTTTCGTTATCGCCCAAAACAAACTTTGGGAGTACATACACGAAACGTTGGCTCTGCCCATTGATAATGGAATATGACATTTTATGTTTGTAAACAACCTCTTGTTTTAACCGCTGGTAAGAGGCTTTCCGTTTGTTATTGCCGTTGGTCCGGTACACATTGAGATAGTCGATTTCAAAATCGATTACCGATCGGTTCTTGACCTCAATGACCAGATATACCTCGGAAGCGTCATAGGCCATTTTCTGCAACTGTAACCGGATTCCTTTTTTGCGTTTTGTGGCAATGGTTTCAGAACTGGATCTGAGCAAATATTCGCTTGCCCTTTGAAAATAAGCGGTTCTATCCTTGTTTGTAGCGGTGTTTTTGGTTTTGGGCATTTCTAGTGCGGGAATTTCATTGCCGATGCTTTCATCCCCACCGATGAAGTAGTTCAGTTTGGGAAGTTTGTCGGAATATTTTAAGATATAGGAATACACCTTCCCGTTACTGGTAACGGCCAAAAGATTGCTTTCGGTTCCCTGTTTTGCTTGTAACAGCCCAAAATACTGTTCCTTTTCACGATTGTAGGTAAACACAAAATTGGAAGCTCCCGTAATACCCTGTCGAATAGGTTTGGGAAAGAACAAAGCAACGTTCTTTTGGTCATTGGCATAAATGGTATCGAGTGGTCTCTGTGCCTGTATCGAGATTGTAAAAGTCAATAACAGTAAAGTGATAAAAGTTTTCATAAGATTGATATTTAATAATTGCCCATCATGGGCTTTCCTTGAAATTTGTTCTTGGATATTTTTAAAATGAGCTTATAGTTATTGGTAATCGTCACTTTAACATTGCGGTGGTTTCGCTGGAAAATCTTCTTGAACCCGCTTACTTGTGGTACTCCGGCAATGTTGATATCGTCCACCATATCCCCGACAATTTCATTGGTAACTTCCGCCCTGAAACTGTTCTCTACATAAATTCCTTCGCTACCGTCCTGATAATCATGTGCCCTTAATTTTACGGGTCGATGGTCTATGTTTTCAATATCGATAATGGCCCGATTGGGCTTAAAACTGACAAATCCATAAATGGGCGTATTCCTCGAATAACGCTGCCCGTAAATGGTGGCATCCTTTAGGAGCCGCATCTGTAGGCGATAATTGTTCTTGACGGTCTGCGTGCCATCCACACGGACGTGTATGAACGTGTCCGTATTTTTTGCGCTCAAATCGTCATTCTCAATGGGATGGGAAGCAAAAAAGAGCTGGTGCTCCAAAGCACGTTCTTTGACCTCGACTTCGGTTTCCTGTTCATGAATGACATCGATAGTGTCCTTTTTCTTCTCAATAGTCGGTTTCGATGGCCTGTACCTCGGATTGATATTTTCATAAGATTGTTCCGAATATTTTATCTGCCCTTGTTGGTAGATACTGTCCACCAATCTCATCTTTTCCTTGTCCAACAAATCCGGGTCATAAACGCCCGTGGAATCCAACAGCCGTTCATCATAGATACTTGGTGCGTTGGTTTCCCTAACTTCTTTTAAATCGTTCAGGGCATCCAATTTGGAATCGTACTGCTTTTGGTCGTCCTCCAGTTCCGGCACGGGAACTTGGTTGTTTTCCAAAGTCGGTTCTTCATCCCCGCCCAATACCAGCATGGCATAGCTACCTATAAAAAGCAGGATGCATACCAATACAATGGAAAAGATGATTTTGTTTTTTTCTACTTTCATATTATCTGAATTTTATTGTTCATCATTGATTTTTCGTAAGCTGCTTTCAAAAAAATTGGTAATCAGCAATCCGTGGGTATTGTTCGGAAAGTTCCTATCCACCTTGATAAGGTTCCCCGTTGTGATAAGCTCGTAGGTATCGGTTACGGAACCCCGATTGATTTCAAAAACGGTCCTGGTCTCAAACTTGTGGGGTTCGTTTTCGATATCCACTTTGGATTCGATACTCAACACTTTTTGCACCAATGAATACTGCAACAAACGGTTGTAGACCCCATCGGCCTTTTTTTGGCGGTACAGGGCATCCACCGAACTGTTCCCCAACCACAATGCCTTTTCCAGATTCCTTTCATAATTGCTCGCATCGATGTTGTAGAAATAGGTATGGAACAGTTCCAAATGTGCCAAGGCCTCCACGTTCAGATTTTCCCGTTGGGAGACCAATTTCAAGGGAATCACGCTACCGTCCGAATTGACCATAAAGGCACTGCCCACAGTTTTCTTATGTAATTTGATGACCATCAGTACGGAAACGATGCAGGTCAGTACGGCCCCGATAACGACCGTCAATACAATAAAGCGGTTCACCTTTAGGACGTCGTATATGTTTTTATAAGGTGTTTTCATATAGTAATTAATTTTCATTTACCTAATGTGCCTTAGGCACTTATCCACCACTGAAAAGTTTAAGGGTGAACGAGATGGCCTTACGGTACAGTTTAAACTTCAGGAATACGATGAACCCGATGGAGCCCAGTTGCAGCAACGGGGCAAAAAAGCTGCTTCCCCAATCCGTTCCGAACAGATTGCTCCAAAAATTGGTGTTGATTTCAGTGTAAAGGTTGTTCACGAATACGTTGACCAAAAAGAAGGCCGGTACCAACATATACACCCCGGCATACAGCTTGAAGAAATTGTACGCCAGCGACCTGAACTTTTCAAACACGGCCAAACTGATGACCAACGGGAAAAACGCCTGCATGATTCCCAATAGGAAAAACCGCTCCGCCAGAAACAGGGGATAGATGAACAAATCCAACAGCCAAAGGAACACCCCGATGATAAAGGCCAGCATCTTCATCCCGTACAAAGGCGTGACTAGGGCTTCATATAGCATGGCCATTGCCTTTTTGGCGGCTTCCAGGGCACCCACATCCTGTTCGATGTCGATATCCTGCAACTGCAACGGGAGGAGTGCCGGAGCCGTGTCCCGGTATCGGGTCTCAATGGCCACCAAAATGGCATCGAAAACGCCCAATACCTGTGTAGAAAATATGACCAGAATGACCACTGCAAAGTTCTTCGCCAGTTCCGCAGGGGTCAATCCCCAGGTATAGCCCTCGTTGTTCGCTACGCCCTCGTTGTATTTTTTCAGGATATTGACCAAAAAGAACAGTACCGCAAGGGCCTTCATGCCCCCAATGGTATATTGCGAGAAGTCACTATTCTTTATGGTCTGGAAAATAGTGTCCACATATTCCAGTCCTATACCCAAAAAAATACCCGACATCAATAATTGGTTTCGCGGTTATTGATTTTGTGCTGCATTTCACGAAAGGCGATAATCTCCCGATACCGTCTGGTCTTCGCCTCGATTTCGGCTACCATTTCCTTGGACTCCAATTCCTTTTCCTTGAGGACCGCCGCACGTTCGGCATCCGTCATTTTCAGGTTGTCGCTCGACAGAATTTTGTCGATATATTCCATACTCGCCATTGAGTTCTGGATGATGGCGTCGAAGGAATCCGATATACGGGTAACTTCATCGGGCTTGATGAACGGGGAGTTCAGGATGTCCCTTAAATCGTCCTGTACCACATTGAAAAGTCGTTGGTTGTTCTTTGCCAGTTCCTGAACCGCTTTGAGCTGTTTGATGACATTGTTGACCTTATCGATGTTCTCCTTTTGCTGTTTGAGAAACTTGACGGTCTGCATCAGGTTGCTGGTCTGTTTTGCAGATTCGACCAACGATTTCATAAAGGAAATAAAGTTGGTGTTGTCATATACGGGCATTCCTTGGGCCGTGGCACGGGTGCCAGTGGCACTCACAAGTATGAGCAACGTTGCGGATAAGATTATTTTTTTGATTTTGTACTTCATTTGTTTGTGTTTTAAAGTGATTATTATTGTGATTATTGTAAGAAGCGGCCAATGGCCGTTTCCATATCGTTTGTTTCTCTATAAATGGCCATTATGGACTCGTTTTCCTGTCCATCGGTGAGGTAGGCGGCAAAAACCTCGGGTGGCACCTCCAATCGGAAAATGTTGCTTTCCTTTCCTATTTTGATGAACATTTCGGTATATTTTCGTGTTCCAGTAAGATTGTTCCGAATGGATTTTAACTGGTTCAGGTCGTGATTGGAAAGATTCAATCTGTTTTTCAACTCGGCATAGCCTTTTTCATTACGTAGACTATAAATGACCTGGGTATTTTCAAGGATGCTTGCCGATGTGGAATTGTTGGGCAGTTGGTTGATGGATTGAAGAATAATCCCGATGGCACCGTTCTGTTTCCGGATGGCCTGATAGTAAAACTCCACGCTTTCCAATACGTTGCCGAACTTCAATTGTTTGGCAAACTCATCAAAAAGGATAATGCCTTTTTCGGCCTTGTTCCTCCAAATGGTGCGTTGGATGGCCGACTTGATAAGCTTGAGCATCACCGAGAGGATTTCCTTATTGTCCTTCACTTCGTCCAGTTCAAAGACAATCAAGCGTTTGTCCTCGATTTTATAGGTCTGGTCCTCGCTGACGTTGAAAAGGAAGCTATACAACCCATCATCAACATATTCCGAAAGGATGTGCAGAAAATCATAGATATTGAAATGCTGTTCCTGGATGTGCAGCTCTTCCAAAAGGCTGTCCTTTTTCGCATCAACGAACCGATACAGGTTTTCAAGGGAATGGGTGCTATTCCTATTTTTTAGATAATAGTACCGTAATACTTTTTTAACGGCCACTTCCTCGGCTTTTGTGGTTGCCTTTCCCGAGGCCAACAGCTCCAAAATGAAAATGGCCAAATCCTCCAAACGTTCAGGTGTCAAATCCTTATCATCGGAGATGTAAAAAGGGTTGATGCCCAGATTTTTTCCTTGTTCGTACCGCAAAATGATGTGCTTATCGGGATAGAGCTTGGCGAACTTGGCATACGAGCCTCCCAAGTCAATCACCACCAGACGGACACCACTTTCAAAATATTGGCGTAAGATGTTGTTGGCCAAAAAGGATTTGCCCTCGCCCGTTGGGGCGAAAATGGCAAAGTTCCGGGCCTTGATACGTTTCTTCTTTTCGTCCCATACATCCTTTAGCACGGGAATGTTATGTTGCCTGTCATTAAAGATGACTCCTGTAGCATCCGACTGATAGTTGGTATTATTGATATACAGGCAAAGTGCATGCTTTAGGTCTGTGACATACAAATCCTCATTGGAAAAGTTCGAAGTAAAACAGCAATAGGAGTTTGAAAAATAGTTTTTCCGTTCCTCGCCTTTGGGGTAGTACGGTATGATGTCCATTTCCTTGAACTCGGTTTTTATTTTAGAAGCGATTCTTTCTAACTGTGCTTCATCCTTATCCCAAAAAATGATGTTGAGATGGCCTCTGATGATTCTTGAACTGTCGTCCTCGTTTATCTTGGCAACTATGTCCTCGATTTTCTTTAGGATGACCTTGTTCTGCGTGCCGAAATTGGAACTCTTCTTCAGTTCCTCGATTTTCTTGTCGAGCAGTTTTCGCCATTTGTGTTTGTCATCCAGATAAATGATTTGGTTGACGATATGGTTTTCATTGAGGTCCAGTCCCAATCCATCGATAAATCCCTGATGGAATGTAAAATCGTCCGAAGTGAACCTATCGTTGGTCTTGCTACTCTGCACCACATCGCCAAAGCACAGTTCGCTATTGATAGCCAAAACATCAAAGTGATGGTCGCCGATTTCGATATTGGATTTCCCACCACGGCGGGCAGGCTTTAATTGAATATCGGTATCAAAACCTTCATTGAACCCGTTAAAGTAGGCGTCGGTCAGTTCGAGGATTTCGTTCTCTTTTAATGGTGTAAGGGACACCCTTCGGCTATTGTTGACAAAGGAAACGGCATCGTTCACCGAAGCGATGAATTCCTTTACTGTATGGTCCATCTGTTTATGGATGCCCTTTTCGACCTTACGGAACGGGTTGGTAAACTTGGCGGCGTTCAATGCCTTGTTGTACGGAAGGACAAAGAACAGGTAGCAACTATGTTTTAGGTAATCCCGCCCTTTAAAATAATCGTGGGTCGCTTTTTGAAGGAAAGTATCGTTGGGCAACTTGTTCGCCGTATAACGCCTTTTGCGGTAAATGTCCTGTTTGTGGATGACCGTGGCCACGGGCAATGACTTGAACGCCTGGAACCACGAACCGTGCATGTCCTCAAAATCTTTTTCCGAAAGGGAATAGATTTCAGGGTTGTGAACCTGATAGCCCAAAACCACGTTGCCATTGTTGGCAAAAATGATATGGCCCTGGATGTCCAAAATGGGATGGTATGCTGATAGGTTAATCTTTTTCATAATTCAAGCGACTGCCTTTTTTATTGCTGATAGTTTGTGGAAATACCTTTTTGATGTGCATCAAAGCAGGGTTTTAGGTAAGGTGGGTCAGCACCGTATATAATGCCCCGTTCCATAGGAACACGGAAACGATGACCACAAAACTGAACGAAAAGATGATGAACAATAAAGAGCCAATAACGGATGTCATCATCAAGGTGAACAGGGATATGGGCAACCCCATAATCACAGCTCGCTTGCGTATGTTTTTATAGACTTCGAACCGTTTCATTAAACAACGATTCCGATTAGGTAAGTAAAGATGCCTACTACGGCTCCGGCAATCAGTACAAAGACCAGTACCCGTGTGATTCCTTTTTTCAAATCGGCATTTTCACCGAAGAAATGTCCAGCATTGAAAAGGAAGCCGATAAGGAATATAACTCCCAGAATAATTGGGAAAATGGCACGGATGGTATCGGAAACATCGTTGACGGAATCTTCGATGCCCCCGATTTGGGCAAAAGTCGTACTTGAAATGAACAGCAAAAGAATGGTTACATACAATGATTTTTTCATAATGAAATCGATTTAAAATTTACTTGATTTTGATATTTGAAAAATACTGTATATTGTAATTCAAATAATTGATATTCAGTTATTTGTGAATAAAATAAATTTTAAATCCGATTGTTTTTGTTTGATGCGAATTGGCATCAAATCGTATGGAAATTTGAAGGACCTATGTTGATAACTCTAAAATTTTGGAAGGGGCTGGGCTTCAAAAACGTCAGTTTTCTGTTTTTGGCACTTCATTGTTGTATGATTTTTGGTCAGGAAAAGATAATTGTGATTGACCCTGGACATGGTGGAACCGATTCCGGTGCAATAGGTGTAAATGATGTATTGGAAAAAGATGTGGTTTTGAATGTCGCTAAAGAAATTGTAGCACTTAACAAGACCCTTTTTGCTGATAGGTTTACTATCTACTCGACCAGATATACCGATACCTTGATTTCCCTAAAGGATAGGGGTCGGTTGGCCAGGGCGCTCAAAGCGGATGTGTTTGTGTCGTTGCACTGTAATGCCTCTTTCAGGACTTCGCAGGGAATAGAGGTGTATGTCCATACTTCCGCAGATGGAGAAAACCATATCAAGGCATCAATTGCCACAGGTCTTTCTATTTTAAAGGAAAGTACGGGAAATCTGGGTTTTAAGGAACGAGGTGTGAAGTTTGCCAATTTTCAGGTACTCCGGGAAACTATAGGGTACTGTCCGTCCGTACTTGTTGAAATGGGATTTATGACCCATGCCGATGAAGCTGATTATTATTTGAAGCCAAAAAACATCAGGGCTATGGCATTGGCTGTTTTGATGGGATTGTATAACTATTTAAATATACGGTTATGAAAGATTTTCTTATTGAGATTGTAAAGAACTTGAGGAATGTGTTTACCATTGTTCTTTCAGGAGTCATCGTTTGGGCAAAAAATATCTTATCTAGGTTTTTTTGACTTCCATTTCCAATTACAATCAGGAGAAAATAATTCCGGCTCAAAATATAACCTGTTTATCACACTGAGGAATTTATTGCTCTTTAAAAGACCCCCACAGTGTTCTGGTTCGGTGGCGATGGTAAAACCTTGCAACCTGTTAAAAATCCATTTCATGAGTGGTCTTTCATAATGAAGCATTTTTTGAATACTTTCATCTTCAATATATGTAAAGTCAAAGGTGCCGTTATGCAGACCACTATCAAGCACAAAGAAGTCCAAATCAATATCAAAAAATACTTTTTCTTCATTTGATTGTAACATACTGGCTTCAAGTTCTTCATATTTCTCAAACTTTCTTATTATATGTGGGTTTCCGAACTTATCTATAAGTTCTTCGTCTTCCCAGTCCTGCTTAAACGTTCCTTGTCTACAGTGCACATAAACATTTCCAATAAGATTTAAATATGCTGCACATAGAATATGTCCATCATTGTTCCCAGCAAGTTTAGCCCATGAAAAAACTGAAACGTCCGCATCACTAGATAAATCTAGGGCATTAAGCCACTTTTTTTCAGTTTCACAGGGGAAGCATAAATCCTGATGCCAATCCAAGGAAACAAGGCATGGTGGATCTGCTAAGCTTCTATCGCGAACCCATTTATTCCAAAAAAAGAAGGCATATCTATGTTCTTGGAAAATGGCTAACTCCAAGGACTCCCCATTAATGACTGGGTGCGATAATATTTCCTTAAGAGATCCAGGTGGTTCTATATGGTATGGGTTTCTGAATTCTACAGTTGTTTTAATAGTATCCCTCATTCTTTACTCCATTTCATATTCAAAGCCCATTTCGTGTGAATACCAATATTGTACTCTTGTTTTTTTGTTCTGTTGTCGTGACCCAAACATTGAATCAGTTCCGCATCTGCCCATTTGTAATATTTTGTATCTCCTTTTTCTTGCAATTTTTTAAGCTCTTGTCTTTGTTCGGGAGTTGGCACAATATCCAAAATATCATACTGCAAAATTTCGTAACAATTCCAACCAGGAGTTCTTTTTATTGGTGTTGTTACTTTTCCTTTAAAATTATAATTAACATATGGGAATTTTTCCTTGTCTAACAATTTTGCCTTGCCCTCAATCAATTCCTCATAAAACTCTCTCCAATGACTAATTTCACGGTCTTCACCTTTATTGAACCAATCCAAAAACTTAATTGCCTTTCCGGCTGGAATAAACAATGCAAAATCATCTTTCATTAAATCTTTATTTGGCAATTTGGGATCATCGATTGCATCAAACTCTTTTTGCAAGAAAGATCTTGTCCCCTCAAGTACCTTGTATTTACCTCCAACCAATTGATAATGGGAAAAATTGTTGTTTTTGACCAATAGGTATTTATCATCTACTTTTATACGGTACAAATATGACATGGAAAATCTGATTCTTTGACCTCTAAGACCTAACCACTTGCTGTAAATAGTTAACCATAACCTTTTGTGATTGGTTATAATTGTTTCAAGAAGTAATGCAAATAAACCAAATAGCCCAATTATTCCGGCTCCAATAAATTCTGGTTGTAAATCAGAGCCTGACAAAAAGAAATACCCGTATATAAGTATTCCCATGAATAGTATCGCTTGAAGTATTTTTCGGATCATTTTATCGCTGGGCTTGGTTTAATAGATTTAATGGTTTCCTTTAAGATTGAAAAAGATAAAGGTTGATTAGGATATGCATTTGCAATGGCCTCCGGCAAAACCTTCAGTCGGATATCGGAAAAAGAATAGCCTAAACCAGATTCTCCATTAGTAGCCGACATCAAGGCCAACTCATCAAGTTCTTTCTCAGTAAAACTCATTCCATATAGACTTTGAGCGTACAATTCTTTACATTCTTCAAGGGTAGGCCTTTCAAATTCTAATATAACGGCTGCCCTACGTAGAATAGCTTCATCAATAAAGTGCAGTCTATTAGTTGACATAAAAATTATTGCCCGTCCATTTAACTCCCTAATTTCATCAATTTTCTGTATCAAAGTATTTACAGCGGCCTTTTCTTCCTGATGCATTTGATTTGTTCCACGAGTAGTTGCGATAGCATCAGCTTCATCAATTAATAGGAAAGCAAAACGTCTTTTGCCCGCCTGAGATTTTAATTCTGAAAAGGCATCATTTACTAGTTTTCCCATTTCGCCATGCAATCCTTCACCTCTTACGCGGGTGCTCAATTTTAAGAAAAACCCTTCTTTTTTTAACTCCCTAGTCATCTTATCCGCGATAGAAACAGCGGAAATGGTTTTTCCCGTACCAGCATCTCCTGCGAGAATAATTAATGGGTACTTTTCTTTCAATTGTTTTATAATAGGTAGCTCGGTTTTATGGTGTTTTTTACTCCATTCCGTAAGACTATCTTGGTCTAAAAGCAACTTTAGATTATTGTATATGCGTTTAAACTTATTTTCAAACCCAATAAGAGATTCCGTTTGTGCTTGAACCTCTTTGTTGGGAAGTTCAATTGTATTGTCAAAAATTGCAGCCATTATTTGTAGTTGGTTTTTTGAAGTTCATAGCCTTTGCTAGCATATAACTGTGCGTTGCTAGAGGTTAAATGGGAGAATGTTGTATCATCAGATGTGGTTACCCATCCAATCTTGAAGTCGTTGTTATCATAAAACTCTTTTTGTTGTTGACTAGATAATGTTCGCCATCTGTTGGTGTAAGAAAGATATACGGTCAAATAAGTATCATCAATGTTCTGCCAGTCATTATTGCGTCCGGCCCTATCACTATCTGATTTGTTACCATCCTCATTTATTTTAAACTTTGCCGCACGTATTGTATAGTCATCTGACCTTCTTTTAAGTGCAATAGACACCTTATCGAGATATTTGTTCTCTGCCAATTTTATAATATCGTGCATTATCTTGTCAACATAGTCGGTAGACCATTTGCCGGTTCTTCTAGCTATGGTGCGAATATCAGCCTCACAACTTTCAAAAGTTTTTCTGATATCGACTACCGTATAAGTATTTGTATTTGTCTGTGTGTTATACATAATTAATTTAAGCTAAAAGTTGGACCAAAAACACGCTTCCATTCATCTATAGTTGCGCCTTCATTATTTCTTGATTGAGCTAGGTTAAGGGAATCGAAGGCATCCTCGGCTTCCTCAATAATTTCTGCCCATTTATTGTCATCTATTTTTTTCGCGGAGTTATTTTCGTTATTGGTATCGTCCGCTACGTATATGGGTGTATCGTAGTAAGGGATACTGTTAATAGCATGGTCAAATGAAATTTCGGGAAAACTTGATTCGCTTAAGAATTGAAAAAATCTTATAATACCTTCTTCAATACCTGTTTCCACACCTTGAGTGGTATCCAAATAAGCTACAATCAATTCAATTGAAAATGAAGAAATGCCTGGTTCATCGTCATAAGGCTTTAGTTCTTTATAGTTCTTCCACCATTTCAAAGCCCTTACAATTGATGTGTAAGAAGGGTTATCCTTGCGGAGCCCGTTTGAAAATTCAAGATGGTTTTCTACACTTGTGATATACTTTCCGCCACCACCTCTTTGTGGTTGCCAAACATAATTTTTAGGGCTTTCAATAGGAACCACAGGCACTATATCTACTTCCAGTCCCGAACCAGAAAATCTTATTTTAATAGATTTTGTATTTCCTTTGGCATCTACATCTCGCATTATATCCTTTTGTGGATATATTTCTTTTAAGTACTCAACAATAAAGTCATGCAATTTCTTTAAGTCATTCTGGATGTTATCGTCACCGGTAACATATAGTACCAAATCAATATCTATTGGATTATCTCCTGTTGGTCGCAGGATTGTATGTTTTTTCCATGAGCCAGCCAAAAGGAACTTTGTAACCCTCAATCCGTTGCTGTCATCATTTTTGATTTTGTCCTCTAATTTTTTTTTCAGGTTATCAATTTGATCCCTGTATTTTCCCATATTGTCTTTATGTAACCTTATTTTGTCAATAAAAGGACGGAGGCTATTGTTGTCTAATCTCATAATCTTTTAGTGTTTTCTTAACATTTTGATTTCAATATTTGCGCCAATCTTTAATTTTCGCTAACTATGTCATATTGACAGATTTATCTTAATTATGGTAACTCCAATACTGGAGCTACCATAATCAGTCCTCTAGTCAGATTGCTCTAACATTGAGACTATGCCACTTATAACAATAAGAGTTGCAAGGCCAAAGATGATAGCTTTTGCAAAATCGCCATGCGCACTGACACAATTGCCTTTATGACATATACTTAGCTCTCCTTTGGAGAAATTAAAACTATTCATAAAATGAATTTTTAGGTTAAACAATCTCCATTTAGAGCTGTGGAGTTCCGCTCTTTACTATCCCTTACTGTCTTTCCTGTTGCTTCTAATGTGTTCTTTGACGGTTATGGTTTTACCGCCTACTTTTCTTTTGTGTTCCGGGATTCTGTTGAATTTTTTACCCGATGAATCTTTTGCCATAATCTAATTTTTAAAATGGAAGGGATTTTCGTTATATTTGAACCTCCCCATTAATTATTTACTAGCACTTTATTTGTTAAACCAAGGTTTTGTGAGTGCCGTCCACTCATATACCTTAATAGATATATCCGTTTTGGTATATAGATGAATACTGATACGAAACAAGACATAGATTTCGAGAAAATGCCTAGCGTTGAACTGCTAGAGTACATTTCTTTTAAAGAAGAATTTCCTGCTGAAGCCCAATTGGCTTTTGTACAATTCTGCTATCGTTTTGGTAAGGATTTAAAACGCAAGTCTGAGATTTATTGCAATAAATATGGATATAGTGAAGTGGTTGCTTTGGAAATAGCGAACTGTACTTTTGCTAGGGTATGGAGGTACCCCACCTTTGATAAGGAGAAATCCAAGGCCAAAGATTTGGACAAAGGGATACTTCTATGGATGTATCGAATTTTATACACGCAAATAATAAAATATGGTGAACAGAATAGTTGTGCCGAGCCAACCGAGGAAGAAGATTTAAGCTTGGTCTCTAACGCTGATGAATTATTGGATAAGTTCGATATCCCAGATCCTGAGGCGAAGAGAATAGTTAGTGCAAAACTAAACACCATAGAAAGAGCCCTTACTCAATTATCCGATAAACACCGTATTATTTATTTTACCTATAGGGCCTACCAAAAGGAAGGTAAAAAGGTCCCAAGATCAATCACTAAATTGTTGAGAGAAAAACTTTCTTTAACTCAAAAGTCCGTGAACACCTACTACGGAGATGCACACAGACACGTTACGAACTATTTAAACATTTTGAATGGCCAAGCCTAAGAAAATAGAACTAATCGAGATTGCTCAATTGGACAGTTGGTTAGGTTCAACAGGTTTCCTCTTTCCCAGTAATGAACTTGAGCTTGATAGATTCAATAGATTATATGAAGATTATGACTATAAACTGGATGAAAAATCAATTGATCCAATTGCGATAATTAAGGGTACATTTCATAGAGAACCAAAAATCCTAACAATGTTTGAAAATGATGTTGATGACGAAATAGAAAGCCTAAGAATGGTTGCCAGAAAAGGAAACAAAGACTTGCCGCAGCACATCATAGATAAAATGCGAAAAAAGCACAACCAAGATTCTAGTGATTCGGAATAGACCAGACATAAAGGAACTGGCTGAAAATATTGCATTGGAGTACCAAGAGAAGGCTACACCACTTGACAGGATTTTAGAAGATGAAGGATTGTCCGTATTTTATGATAGTTATGGCAAGGACACTTTTGATGGAATGACTTTCTATGATAGCGGAAAGTTCTATATTCACATAAATACAGATCTGGGAAACAGGCCCGATTCCGCAAGAGGACGGTTCACATTGGCCCACGAGCTTGGACACTACTACATAGACTCCCATAGAATTGGATTGAAAAAGGGATTGTTGAAACCGCATCCATCAAGAACAAATCAAAAGCAGTTTAATCAGATAGAACGGGAAGCAGATTTTTTTGCATCTTGTTTGTTGATGCCCCAAGAAAGGTTTTCAAAAGACTTTTATCGCAAAAAGTTTAGTATTGAATTAATAGACTTTTTGAAAGATGAATATAGCGTTAGCAGAACTGCCTGTGCATTTAGATTTGCTGATATTGGGAATCACGATATAATGATCATCTACGGGGAAAATGGCAAAATATGCTGGAAATATTGTAGTGAACAATTCCCTTATCAATACTTATTGTACGAAAACAAGGTAGCTCCTAATACCGTAATGGGGGAGTATTTTAAAAATATTACCGACAATTTATTTAAAAAAGAAGAAATATGGGCGGTTGATATTTTCAACTATGTAAAGGACGGCGATATACAAAGAAAGTTCTTTGAACATTGCATTACATACAAGGACAAGGCTCTTAGTATTATTTGGGAAGAATAAAGAATCACTTCCTCTTATCTCCACTCCCTTTATCAAAAGCCACCAAATTGAACAATTAGCTCGTGTCGTCCTGATTGTTATTTAAAGGTGCTCGTGAATGTTCAACGCCTTTTGTCTTTGGACTTCATATCAAAACTAATCAAGTTGAATATTTGCCGCATTCGTGAGCGTACCCGATTCCCATAACGTTCCTCCAGTTCCTGTGCATTAAGGTTGGTGGTGGCATGGGTCTGGATGTTATGGTTCAGGAACAGTTCGTAACGGGACAACAATATTTCACCCAAGACATTGCAGTCCTTCCCAAAATGCCGTCCAGTGGGTTCTACGCCCAAATCGTCAAAACAGTAGAATTTTTTATCCCCATAATCTTCAATGATTTTATAGCCGATATTGTTAAAGGCAAAGGCAATGTTCCGGGTAGGGATGACTTCATAAGGTTTACGGTGGGGCACAATATGGCGCAATAGTTTCATCAGACTGGTTTTCCCACAACCCACGGGACCGGAGAGCAAAATGCCCTTATGGATATCAATGCCGAGTTTTTTGCAGTTCGCCTCGTCCTTGATGTAATAATTGCACAGCTTAAAAAGTATATTGCGGTCCTCTTCATAAATCCTGAATTTTTTGCCAAAGAGCAATTTCCCCTTGGCATTGAGGTAAACGAGCA
Source organism: Arenibacter flavimaris (assembly GCF_030291335.1). Lineage (NCBI taxonomy): Bacteria > Pseudomonadati > Bacteroidota > Flavobacteriia > Flavobacteriales > Flavobacteriaceae > Arenibacter > Arenibacter flavimaris. The sequence goes on from NZ_JASWIM010000004.1 coordinate 21,793, forward strand.
TTTTATCAAAATCGTAAATGATTTCATTGTTCCTAAAAGTTCCCAAGGTATATTGAACGCTGCCCTCGATGATGATATGTGGTTTATGGGAACTCATAGGGGTTCACTATAATTTTTATTGGAACCCGTCTTTAGGTTGTCCGTGTTTTGGCCAACCGCAACCATCGTTTTTTCCGTTTTGAGCTCGTCGGCTTTTAGCATCCAATTGCGAGCTGTGGCCTGCCAATCGATGATTTTTGTTTTGCCGCCTACTTTCCAACCGATGCCCTGATAATGGTTGTAAAATTTTTTGGCCTCCAGTTCCGGCCAATTTTCTTTTAGAAAAAATTCGATGACCTCATTTTCATTTTTGGGCCGGTCAAGTTTATTCCCGTTTGTATTGTTTTTTCCAGTTTGTATATGTTTGTTTATAGGTACCACCGCTTGTCCATTGCTTGTCCCGATATTGGTAGGGCTTGGGTACAGTACTTGTCCATCACTTGTCCCAAAATTGAACATCTTGATTTTGCTCCCGTGAAAGGGATTGTGGGAAGGCTCGTATAACAGGTATTTCCAATAGTGCAGCTCTTTTATGCAACGGTGGTAGGTAGTCTTTGAACCAATTTTTGAAAACTGCATCACTTCTTCCCGGTTGATATGGAAATTATCGGGGAAGTGGTAATTGTTCCATAACTGGAACAGGGCCACGTACAGGCTGATGTGCGTGGGGTTTAAACGGCCGTCCTTGGAGAATTGCAGGAACACGGCGTTTAGGTGCTTGATGTAGTTTATTTGTTCCAAAGAGCCGTTAGACTTTGTTGTGGATTTTGTTCTTTTCCATCACGTTCATAATCTCCTCGTAATCGTAATAGAGTACACCGCCCACCTTGGTATAGGGCAATGTGCCATTGATTCTTAAATTCTGTAAGGTGCCGGAAGAGATTCCCAAAAGCTCTTTTACCTCTGGGGATTTCAGCCATTTTTTGAAAGTATGCCCGGACTGGTTGTTAAGAAGTTGCTTGATGTCGTCGAGTAATTCCATTTTGAATTCCCGAAGGTCTTCAGTGGTAATGATTGTTGCTGCCATTTGTAAAAACGATTTAAATAAAAGAGACCATCGCCTTACTGTCACCTAATTTGATGGCCTCTCTTCTGATTTGACTTTCGTTTTACAAAATTGATGGGCTTTGGTGGATATTTTTCAATAGTTGAACCCACCTTGGGAATGATTTTTTGGAAATATTTTTTAAAGGAAATAGGGCTTATTTGTCTGTTCAACAAATAGTTGCCCTATCAAAAACCATCAAATAAAATGTAAAATGACCTCATTGTTAAAACACCCAACTTGGGGTTAGGTTGGGAAAATCACTCATTGGATTCTTCCATTCTTTTTGTCAGGGTCTCTTTCATTTTATCGATGAACTTGGTGCTATTGGATTTTCGAGAACGTATCTCAATGAAAGTGTGGTAATAGTTGCCCAAATCAATATTAAAGACCAACTCGCATACTACAGCAATTTCTTTGATATCTGCAGTTCCACTGTTGATGACACCGCTACTATCAAGTGCATAAATGAGTTCAATGAGGTCTGTTTTACTTCCTGTCCAGAAAAGCTTGGAGGAGTGTATTGGTTGTGGTGGGCTTATCATTTCCATACCATTATTGTCAAGTTTGTCTATTTGTTTTTTTAAATGAATAATGAGCATATCGTATGCCAAGATAGTGGCAACCGTAGCATCATGGCTTGTTGAGAATTGTTTATCTAAATAAAAGTGAAAGGTGTCGGGATACAGGCGAATATCTGCTTTTCCTCTTAAAAAATATTGCTCATCTAGAGAGGTGGCTCCTCTTCTATAATAATGATAGAATTCTAGGTTGTCATTGAAATAAACTTGAAGTTTTTCAATATGACCATTCAAGTATTTAACTTGGGATTTATTGCTTCCTCTAGGCCGCTTGCCTTCAATACCAAAAAGCTTAGAATAATAAATGAGCCTACTGAAAATCTTGGGTTTTTGGTGTTTAAAAAAGTAAATTTCACTTTCAATGTCTTTAAATGGGTTTGTAGTGATATAGCGATTTAATGCTTCAAGCGCTATTTTACTTTTTTTGACACATTCCTCAGCTTTTTGTAGTATATCAACCGCTTCATTCTCAATAGTATTTATTGATTCTTCAAATGAAGTTATTGTATGTTGAATTTTTTTGTTCACTGATAATAGCCAATGAATTCCAATTTGGATAGAGTTAGTCAAAGGTTATAAGGTTCATATAATTTCATTGGCAGTAAACTAGGTAGGATAGTTCATAAGCTTTATTTAAGTATTTGTTTGAATTCAATTGAAATAAAATGAACATGGCAACATCAGCTTTGGAGATTTTCAATTTAATGGATTTGTCATCCGATAAAATTTGTACTTATAATTGTCCGTTTCTTTTCCTTGTACCTTGCCTTGCCATTACCTAATCAAAATTTATATCCTTGACATACTTTCCCAAACTTGGCAAAGGGGAATTTAAATATCAACTTTTAATGTTAATATCCCAATTCCGGGATTCTTCAAATTGCTTATAAAGATGGGCGAACATTCCGTTTTTCTTTAGAAGTTCTTCTGGGCTCCCAAATTCGGCAACCTGGCCCTTGTCCAATACAATGATTTGATTTACGTATTTCAGAATATTTGAACGGTGTGCAATGACAATAACTGTTCTTTCGGGGTTGTTTGTGAGATTGGAGATCGCTAGACTGATCGCTTTCTCATTTTCAGGGTCCAATGCAGAGGATGCCTCATCAATTAAGACAATACGTGCGTTTTTTAGAAATGCCCTTGCAATGGATACCCTTTGGCGTTCCCCTCCCGAAAGTTGCATTCCGCCTTCACCTACTTTGGTGTCCCAGCCGTCTGGCAAACGTTCGAGCATTTCATTGAGCTGTGCTGCCGTTGCAGCTTCTCTCAATTCTGTTTCGGTCGCATCGGGCTTGGCTATCAACAAGTTCTCTTTTATGGATGTATCGAACAAATAAACATTCTGAAAAATAATTGCAATATCCTTCATCAAGGTATGATAATAGTCGAGCTGTTTAATGTCGGTTTCGCCAATGGTTATCATACCCTGGTCTATGTCATAAAATCTGGCAATGAGCCGTATGAGCGTAGTTTTTCCCGATCCCGAAACACCGATCAACCCTGTGGTACTTCCTTGAGGGCAACTGAATGACACATTCTTTATAACCGGCTTCTCCCCATAACCAAATGATACGTTTTTAAATTGGATGTTTGTATTTTTAATTTCCCTGACCGGATGCTCGGGCATTTTGAGGGTAGAGGTCCGCATTAGGTCCTGTACCCTCATTATGGCATTGTCCATGGCTTTTAATGCCCCGATCAACTCTGTTAAATGTGCCAAAGGTTCAAAAAACCGTACCGCCAGAATAAATAATACTATGGCAACGGAAACAGAAAGTGATTGGTCTAGAAAAAGGTGGGCCACCAATACGGTGACTATGACAAACCCAATGGTTATTGCTGCAATGAAGCTTAAAAAAGGCAATGTTGCCCGTTCTAAACCTTTGCGATAAACAATACGGTGTTCTTTTAATGTTTCATTAAGTGACATTGTTCCCTGGATTCCCTTTCCGGCAGCTCGAAGCACAGACTGGGCCTGACCGATTTCAATGGCCTTTCCTGCTATTTTTGTTGCCGCTTTATCCAGTTTAATGTCTTCTTCCGCCGATATTCTGGCGGCCCATCTCAAAACGAAAAGCGATAGGGGCATAATGATCAGCAAAATCAAACCCGTTATCCAGTTTATAAAAAAAGTAACTATGATGATGACCGTAGGTACCAATAAAGCAACAATGGTCGGCGCTCCTACCGTTACGGCCAATTGGGCAATCAAGCCGATGTCGGTGGTCAGATTGCGGGCCAATCTCGTTTTTTTATCCCCTGTAAACCAACCCAGTGGAAATTGTGCAATGCGGGCCATGGCATTTTTTCTTAATTGGGCGGCCATTTTCATGCTTGCGCCAAAACCTATTGGTGTTGCCATCACCGTGAGAACGAGATATAGCAGAAAGCAAATAAACCCCGCTGTCAACCACGGTTCAATACTTGGGAAATCTGGTTGTGGTCGTAGTACTACCTCGAGTATAGGAACCAAAAAGGCCAGCAATAATCCTTGGAGCAACGCAAGGGCAATATGAAAAACGGTCAATTGTAGAATGACATTTTTGTCCGGGAAAAGTGTATAGAATCGTCTGATCATTTTTGTTGATGTAGCTTAAGTATTAAATATATGGTTGCGGTTTAATGACTGCTTTGGGCTCTCCACATTTTATAATAGAGTGCTTCATTTTTAATCAATTCTTGATGTGTTCCCTTTTCGACAACTTCCCCTTTATCAAGAACAACAATTTGGTCGGCATTTCTTATGGTATACAGACGATGGGCGATCATAATGACCGTTCTATGCTTGGTAAGGGTATTTAGGGCTCGTTGCACCAATACCTCGCTATCCGGATCCAATGATGCCGTAGCTTCGTCCAGGACCACTATGGGAGCATTGGATAGAATTGCCCTGGCAATCGTCAATCGTTGGCGTTCCCCACCAGAAAGACCACTGTTTTTAGCTCCTAGAACCGTATTGTATCCTTTCGGAAGCTGTTCTATCACCTCATGTATATAGGCCGCTTTGGCCGCATTTTGCACTTCTTCTTCCGTTGCATCTGGTTTGGTAATCCGAATATTTTCCATGACCGTGTCATTGAGCAGTACAACATCCTGAAATACAAGGGACATGTTGCCCAAAAGATGCTCGGAACCGATCTGCTTGATATCTATCCCTCCAATGGATATGCGTCCTTTCCGCACGTCATAGAAGCGTGGTATAAGATTGGCCAGCGTAGATTTTCCAGAACCGGAGGGCCCTACCAATGCGGTAATGGAGCCTTGTTTACATTCAAAGCTAATATCTCGGACAACATCGTTATTGGCGGAGTATGCGAAGGACACCTTATCAAAACATATTGAAAACGCTTTGGGCTTTTGAGGGTTTTTGCTTTCGTCTATGGTTTGTAGAGACAGTATTCTTTCTATATTGGATGCCGACAACCTACCTTTTCGCAATCCTTGGGAGCCATGGACGGCAGGTACCAATGTATTGGGCAGGCCAATGCCGACTATAAGAAATGGCAGAAAATCTTCAACCAATAGCGTGCCATTGCCAATCAACAACAATCCGGTAATCACCAGAACGCCCAGTAAGGTTACTTCTGAAGCAAAAAGCCTCGAAACGGCAGAGCTATATTGTGTTTCTAAAACCCAAACGCGCAAGGCATTTGTATATTCTTTGACCGCATTGTCAAATCTGGACAATAACCTGCCGCCCACACCAAAAGTTTTGACTACCGTAATACCATCTGCATATTCCACGGCAGAGGTGCTGATTTTTACTTCTGCATCCAGCAATCTATCCATATGAACGGTAGCGGAACGCATTGCAATTTTATAACTGACGAACATGATGAGCAATACGGTAATGCTTACCATGGTCATTTGCCAGTTGATCAAGAACAGGTATGATAACCCAACAATTACAGTGGTTATGGCCGCCAGCATTTCGCGAAGGGAATGTGCTATTAACTGGTGCATTTCCTCCAGATCGGTGGTCATTACTTTTTTAATGGCACCGGACCCTTTTTCCTTAAACCACCCTAGGGGAATTGTTCCGAGGTGGCGAACAAGGTCGACCCGAATTTTGTACAAGATTTCAGCATCTGCAATGTGCCCTAGTTTTGAAGAATAGAACAGGAAGAACAATCTAACTGCTGTTCCGATAATGGCAATGAAAACCCACATCCATATCGTTTGATAAGAGACGCCTGTATTTTTAATAATCAACCGGGCAATTTCAGAAATGGCTATATAGGGCACTAACCCTAGTGCGGCACTTAAAACAGCTAGGACACATCCAGCTATCACATAGTTTCTTACAGGGGACAATAACCGTGATAAAGCTCCGGTGCTTATAAGTTTAGATTTTTTTGCCATACCTCTTTATTATTTTAGTTACCGCTATTGGCCTTAATTAATTTAGTTTGATTCTAAATAACTATATTTGAAGTTGCAAATATGATGATTTAAAACAGCTGGAAATCAACTGTTGGAGATTATAAAACAACGTAAGAAGAAGTAATTTTATGGGATATAAAATGAGATTGGGAGCTGAGACGGTATCTCTTAAGAACAATTTTTTTAGTAATGAACTCTCCAAAAGTATGATGGCCTTTAAAGACGAAACAATTTCATTGGAGTTGAAGAATTTGTCTTTGAACCACTTTCATTTAATACATGGTAAACAGATTGCCAAAGCAAATAGCAGTTTTTCAATAAACTTCAGTGATTCCTTTTATGCAACCCATTTTGTGCTGAAAGACAAGAATCCAACTAAGAAAAGGACTCCTTCTGCATTAAATACTTATAGTGCTTATTACCAAGACGAAGCAAGACCGGAAACAGGTCTGGTGACCCAAAATCATGAATATGAGTTTTTGGAACTGGCCATTCGTGAATCTTTTTTTGAAAAACTGATCAATGAAGATGATCCACTTGCCAACAGGCTTCAAAACATTTTCTGTAAAACGGGTTACGAGACAACACCGAAATATCCAATACGGTTCGAAATGTACCAGTGTATTACTGCATTGAACTATAATATTTTCTCAGGTTCGCTTCAACAACTGTTTATTGAAACCAAGGCAGCTGAGCTTCTTTTGCTGCAAGTTCAATCATTTAATAATAACGATGGAAACCTAAAACTAAGGTCGCGTGATATTGATTGTCTGTATGATGTACGGACATATATTGAACAAAATTACGCCACCTCTTTTTCCATTGTTGATCTGGCCCAGCAGGTAGGGATAAACCAGACAAAGCTTAAAAAAGGATTTAAAGAACTGTTCGGCACCACCATTTTTGGTTATTTACGCGATTACAGAATGACAAAAGCCAAACATATGTTGTTGGATGAAAAATTATATGTAGGCGAAGTTGCAGATCGTATTGGATACAGGCACCCTCATCATTTTACAGCTGCTTTCAAACGTAAATACGGTGTATTGCCCAGCGAATTAAAAAATGACTAATCCCCTGTATATTACGTTTCTTTATTACGACGGGTTAAGAAGTTGAAATTTTTAAAAACCAAAACCCAAATAAACATCATTATAACAAGTAATCCGTAAAAAACAGTTTTGTACCCAAATTGTTCAATAACGCTACCACACCAAATTATGGCGGGAGTATAGAGCAAATAACGTAGAAACAACTGTATGGAATAATCTGTACCTTCTTTTCCGTTTCGGACATAACTCATTGAAACATCATTGATTACCATGGTGTTAGTGCCCACCATCAACCCCATTATTAGAATATAGGGTAAATGTGAATAGGCTTGCATTCCATCTACTGTAAACAAGGCCAAGGAACAGACCACGCAAATTATAGAGCTGCAGAGCGCTGCCATTAGTTTATGACGGTTGGATGCGGATTTGAGGAGAATACCCGATAAAAACCCGGATACTATTGAAGCGCATGCCCCTCCTATCCCGAACAGGTAACCCACCTGATCTAATGCAAAACCTTTGTCTATTAGCAAAAGACCGGAGAAAGAGAAACTTAAATTGGCGGGAATCAATAAAACTGAGACCACAGGAATCCATTTTCTAAATTCCTTTTCCTTAAAATAGGTTATGAAATCTTTAAACGCTATATCTTTCCGGGTTTGCTTTTTTTTACTTTCGTTGGCGTATTTAATGGTGGCGAATATGGGCAGAAGGGTAATGGCACTTAATATTAAAATCGCATTTTTCCAGCCCAATTGATCATAAAACAACATTAGCGCCCCACTACCTATTAAAAGCCCTAAATAGTTGCCACCGGTCTGTATGCCATTGCCTATGGCACGTTGTCCAGTTCTAAGAGACTTTATAGCGAATGCGTCCATTGCAATATCCTGAAAGCTCATGCAGGCCATGGCCAGGGTATATAAAATAGCTAATAATAAGGTCTGATGAACGTTTAGGAATACGGACGGAAGAAAAAATAGCACGTATAGGATGGTAAAAACGGTTGCCCAATTAAAATATTTTTTCCCATACCTGTCCACAAGGGGCGCCCATAGAAATTTGATGGTAGAGGGTATGGCCACCAAGGACATATATGTTATGGCTTTTAAAGACACCCCTTCGGAACGCATAATGGCGGGCAAGGCCGTTCCCATAAACGCGATGGGAACCGTTTGTGTGCTGTACAACAGCCCCAGCACAAAGTATTTTCTCGTTGTTTTCAAACCTAAGAGCTAAAATTTGGAGAGTATACTTACTCCAAATGTTGCAGGTAGGCCCAGCGTTGTGTATGGAGCGCCGGAGGGATATACAAATGAAAGGTAGCGTTTGTTAAAGATATTCCTTGCCCAAAAATGAACATCTGTTTTCTTATAGGAAACTCCAACTTTTGTGTTGAACAGGGAATAGGGGTTTTGTTTTACGGAATTCTCTATGTTCAAATAATTTTTCCCAATGGAGCTCCACTCTCCGCGTATCGTTCCTTTTATTTCTTTTGAAAGATTGGTTGTGTACTGCACGGCGAACATAGAAGTAAACTCGGGCTGCATGATAAGCCAGTTTCCTTTCAGGTCTATTTCCTTGCCCGTGCTTACATCCGGTTTGGTAAGCTTTGTGTACCTTCCATGATTGAAACTAAAATTATAATCTACGTTCAGCCCTTTTAACGGAACGGTCATAATTTCCAATTCCATTCCTTTGATTCTAGAATTCCCTGTATTTCGAGTACCGGTTTCGGCAGGGGTGTTGCCGAAAGCCGTAACCTGCATATCGCTCCAATCGGTATAGAAAAATGTTAGGTTGCCGAACAATTTTTGATCAAACCAGTCTGACTTATAACCAAGTTCATAATTGTTACTGAATTCCGGATCATAGGCATAAAGATCCGGGTCCGAACTTATTGCATTTAAACCACCTGCCCTGAAACCTCTGGAATAGTTTGCATATACCATCGTTCTTTTTCCTGGAAGGTATGATACATTGACCTTGGGCGATAGGGCTTTATACTTTCCGCTTAATCGGGTTCTCTCTACCAATTCTGTATCCGGAAGGCCCTCCTTTATCATTGTGGTCTGTGTGTAGCGCACTTTGGTTTCCCTGTCGTATCTTAATCCTGCGGTAATGTTGAGTTTGGGTGTTGGTTTGTAGGTGGCTTGCCCAAAAAATGCATAACCATCGTTGGTAAGCTTAGATGGTGTTTTAAGGGTGTAGGGGGCATAAGGGTCGTTTAACATAGTGCCGGCATCCTCTCCCACAACCAACAATGTTGTTTCTTTTTCAGGATGGTGGATATAAAATGCACCCGTTGTCCAATTAAACCTACTGGATTTTTCGTCTTTGCTATTGAAACGTATTTCCTGTGTAAAAGTACGGCCACTATTATCCTTGGGGCTCCCTCCATAACCAATTTCATAAAAGTCATAGGAACTCCAATCCCCGTCCCATAATCCATTTTTAATAAAGATGTTTCTGTACTGAAAGCCTGTAATACTTGTCACATCAAACCATTTACCATGATGCTTTATTGAAAGGGAAGTATTGTACCATTGTCTGTGATGGACCCCTTTTACATTTTGATCGGTTATAAAGCCGTCCGATAGGGCAATACTATCATTTGCTATATACGGAAACGTACCGTGATTGAAAGTTTTCTGGGCCTTTGCATTTAAAGTAAGTGCCCAGTTTTCGGATGGGAGATATCGAAGGCTTAGATGTCCTTCCAATTGCCCGTTTTTGTCAAATACCTGATTGTCAAATATATTGGTATAATATCCGTCTGCTTTATTATAACTGCCCGATATACCTACAAACAATTTATTTTTAACTATCGGTGTATTGACACCCGCAGAATAGCGTTCCGTCCCATAATTTCCTATACTTGCCTCCCCAAAACCATTGGTCGTATTGCCGGGTTTTTTGGTAATTATATTGATTACACCTGCCATGGCGCCCCTACCATATAATGTTCCCTGGGCACCCCTTAAAATCTCCACTCTTTCAATATTGTACAAATTCAGCAAGTTATTATAGTCATACAGCATAATGTCATCCACATATACTGCTATGGCCTGGTCTCTTGCATTGGAGTACATGCCCCTAATGGTATAGGAAGGCAGGTCACTGCCCACATGGGAGATCAATAGGTTGGGGACAACGGCACTGAGGTCCCTCATAGACCAAAGCCTATAGTCTTCCATCTTTTTTGAACTCAATACAGAAATTGCTATTGGGGTCTCAAGGAGTACGGTTTCCCGTTTCTCGGCCGTGATGACCACTTCCTGTAAACCTATGGAACTTTCTTTTAGGGTTATGTTTAATCTATGCTCTTTATTTGCATTTATGACGATGGATTTAAAGACACTTTCATAGCCCAATGCGGTAATTTTAAAAGAATGTTCACCGGGTTCAATATCATAAAGTTTGAATTTTCCCAGTTGATCCGTTGCAGTTCCTTTATGTGTATCTTCCATTAGTATGGAAGCATTTACAATGGGCTGTCCATTTATATCGGATATCGTCCCGATTAAACTGCCACTGGTCTGTTGGGCATATACACTTCCTAAACTATAATATATGATAAGAAGAGGAAGTACTTTAAATAAATGTATTTTCATTATTTAGAATTATTTTAAATAATATTTAGGATTGCAAATATGCCTACAGATAACCGATGCACATCAACGTATGAGGAAATAATATCAACGTAAGAAGCCGTAATGTTGGTTGGAGAACAGTTATTTAACCAAAGTCTGTCTAACAAAATTCATGAAAATGGCTATTTTTCCTAAAAATGACCTTCCTTCTATAAATTGTATAGAGAAAAACTTAAGAGGTACCGATAAATGATTTATAACTCCAAACATGATGCTTAGCCAAGAAAAGATTCAAATTCGCATCATATCGATTTTTTTTGAGATCTAACATATGAATGGAAAAGATGTCATTAATAAGATGTTTTGAAAAAAAACAACTGTCGTGGCAAACCATGTTTTATTATTTTTGCTTGGCTATAAGTATTTGCATTACCTGATTTGATTATCCTTGTTATATTTTTATATTTCAATCTTTTTGAAACTGCAAGGAGCCCATTTTCAAAACAGTAACCAGAAACAAAAATCAATTTATAGTTGTACAACTAAAAAAGGTGTCCCGAACAACTGTTCAAGGAAGCCGATTTTCACTAATACAACATTCTAATTTTTAAATGCAGAAAATTGCCATTCGAAAACTAAGGGAGCCCTATTTTTCAGGAGGTTTTGAAACGATCGATCTTGGCAATCTGCTTGTGGACAAAAGGATGGAGGAAGACTTGCATCGTCATGATTTCTACTTTCTGCTTGTCCTGGAAGATGCAAATGGGGTGCACTCCATTGATTTTAATGATTTTCCTGTTTCCTCAAATTCAGTTTTCCCAATCCGTCCCGGACAAGTCCACCGTTTAACTCTTGAGCAAGGCAGCAAAGGCTATCTGATTACATTTGATGCAGATTTTTATACTCCTTCAAACAATTACCGAAAAGAAACCTTTCGGAAAGCATTTCTTCATAATTGTTACAAATTGGAAAGTTTTAAATTCGATACGATTCTATCCGTCTCAAGGTTTATTTTTAATGAATTCACCCGCAGGGAAATGGGGTACGAAGAAATCATTAAGGCCAATTTAGATATGCTTTTTATAGAATTAACGAGAAATATATCGGAGAAAAACACCCTGCCGAAACGAAAGGAACCATATGAGCAAGTATTGTTGGAGGAGTTTGTGCAATTATTGGAGCGCGAAATATGTACAAATAAAGAAGTCAATGAATATGCGAACATGCTTCATACTACCCCATATAAACTAAACAGCATTACCAAAAATTTATTGGGAAAGACTTGTTCCCAACTGATTACCCAACAGATTATTCTGGAAGCAAAAAGATTATTGCTGGCAACTTCCAATCAAATAAATGAAGTTGCCTTTCAATTGTGCTATGAAGACCCTGCTTACTTCATTCGATTCTTTAAAAAACATACAAACTATACACCACAAGCATTCCGCGACAATTTTAGATAAGTACAATTATTTTCATTTTTTGTCCTATCCAGACAGTTAAGTTTCAATGCATTTTTGCAAAGAAATTTTCGTCTTATGGACAATCAAAACAAGAGGTCTGTTTTTTATGTACTAGCTACCATACAGGTTACGTTGATATTTACGATTAGCCTAATTTTTGTGCCGCTACCGCAGATAGCCCTTGAAATGGGTTTGCAGCAAGCAGATTTATTACTTATCACGGCTGCATATGGGCTTCCATACAGTGGGCTGTTATTGTTTGGCGGTAGATTAACTGACAAATACGATTCAAAAAAAGTATTTATTATAGGCTCTTCAATATTTGCACTAGCTTCATTGCTCATTGTGTTTGCTGGTAATTTTGAATTGCTCGTTGGACTTCGGTTTTTGCAGGGAATTGGGGGCTCTTTAATAGCACCTGCTTCTATTGGGATTTTGAAAAAGGTTTTTACTGACGAATCCCAATTCAATAATGCAATGGCGCATTGGGGAGCTTTTTCCGTCTTGGGAGCAGCTCTAGGTCCTGTTTTGGGAGGTGCCGTCATTGCTTTTGCTCCTTGGCGTTGGCTATTTCTCATCCCTTTCGCAATTTCGGTCATTGCAATTTTATTTGTAAAGCATAGACTTGAAGGAATCAATTTATCAAACGTCAACACTGACCAATTGGGCTTGGATATTAAAGGCACAATTTTGGCAACATTGGGCATTTCTGTATCCAGTTATGCGCTAATTGTCGTGGATGCCTACTCTTGGGGTTCGCCTCAAGTGATCGTTCCATTGGTAACAGGTATGGTGTTCATCGTAGCCTTCTACTTTATAGAAAAAAGAGTGGACACCCCTTTATTGCCTCCCGATTATCTGCTCGACAAAACACGCTCTGTTGGGTTAATAAGTATTTTTATGGCTGCTGCCGCCTCTGGACTGTCTATGTTTTTTTTGACCTTGTTCCTGCAACAAGTAAAAGAGTGGACTCCCCTAGAGACTGCCGGCGCTTATTTGCCGTTTGCAATAGTTCTGGTGGTAATGAACAAATATGCAATGTTAATGGTTCGAAAATGGGGAACCCTTATCACTACATTAGTCGGGTTATCGCTAAGTACCTTAGCTTTCATATTATTAACATTCATTGATTATGATAGTAGTTTTGTCGTTGACCTCTTGCCTGCACATACAATACTGCCCGTTGGATTATCAATGATTTTTTCAGGTTCGGCTGTGCTCTCCACGGCAAATGTCAGGCCTTCCGAAATTGGTTTGGCAGGAGGTGTTATGAATACTTCGATGGAACTTGGCCCTACAGTAGGTCTTGCCGTATTCATGTCGGTTGCCGCTTTCGAAAACGATATGGTCTCAGGCTACTCATTGGCATTTAAAACCGCTGGGGTCGCATTTGCTTTAATGTCTTTGCTCTTGTTGTACAAAACCTTTAAAACTAAATAAAAATGAATACAATACTTAAAATTGTGGCAATAGGCATTGGAGCTACCTTTACTATGGATATTTATGCCTTTGTTTTAAACCTTTTTGGAATAAAAGGGCTTGATTATAGATTTTTAGGGCGGTGGATAGGACATCTCTTCAACGGAAAATTCTATCATGATAAGATTTTTGATTCAACCCCGATCAAGTACGAACAGATCATTGGGCAAGTATCCCATTATTCCATCGGGATATTCTTCGCATTTTTATTGGTTGCAACTTTTGGAAAAAAATGGTTGGACAACCCCACGCTTTTTCCTGCTTTGGTTATTGGTTTATTTACTATGGTTGCCCCATTTTTTATAATGCAACCGGCATTTGGCTTTGGAGTGGCCGGGACTCATTTACCTGACCCCAACAAAGCAAGACTTATGAGTCTTATCATCCATTGTGTTTATGGGTTCGGTTTATTTGCTATAGCATTCACAATCAATTCTTTTTTCCCTTACAAATCTTTTAATTATACTCATGTGGGCCAATTTTCAAATTCTGCTAAATCTGAGAGCTACCACATTACATTTCATACCCAAGCAAATAAAACTCTTGGGAAAGACAATGTTCTTCAAGTTTCAGGAATCGGTGTTCGGGGCTTTACGGATTCTACTGACAATTTTGAGAAAATCAAGAAGGTAAACTTGATTAAATACGAAACAGTAGTAATAAGTTTAGGCGATGATTCTTTTACTGAAAAAGGAAACATTATTTTTGGTAATAACGATACACTTAAAATTGAAACTAAGGGAAAAGGCGCGTTCAAAAAGATGGAAGGGGGAAAAGTAGTAAGAGGTGCCGTTATGTGGGACATTATCGAAGGTACAGGACGATTCAGTAAAACGACAGGTTTTATTACCACAAACTTTCACTTTGACCCTGTAAGTGGAAAAGGCAAAGAAGAGCAGGTGGGCGTACTTTTTCACAAATAGGAATTCAGAGTTGGTTACAGGACAGAATTAAGAATGATTAATTTATAGAACAAAATGGAGAATAAATTTGAAGCAGGCATTAACATTGCCATAAAGATCCCTAAAAATAAATATGAGCGGACGGTTACTTTCTATAGAGATATTTTAAAATTAGAAGTTGAAGAAAAACCGATTGACAATCCGACTGTTTCAAGGACGCATGAAGTAAAATTTGGAAACAATGTTATATGGCTCGACTGTGTGGACAACTATACCCACTCCGAAACCTGGTTGCAGCTTACGGTTCCTGAAGTTGAGGAAGCAACACAGTATTTGCGTTCAAACGGTGTGGAAACATGTGATGAATTGGAAGAGCTTCCTGAAAATATGCATTGGATTCAGGATCCTGCAGGAACGGTGTTCAATTTACAATCAAGAGTACAAAAATAAATTCATTATTCAAAAAAACAGAAAGCTATTCATATAATTTATATGTACTAGCCACTACTTAACCTGACAGTTGTGGTTAATCCGACACTTGAAAAGAACTTTTAAGCTCATTGTGATCGATGAGCTTTTCTTTTGCTAAAAGTATTGAATCCTCGAAAGTCTGCAAAGGTGTCTTGCCATAGCAGTGTTTTCCTGTGTGCGTCCTCTCGGTGTTGTACCACCCGATCCACTGATCGAGGTCGTTCTGTAACTCTTCGATGGACTTGTAGACCTTCTTTCTAAAGGCGACAAAGAAGAATTCATTCTGCATGGTCTTGTGGAAACGTTCACAGATTCCATTGGTCTGCGGACTCTTTGCCTTGGTCTTGGTGTGGTCGATGTCCTCAATGGTCAGGTAAAGCTGGTATTCGTGGTGCTCCCGTTTTCCACAGTACTCGGTTCCCCTGTCGGTCAATATGCGCAGCAAGGGAAGTCCTTTCTGCTGGGAGAAGGGGATTACCCTGTCATTGAGAAGGTCGGCGGCCGTAATGGCGTTCTTGCGGTCATAGAGCTTTACGAACGATACTTTGCAATAGGTGTCGATAAAGGTCTGCGCATAGATACGGCCAATCCCTTTGACGGAACCAACATAGTAGGTGTCCTGTGCGCCCAGATAGCCCGGATGGTGCGTTTCTATCTCTCCGTGTGCCTGTTTCCCCTCCTTTGCACGTTCCAGGGCCTGTAACTGGTCCTCGGTCAGCACGAAGCCATCCTGGGCGGATTTGGCCTCCAAGGCCTTCAACCGTTTTTTAAAGGTCTCTAGGTCATGGTGTAACCAAACACTCCGTACACTACCGGGAGATATGAACGTTCCCCGCTTCTTCAGTTCATTGGAAACACGTAACTGTCCATAGGCAGGAAGCTCGGTAGCCATCGCTACAACGGCCTTCTCAATTTCTTCGCCGATACGGTTCTTTAAAATGGGCTTCTTTCTCGAAATTTCCTGAAGGGCCAGCTCTCCACCCTGCTCATAAAGTTCTTTGAACCTATAAAAACTATCCCGACTATATCCCATGACCTTACAGGCTTGGGATACATTGCCCAACTGCTTGGCAAGTTCCAGCAGTCCTAACTTTGGTTTGATGATCTTCTCTTCTGTACTCATCTGACAAATCTAATTTAAGGGTTAAACTAATTTATTAAGATTGTCAGATTAAGTCTTAACTATTACAAATAATGATAGAATTCTAGGTTGTCATTGAAATAAGCTTGAAGTTTTTCGATATGACCATTTAAGTATTTAACTTGGGATTTATTGCTTCCTCTAGGCCGCTTGCCTTCAATACCAAAAAGCTTAGAATAATAAATGAGCCTACTGAAAATCTTGGGTTTTTGGTGTTTAAAAAAGTGTATTTCACTTTCAATGTCTTTAAATGGGTTTGTAATGATATAGCGATTTAATGCTTCAAGCGCTACTTTACTTTTTTTGACACATTCCTCAGCTTTTTGTAGTATATCAAACGCTTCATTCTCAATAGTATTTATTGATTCTTCAAATGAAGTTATTGTATGTTGAATTTTTTTGTTCACTGATAATAGCCAAGCGAAGGTGTTTTTAATACTGAAAGCATATACTTTTTTAAGAATCTTCCTTTTCCATCTAAAGCTTAAATTTATTTCTATTATTTCTTCATTTTCATAACCAAGCTTGTTTAATTTTCACTTTGTCTTTATTAATGCCATTTTCACAGCGAGTCCGGTTAAGACAGAAGCCATGAACCATTTTTGTATCCTTAACCAAATCGGTTTTCTTGCAAACCATTTTGCCATTTTTGCAGCTGAAATCACTATCAGAAAATTAACAGCAAAACTTATGATGATTTGAACGATTCCAAGTTGAAAGCTCTGGCTTAAAATTGAACCGTTTTCGGGTTTTATGAACTGTGGAAAAAATGAAAGATAAAACACTGCCATTTTGGGATTGAGCACATTGGTCATAAATCCAATGTTAAATAGCTTGAGCGGTTTGTTGGGCTTAAGATTTTGGTTGGTGTCAAAAACTCTATCTCCTGACCTAATGGACTTATATGCCAAGTATAAAAGATATCCAACACCAAGAAATTTCACTGTTACAAATGCATAGGGTATGGCAAAAAATATAGCGGTAAGCCCAAACGATACCATAAGTATATGAAACAGGAAGCCACACAGCACGCCGAATAGCGAAATAATTCCAGCATTCTTTCCTTGGGATAGCGACCTTGAAATCAGATAAATCATATTTGGCCCAGGTGAAAGAACCATGATGAGTGCCGCCAATCCAAATAAAAGTAAATCATGAATTGGTATCATTCTTCATTTTTGGTGGGAGTTACGGTTTTTAAAACCCGATATCTGGGCGAACCAACCTCTCTAAAATGGGCTTTGTCTTTTAGTTTTGATATGACTTGTTCCCGAGCCTCCAAACGGCTTTTTGCGTCGGAAACTTTTTCAAAGTGATCAAAATCTGCTTCGGATGCCCAATGCACAAGATTATAGATTCGTTTTCCATCAATGCTTGCCACAAATGTGGATGAAATATATCCGGGATAAGGGGCAACGAACTTTTCTTGAACTTCGGCAAACAATTCAACAAACAGATCTTGTACATCGGGCGTGTCTACATCGTATTCTATAATGGAATAAAATCCTAAATCGTTTTGCATATCATTTTTTCTATGGTTATTATTATCTTCGGGTTATGTTTAGGCTATCTTCATGATTCTGTTATGTATTTCCTGTTGGGATTTCTCGAAAAGTTCGCCCCCGTATTCTTCATTGTCCAGCGAAATGATATCAACATCGTGTACGCCCAGAATTTTGAAAATAGTTTGTAGATAATTGGTCTGAAAGTTCATGTGGGCATTACGTTCTCCTTCGGCATATCCGTTATCTCCTCTGCTCGATAAAATGAACAGTTTTTTATTTTCCAATAATCCTACATAATCCCCATCCGGTTTTCCTGATCTGAATTTCCAAGTTTCGTTTATCCGCATGATATGGTCTATATATGACTTTAAGCCACTTGGAATGGACCAGTTGTACATGGGAACTCCGATAACATAGATGTCTGCTTCCTTTAATTCCTTTACGAGCTCATTGCTCAGCTCTAAAGGTTTCTGGTTTTCTTCGGTCCTGTTTTCAACCTTTGTGAAAGAAGCTCCAATCCATTCATTGGTAATATGCGGAACGGGAGTTAAACCCACTTCCCGATAGTTGTAGGTGTCTTCAGGGTGTTTTTTCGACCAGGTTTCTACAAAGAGTTTTGTGAGCGCTCTGCTGTGCGAGTTTTCTGCTCTTGTACTGGAGTTGATTACTAATATTTTACTCATTTAAATTCTGTTAAATTTATTTTTCTACTTTTTAGTTTTTCTTCAAATTAAGAATGTCAATATCATTGACTTCAATTCTGCTTTTCAGTTTTAAGGAAGGAGGAGATTGACCTGGTTTATTTTCCTCTTTGCTTGAACCTCTTTTTCAACTATTGTATAAGTTTTCGGGGATTTGTGCTAAGGTTGATTCATGCACCTTATTTCCTGTTGTATAAAATTCCTGAAAACTCATAATCAAAGGTTTCCACTTATCAGGGTCAACTCGATTTGGATTATTATCCATAATGATAGATTTGTTTAAATAAACGCTGTTTATTTTAAGTTCAAATGTCATAATTCTCCCGTGCTGTGTACTATCATCCTCCGCCAATTTATGAATGGCTTTGACAACTGCTTCCATTTGCACGGGGCATTCGTTAACCCTAAAAGGTTTGACGGTTTCAGATGTTGCCCTTGTCAATCCTGCCAATTCAAACTTGTTTTCTTCGAAACGATATCCCTTTAATATTTTGGTATTCGGAACAGGATTGGAACCAGTGGTCTTGGCCAATAAGTTCACGGCTTCTACTTCTTGTACCGAGGGTAAATTTATAACGGCTTCTTTTGTCGCCATCAGATTTTTGGTCGTTTGGGATGAAGCACCAAGACCAATAATACACCTCCAACCTAACCAGAAAATTGAGGATATAGGAGCAAGGTTGTCTGTATCATTGGCATTTTTAGTACTGATAAGTGCTACCGGTGTACCGAAATATAAGATGGAGGGATGACTTTTGATGTTCATATTTTAATTGCTGTACTATGGTTTTATTGTTTCCAGTTAAGGTGTCCATTTTGTCAAATATTTTGATAGAGGGATTCCCTAAGCTGTCAATCTTTAAAATAATTTGCGATATTTTGTTGGTAGCGCCATTTTGCACAATTCTAATGTTTGGTCGTTATTTTTTTCATGAATTTGCTTGCCATCGGTACAATGATCAAGGTAGCAGGATAGCTGATACAAAGGCTTATGGCGGTAGATTTTACCCAATGCTGGATGAAATTTTCGTGAAAGCCTTCTGCGATTGCTGTATTACCAAAAGCCATTACCACGGTCATGGGAAAAGCAACCAGAAAGTTGAATATGTAAAACTCATATTTTTGAAAAAAACGCATATATATTGCAACTCCATTTTTTTAATTAAACAAATTGGCAGATAGAAACACGCCATAGTTTTCTTTCGTTATTTTTTCCGCACCAAAAGCATCCCAATTAGCGCCTAAACCAAAACTGAAATCCTTATAACTTACTCCGGTTCGTAGCATCAGGTAACTTCTTGCATGATTCCCATCAGAAATGGTTTGGTTGTACAATCCTTGAAGTCTGGAATAAATGCTCCAATTTTCATTTATTGTGGGTTTGTATTCTACCATCGCAAACCCCTCTATGATGCCACCTTCGTTAAAGCCGATCAATCTAGGGCTTACCATAAAAACAAATGTTCCCGAACCTTTTGTGTACATCAATGCCGTTGTAGGGCGTAGTCCGGTTACCGGAGTATAGTGAACTCCTCCAAAAACTCCCATTCCTTTAAAAAAGTCGTACT
Source organism: Arenibacter flavimaris (assembly GCF_030291335.1). Lineage (NCBI taxonomy): Bacteria > Pseudomonadati > Bacteroidota > Flavobacteriia > Flavobacteriales > Flavobacteriaceae > Arenibacter > Arenibacter flavimaris. Next base: position 41,719 of record NZ_JASWIM010000004.1, read on the forward strand.
TCAGGTTTATCTGGTTCATTGCATCTTGGGACAACTTTTCGCCCCAACTCGATGAAATATTGGTGACACTAAAAAATCCTAATCTGGGAATTGCACTAAATCCTTTATTTATGATCATTTGCGAAGCATAACCGTCGTTGCCCACCAATATTTCCATTATTACAGGAGAACTTTGCTTTTGCTCATCATTGTCTGTTTGAGCAGATAAAACGATAGGGGGGAGCAGTAGTGCAAAACACAGAGACCATTTTATAAATAACATTTCCATTAAACTCTTTTAGTTTGTCATATCAATTTTCGGGATGTTGCTTATGACCTGCCATTGTTCATTTTCAAGCACGCAAACGATTGTTGAATTGAATTTTAATTGGTCACTTTCCAGCATTGTCTTTGCAATGGCAATATTTCCCATTTGATGAACATCTTCATACTTTATGGTTCGGGGATGACCGCCGAATTTTTTAGTCCGGACCAAATCAATGTATTGTTCTTTTGAGAAAACAAAAATTCCTGTTTGTTCAAAATGTCCATCTTGAATGTTCTGGTAATCTGGATGTAATATTTGGTCGAGAATTGCTACATCGTTGTTGTCACCGCCTTTTACAAAGGTTTCGATGGCTTTTTTGATTTTTTCCATGAGCTGCTTATTTAAAATTATTGTATTTCTTACGCTTCAATGCTGTGATTGTTTCTTTATCAATCTTCGGGAACAAGCTTAGGATTGTAGACAATCTCCCAAAGGTGCCCGTCGATGTCTTGAAAATAACCAGCGTAACCACCCCAGAAAGCTTCTGAGGCAGGTTTAATGATTTTTGCCCCTGCTTTTCCGGCAAGTTCCATATCGCATCCACTTCTTCTTTGCTCACTACGTTATGTCCTAAGGTAAACTCCAAAGCAGAAGGATTTTGCTGTGTAATACCCGGGGCGTTTTCCATGCTTTTTCTTGGCCAAAGCGCTAATTTCAATCCACTTTAAATGTCAAAAAATGCGACGGCCTCATTTTAAATATTTTGATGGTTCTTAATTTTTCACGGGATCTAGAGTTCTTAAAATATCTGTTATTCGTTTTTGTTGCTTTGACATGATTTCGACAGCGTACTCTTTATCGGATGTTCCGTCTATCAAAAAATAGTTGATGTTTTCAATGCCTATGTAATTGAGAATGTTTTGTAAATGGGTTTCAGAAAGGGACAGGACGTCCAACGGCTCGTTTCGGTCTCCCATCGCCGTTATCGCAAAAACTGTTTTGTTGGTTAGCAAACCCTCTTGTTCATCAGTATATCGGAATGTTTTTTCTGAACGAACAATTAAATCAAAATAGGATTTAAGGGAAGATGGCAATCCGAAATTGTACATCGGGTTGGTGATCAGAATTTCATCGCATTTATACAATTCTTCGATTAAAACATCCGATCGTTTTAATAGATCGGTCGGACTATGACTGTCGTAAAAGCCTTTCCATGTACTATGGTCCAAGTGGGGAATCGGGTCTTGGGCAAGATCTCGCGTAATAATTTTACCGTTAGGGTTCTGTTTTCCCCATTCATGTATAAAATAATCGCCCACTTTTCTAGAAATCGAATTTTGAATTCGGAAACTACTGTCTATTCTTAATAATGTGTTCATCATATTTGTTTATTGTAAGACAAATTCACATCCTGGAACGTGACAAATTAATGGAGGAATTATACAGACATTAGTTTTTCCGGGTCAACTACCGAAAAAATATTGGTGATTTTTCCGTTCTTATTTTTCTCAAATACCTGACAGTTCATTAACTATAAAAGTTCGTGTATCGGGATTATCGTTGTTTACATTTAAGCTGTGAGTTTTTTGGATATCAAATTGTCCAGTGAATATTTTCCGCTGCCCTGAACGAACAGTGTCAGGCATAAACCAATCATCAACAAGTGATATTCGAATCCCTCGCCCTCCTTATCGCCAAACCAGTTCATGAAAAAGCCATGCTCGAGATGTCCACCAAATAAAATTATTCCGACAAAAAGTCCACCCAATACAATTGCCCAAAATCGGGAGGCAAAGCCCGTTATTATAAAAATGGGTGCAAAGAACTCTATTAAAATAACCAATAGCCCCACCAGCCACGGCTGTCCCATCTGTTGCAAACCCTCCAAAGTTTGGGTAAACCCATAGCCACCAAACCAGCCCAACATAGCCCTCGCTCCGTGTGGAAACATAACGATGCCGATGGTCAGTCGAATGATCAAACCTGTATAATCATTGTATGTACTAAAGAATTTCTGTTTCATCATTTTCTTTTTTTTATTCTAGTTCATATCTTGTTTGCATTCCCTTCAAATATTGTGGTCAATGTTGGTAATTGCTATTGTTTCCCTAGTAGTTCGAATAAACTCGAAAATCCCTGCTCTTTTCATCGGGGCAAAAAAATTCGAGGGAATAGAAAAATGACCTGCTGAAATTATATACAAAAGGATCTTCAAACAATATTTATAGAATTTCTGCTCCCATATTGGCCAAATGTAATAGCGAAGATCTGCGAACTTCATTGGCCGTAATTTCACCCAATAACTCATGCTCGATATTGCAAGCTCCAGTAGTATTTATTGGTAGTGATACATTAAACCCAGCCATAATTGCTTCTCTTGCGGTAGTAGAGACACAACCATGTGTATAAAATCCCATTATAATTACTTCTGTGATGTGTAATGAATTAAGCCATTGACCTATGTTAGACCCTGTAAACGCCCCATAAACATTTTTATGGAATTCTCTTTCTAGCTTTTTATCCTTTAAGGGACCTAAACCTGTATAAAATTCACTTCCCCATGTACCAGGAATATAAGCAGAACTTTCATTAGGCTGATTAAAATGTCTTACCCATGCAATAGGGATGTTATTTTCCCTTGCAAATTCAACTTGTTTGAATATTTCTTCAATTACATCTATAAAATTTGGTACAGGACGTTTTCCATTTTTAGAAAATTCATTTTGAGCATCAATGATGATAATTGCTTTCATGTTATATGTTTTTCTTATAAGACAAAAACAAATGCCAAAATGTGATAATAAAAGGAGAAAAAATTAATTTGGTAATAATTTATCAGGATCAACAACTGAAAAAATATGGGTTATCCTTCCGTCTTTATTTAGCTCAAATACCTGACAATTAATTAAGAGTGTACCGTCATAAAATAAAAGTGCCGGTTGATGATTTATTTTATCGATCTCTATTCTAAAATCTTTTTGATAATGCTCGAAGACATAAGTTATTAGTTTTATAGTATCGTCTATACCCGAGGTTAGTTGAGCAACTACGTTCACCTTGGTTCCTCCGTCTGCCAAAACCTGAACTTCCTCGGAGAGCATTTGTTCCAAGGTTACAACATCTCCGCTTCGTATAGCTTCTATATATTTTCCTAAGTATATTCTATCTTTTGAAGAAGTTGTTACAATATCGGGCTTCTTCTGCTTAAGTTTCTTTTTGGCTCTGGATAATAGTTTTCTTGAGTTTTCCACGGATACAGACAAGATATTTGCAATTTCTTCGTGGTCGTAATCAAATGCTTCCTTCAGTAAAAAAACCGCTCTTTCCTTGGTGTTCAATACATCGAGCAAGACAAGCATGGAATAGTTGAGTATTTCTTCTATTTCAATTTTGCTTTCTCCTTGATTGGCTATTATGATGGGTTCGGGAAGTGAAATTCGTTGGTTCCTTTCTCGGTCGTTTTTATTTTTCAGATTGATAGCCGTATTGGTGACCGATTTTATGAGATAGGCATTTGGATTGGAAACTGAACCGGTTTCTTTTTCATTGAATTTTATCAAAACATCCTGAATCACATCTTGGCTGTCCGAAATATTTCCCAAGATGTTATACGCATAGGGAAATAATTTTTTGGTAAGTGTTTCTAAATCATCCATTATTCCTTTTTATTATTAGACAATTTTGGAATGGGAAATGTGACATTGTTCAGTTCTTTTTCTTCCATTATGGATAAGCCGGGTAAAGTGACCCACCTTCGCCGGATGAAACTGACCAGGGTAAACGAACTGCCTAGATTTGATCTATCCTTGAGTTAAACTTAGTTTTTATTTTTCAATTTTCTTCTCATTGATTCTCCTTTTATGTCGATTCTGTGTGCCGTGTGCACCAAACGGTCGAGGATGGCATCGGCCAGTGTTTTTTCCCCTATGATGTCATGCCATACTTCGACTGGTAGTTGTGATGCTATAATAGTGGACCTTTTGCCGTGACGGTCCTCGATGATCTCCATAAGCGCATGCCTGTTGATGTTGTCCAATGGTTTAAGGCCGAAGTCATCCAAGATGAGCAAGTCCTGTTTTTCAAGTTTGTTTATCTGTTTTGGATAGGAACCGTCGGCCTTTGATGTCTTGAGCAGGGTAAAGAGCTTGGCGGTGTTGAAGTACATGACCTTTCGCCCCAAGGAGCAGGCCTGGTGGCCGATGGCCGAGGCCAGATAACTTTTTCCCACACCGGTACTACCGATAATAAGTATGTTCTCCCTTTTTGGGATGAAGTCGCAAGAGCCTAGTCGCCGGACCAGGTTCTTGTCCAGTTGGCGTGACGGTCGGTAGTCGATAGCTTCCATGACGGCCGTATCCCTGAACCTTGCGGACTTGGTCAATCGCTCTATCCTACGGTTGTGCCGGTCGTCCCATTCGCTCTGGATGAGATAGGCAATGAGTTCGTCATTGGTATAATCGGTATCGGCACCTCCGGTTTCCATTGTTGTTGCAAAGGCCCTGTGCATTCCATAGAACCTCATTTCTTTCATCAATTGCATTGTTTTTTCGTTCATATGTCCAGTTTTAAGTGTTTTTATTCATAGTATTTTCCGCCCCTTATGTTCTTGTGTTCGGGCATTTTCATTCCTTCATCATTACGGTCATCGATCTGGTCCCATCCCTTTTTGAGGATGCGCTCTACCATATTGTAATTGTACGCCCCATATTCCGAGGCACGCCTACAGGCACTGTCAAGGCGTTCCCTTCCGTACTTTTTGGCAAGGTGGAGTACGCCGAGGCAGGATTTGTAGGATTGCTCGGGGTGCTGCTTCTTTTCCAGGATGGCAATGATGTACTCTTTACAGTATTCGTCGATATTGCCCGCCCAATCGATGAACCTTTCGCTGCTCCACTCGCTTACGAAACGATGGTGCAATGGCATATGGTCGGCCAAGGTGGTATAGCCGTATTTTTTCCTGTTCCTTGTATGTACGGCGAACCTTTCGTGCTTAAGGTAGATCTCGACGATACTGTCGGTATAGACCAGCTTGACCTGTTTGCCTATATGTCTGTAGGGCACGCTGTAATAATGCTTGTCCTTCCCAAAATAGATATGGTTGTTCTTGTGTACGGTGGCCTGGGCATAGCGTTTTACCTCATAGCGTTTCCCCGGCAGGGGCATCAGTTCTCCCTTCTCGATTTCCATGAAAAGCGAACGCCTGGAATATTCCCTTCCCCTGAACGGCATTACGTTGTGTTTTTCCAACAGTTCCCTTATCGCCATGTTGAGATCCGTTATGCTGTGGAATACCTGGTTGCGTAAAGGGGCGAACACCCTGGTGTAGATTATCTTCACGGTGTTCTCCACTATGGCCTTGTCCCTTGGCCTATAGGTACGTGTGGGCAGTACCGCCGTTTCGTAGTGTTCGGCAAAGTCGGCGAACACCTCGTTGACCTTGGGCTCGTAACGGCTGCTCTTTGTGACCGCCGACTTCAGGTTGTCGGGCACCAGGGCCTTTGGTACGCCGCCATAGAACCATAGGAAGTTCTCGGTGCAGCGGATGAAGTCCTCCAGTTTTTGGCTTGCACAGGCCTCTACATAAGTGTATTGGCTGCTGCCGAGTATACACACGAACACCTCCAGTTCCTTCAGTACACCGGTGTCCCTGTCAACGATGTGGAGTTTCTTTCCCGTGAAGTCTATAAAGAGCTTGTCGCCGGCCTTGTGCTCCATGTGCATTACCGGCGAGGTCTCCTTGCGCCATTCGGCGTACCAGTACTTGAACTGTGAGAGTTTGAAGCCATCGGGATGCTTGGCATAATATTCCTCCCACAGCAACTGTCGGGTAACCCCGGTCTTTCTTATTTCCTTGTCAAAATAGGGGAAGTACTGCCTTAAGGTCAGCAACCGTTGGCTCTTGCGCTTTTGCCCGTCCTTAAAGAGGCCGTGGAGTTCCTCCAGGGTCATCTTCTCCACTTCGTAGGCCGTAAAACGGTACCGCTTGAAGAATTCGATGTACTTCCTGACCGTGACACGGGATATGCCCAATTGTTGGCTTATCCCCCGTTTGCTCGTGCCGGAGGTGTAAAGTTTGTAAATCAGTTTTGTTTTTCGCATGTCTATCTGCTTGTTCGCCATGGTGCTTTTTAACAAAAAAAGCACTTAGACTTTTTACAGATAGATCTAATCTAAAGGTGGTCCACTTTGGCCCGGCGAAGGTGGGTCACTTTCGTCCGGCCAGCTATGGTCACTTTGAACCGGCGAGGGTGGTATACTATGTCCGGCGTTTCCAGTTTAAGTTCATTCACACAGAATTATTAATATGCAGTTATAGGGATTTGAACAGATAATAGCTTACCATTTTTTGGCGGGAAAACTATCGAATTATGGAGTACATAAATCATATGCCAAGGCAAATGTTCATCCTGCTTTTGGTTGGAGCTGTAATGGATTGAAGTGATTGGCAAGTCTCAAAAATCAAGTACTGCGTTGCAACGAAGAAATCGGCTCCCATAAACATGGCCAACAAAAAATCAGAGGGAGCTTTGATACTAAATGGCGAATCCCCTTCTAAAAAATGCTCACTACCACCCATATTCCCATTCTTTCCTACTAAATACTTTATAAAGAAATCGCTCCCTCATTGCTTTGCTGATACAATCATGGGTATGGTCTTACGATTATTGGATTTACTTTCTTACGAGGATGTATTTGTCATTGTAAAATTAATGGACATTCTTTTGTCAATATTTTTTACACTTCTATAGGGCTATTTTTATAGTTCTAATTATAAAATTCTGATAATTAGAGTATTATTAAATTGGAATAATAATTGGGTAAAAATTGATACGTTCAAGAAGTTTGTGTTTAGCTCTAGTGCCATCCCAAAGGAAACATCCAATGTTCATCAATCAAAAAATAAATCATGTTAAGAAAACATTTCAAAATCGCACTTCGTTTCTTTATAAAGAATAGACTTTTTTCCCTTATCAATACCACAGGGCTTGCTGTTGGAATTGCCGCTTTCATCATTTTGATACAGTATATTGCCTTTGAGAAAAGCTATGATAAAGACTTGGATCATGTATATAGGGTCACCCTTTCGTCTGGAAGTACAGTGGATCGGTTAGAAACTGCGGCGACAAACCATCCGGCAGTAGGGCCTGCCATGAAAGCTGAATTCCCTGAAATCGAGTCATTTGCCCGTATGGTGGATATGAAGTTGATGAATGCCAGGGGGGTATTGTCCTATATACGTCAAAATGGGGATGTAGTACGTTATAACCTAAACGATTTCCAGGCCTATTATTCCGATGGAAAAGTCCTTGAGCTTTTTCAAATACCCTTGATCGGAGGAACTATTGAAACCACTTTGGACAAACCAGGTACGGTCGTTATTTCGGAAAGAACGGCAAAACAATTTTTTGGCGATGAAGACCCCATAGGTAAAAGCATCATTGTCAACTCAGAATACAATGCCATAGTGAACGGAGTTTTCAAAAATCTACCTCAGAACACCCATCTCAACTTTGATTTTTTAGTATCCTTTTCCACCTTGGGACAGGGCACCGATGCCAATTGGGCGTGGCCCGAATTCTACAATTATGTGAAGACCAAACCTGGGACGAGTCCTCAGGTATTGGAGGCAAAATTGCCACAGTTTGTAGATAAAAACCTTGGGGATATTATGGATACCTATGGTTTTAAGGTCCGGATGAATCTACAGCCAGTTGGGGATATCCACTTAACCAACAACTTAAAAAAGGAAATGTCCATAAATTCAAGTCCCATGGTTTTGAATTTCTTGGTGATAATTGCTTTTTTGGTGATCGGGATCGCCCTTACTAATTTCATCAATATGTCAACTGCCAAATCCTTGGAAAGGGCTAAGGAAGTAGGGCTTAAAAAAGTGATCGGTGCAAACCGTAAAATGTTAATCGCACAGTTTTTGATCGAGTCTTTGATGATTAATTTTTTCTCGATTCTCATAGCCCTTGTTCTGGTAATCTTACTTATGGAACCGTTCAATGCCTTGGTACAGTTTGAAGTCCTGGATCATGGAATGTGGAACAGACCGCTTATCTGGCTTTCCCTGCTCACACTTCTTTTGTTTGGTGGAATTCTTGCCGGCCTATATCCAGCCTTTGTACTTTCAAAGTTTAGGCCTGTCGAAGTTTTAAAGGGAAGATTTCACCAATCCGGAAATGGTCTCTTACTCAGAAAGGGATTGATCATTGGCCAATTTGTGATATCCATTGCTTTGGTATCCGGCACTTATATAGTTTTCAATCAATATTCCTTTATGCAGGATCAGGATCTTGGTTTCGAATCCGAACAAAACATTATTGTGAACACGCCCATCGACTGGAATTCCGATGAGTATTCCAGTGCATTGGACAGATTGGAGGTTTTCAAGAATCAATTGACCCAAGATCCCAATATCAACAGTGTGTCCCTGTCCACCGAAATACCAGGAAAGACAGTAAATTTGACCGATGGTATTCGAAAACCTTCGGAAAGCAAAAAACAATCACGGAGTGTTGATTTTCTTCCCGTAGATCATGATTTCATAAAAACATATGGTTTGGAAGTTATAGCGGGCAGAGGCTTCCGGAGAGAGGATAAGACCGAATACTTCCCTGATGATGGGATGTACGGCAATCACCCCCACAAGGTCATTATCAATGAATCCGCTGCCAGGGCACTGGAATACAATTCACCTGAAGAGGCAATACATCAAAAAGTTACCTTTAAATATGGCCCTGCAGAACAAACAGCCGAAATAATTGGCGTAATCAGGGATTATCACCAACAATCCCTTCGATCTGGCATTGCCAATATGATGCTAATGTACGAGGATCGATACTTGGCCAATTATATTACGATAAATGTCGGGGCAAGAGACCTCAAGAGCACATTAGCAACTGTTGAGTCAGAGTTCCAACGCTTTTTCCCAAAAGATCCCTTCAATTATTTTTTTCTCGATGAGTATTTCAACAAACAGTATCAGGCAGATATTAAAATTGGGACTATTTGCATGCTGTTCTCAATCCTTGCCATCTTTATAGCAGCCATAGGCTTGTTCGGGATGGGTTCGCAAATGGCATTGCAGAAATTAAAGGAAATCGGGATCAGGAAGGTATTGGGAGCGAGCAATCTGCAAACACTTTTGCTTATTCCCAAAAACCTGCTCTCCTTGGTGGGGATTGCGGGTATCATAGCAATTCCCCTGATTTATTTTGCAGCCCAATATTGGCTTGAGACTTACGAATATAGAATGTATATAACCGTATGGATGTTTTTTATTCCATTTGTGCTTGTTTTGGTCGTAGCATTATTGGCCATAAGTATGCAATCTGTGCGTGCCCTATTGGTGAACCCTGCCGAAACCCTTAGGAATGACTGAACCAATAATTTTTCATTATTTACTATGTTATGTTATTTTTTAAAAAAAATAACCAAAAAGGTGACTTTTGACCGTTTCGATATGCTTACGTTGTCATGATCCTAATAAAATTTAGAGACTATTTTTCACTAATTGAATTTAAATCACCGTTTATTTAAACTTTCCGGTTATGGTTTTTGAATGTGCACGGGTGAATCTATGGAACAAAATTTGGCCCCCTATCTTTCGATCCCAAAAAAGTTTAAATCACTTCTTAAAATAAATTTGTTCAAAAAAGAGTTCAACTTGAAAAGAAAGTACGACCAGAACACACATTACAACCTTACTTTTTTATCAGCGAAATAAATTCTTCTTTAACATCATCACAAATGGAAACTGAATTGTAGGTGCAATTCTCCATTACTACTGGGTCAAAACTATTAATTCTAATTTTTGTGGGTTTGAATTCTTTGGATTGTAAATGGGTAAACATATTCAATGCTGCTTTTGAAGTGGCATAGGCTGTCATACAATAATTGGAATAGCAGAATCCATCGTCCTTCATTTTATTAATATCACCCAGTGCGCTAGTAACATTAATTATGCTAGGGCACTCACTTTTTTCGAGCAACGGTTTCAATAATTGCACAACCCGGATGACGGAAAATAGATTTATCTCATATACTTTCCTGACTTCATCAATACTTATTTCATCTATTTTTTGACCAAAACCATTAGCTAGTTCTGCATTGTTCACCAATAGGTCTAATCTTCCAAATTCCGAACTAATACTTTTTTTTAATGCAAGAAGGCTTTCTTCCGAGGTGAAATCTGTTTCTATCAACTTACAAGATTGTATTTCACCACCATCTTTCGATAGTAATTTGTGACATTTCTTATTGGCTGCAAGAATTACACTATAACCATTGTCCAATAAGATGTTGGCAAAGGTACTTCCCAATCCATTCCCCGATTCTGTAACTACTGCTGATCTATTAACCTTCATGAAAACAACTATTTATAGGGCAAATTTAACTAAATACAATCTCGAAAAAGAACCACTTTTCTTTAATAAATGACCCATATAATGATTTTTTGAACTGAATCCATAAGACATGTTTAAATTGCTTTTCATCAGTTCGATTGACGAAATTTATTCGGGGTTGTTCCACTTAGTTTTTTAAAAAACCTTGTGAAATGGGTAGGTTCTTGAAAATTCAATCTATAAGCGACTTCTGCAATATCCAGATCAGAAAATTTCAGCAAAGTTTTACTCTCCATTAGGAGCCTTTCCTGAATTATATCCTTTGCACTTTTACCTGTCAACTTTTTAACCGTAGTAGTAAGGTAATTAGGCGTAATATTGAGCTGCTCGGCATAATCGCTTACATTTTTGGTGTCCACATACATCTTGTCCACAAGAACTTCAAACTTTTGGGTAATCACCTGGGCACGTGATAGATGATTTTCGGTGGTTTTATGACGTTCATAGATCGCTTTGCAAAAATACAAGAAAGAGACTAACATCCCTTCCAACATTTTTTCTTGGTATGGATGGGGGTTTTGGTACACTGAATTCATTCTTTGAGCATCAAAAAGCAATGATTCGCGCTCTTCTTTTGTCAATATCAATACTCTATTCTCGGACATCTTTAGGAAAGGAAAATCTTCCACCAAATTGGAAACCCCATTCATCAAAAATTCCTTTTTGAACATAATATTGAATCCGGCCATTTTTTCATCTCGAACCCATGAAAAAACTTGTCCTGGGACTACAAACCACAGCGGATATCCTTCCATAGTAAGCCAATCTGTATTGATATTCAACCTACTGTTCCCTACATAACTCAATAACCCGATTTGATAAAACCCTTGCCGATATGGTGGCATACACCTACTTGCCGAAGGTTCCAACCTTTCAATGGCATAGATATCAAAATTGGGTATATGGCTTCTGTGCTCAAATCCAATTGCCGCATGGAAATCATTGCTGGTTTCAAAAACTGGAATTTCGGTCTTGGTCATCATATCAAAATATAAAATATGGTCCAAAGGTGACGCCCTTGGTCATTTAAAAGCTATAAGGGTATCCATTCTATTTATACAAAAAAAAGGAAACTGCCCTATTCCGTAAAGAAAGGGAAGTTCCACTCAATCCATATAAAAGGTCTATTTGGAACGTTGCCCGGTACCTTTCATTTGTACAAATTTAGTGTTCAATTCATCTTCCGAGATAATTTCCCAACCGCCTCCCAAGGCTTTATATATTGCAATTAGGGAAGTAGCTGAATAAATCTCACTTATGGCCAACAAATTTTCTGCTTGCAAAAGCGTATTGTCCGCACTTAAATAGTCTATAAAACTATCCAAACCGGCATTAAATCGCTGTTTGGCAAATTTGGCTGCCTCTGCACTGGCTTCTGAGGAGGTCCTTAATGTTTCCCTTCTCTGCAATTCATTTGTATAATTGCTCAAAGCCGTTCTGATCTCTTCCAATCCCTGTAATACGGTTTTTTCATACTGATTCAGGGCCGCCAATGTCAATGCATCATTTTGCCTGATCTGTTGTTTTACCCTACCCAAGTTAAAAGCAGCCCAACTGATGCTGGGCATAATGCTCCATGTAAAGGATTCCTTGCTTCCAAAATTTGAAAAATCGACCGCCGAAAACCCAATGGACCCCCCAAATTGGATTTTAGGATATAGTTCCGCCACCGATAGATTGTATTTCGCTATCTGAATTTGCAAGGCAGCTTCGGCCCTACGTATATCCGGACGTCTGCGCAACAATTCGTTTATGTCGCCCAAAGCCACCGAGGAGGGCAAACTGGGCAAAGGCCGCTTGGCTACCATAGTCGAATCCAAATTACCGGGCACTTCCCCGATCAATACGCTCAAGCTATTTTTCAATGCTTCGATTTTTGCCTTTAAAGGGGGAATGGTAGCCCTGGTATTCTCCAATTGCGCCAATGCCCGGGATACGTCGAGACTATTGCTGGTACCGGCCTCCGACAATTTGACCGTTAGATCATAGGTGTCCTGTTGCCCCTTTAGGTTGCGTTGCGCTATATCCAATAGATACTGGGATCCTCTCAACTCCATATAATCATTGGCTACCTTGGCAAAAATACTTACATATACGCCCTGCATATCCGCCAACGCCAATTGCTTGCCCGAGTAGGCCCCTTTAATGCGATTGGAAACCCTTCCGAACAGATCGGCCTCCCAAAAGGCATCAAAACTACCGCTATAAGTGCTAAAGGTGGGGTTGCTTCCCTGTACAAAGACATTTTCACCGAGCCGGGTCCTGGAGTAATCGCCATTGGCGGTCACCGTTGGTAATCGATCCAATTTGGTTTCCTTCAACAGGGCCCGTGCGGCAAAGAGATTGGCTATGGCCGAATTGATATCCAGATTGTGCCTTCTTGCTTTTTCAATCAAAGTGTCCAAAACGGGGTCATTAAATTCGGACCACCAATTTTGGGCCGTGGCCACTTTGGTAAAAATACTGGAACTATCCACTATGGAGAAATCCTTTCTGACATTTACCTTGGACACCACCTCAAAGTCGCGTTTGGTAATTCCACAGGAGACCAACAGGAATGCCAATATGCCAACTATCAATAAATTCTTCATTTTTAAAGTTTTATGTTAATTCGGTATTTTCGATACTTGATGGAACCGGTTTAATGGTACTGGCCCGGGAAGGTCCAGAGGTCCATTTTCTACCCAAATAATAAAATACCGGAGTCAGGAAAATACCAAAAACGGTTACGCCCAGCATTCCACTAAATACCGCGATCCCCAAAGATACCCGGAGTTCCGAACCGGCCCCGGTAGCAATGGTCAAAGGTACCACCCCCAATATAAATGCCATGGCCGTCATTAGGATAGGCCTTAACCTTAATTTGGAGGCTTCTATTACGGCGGTCTTAAGATCCTTCCCTTGATCTTCCAACTGTTTGGCGAATTCGATGATCAAAATGGCATTCTTACTTGCCAGCCCTACCAGAACGATCAACCCTATTTGTACCATGATATTGTTATCCAATCCGGCCAAATCAATTCCGATGATTGCCGACAATAAAACCATGGGCACTATAAATATGACCGCAAGGGGGAGCACAAGGCTCTCAAATTGGGCCGCCAGCAATAAAAAGACAAATACAACGGCCAGAAGAAACGCGATCCCTGCCGTATTCCCGGTTTGTTTTTCCTGATAGGCCATTTCGGTCCATTCAAATGAGATTCCCTGTGGAAGAATTTCTTCAGCCAATTGTTCCATTCTCTCCAAGGCCTGTCCAGAACTATAGCCCGGGGATACATCCCCGTTCAAAGAGGCAGCAGGGTACAGATTAAATCTTGGGATCCTCGCCGGCCCCGCAATGTCCTTTTGGTTCGATATGGTACCCAATGGGACCATTTCACCTTTGTTGTTTCTTACTTTAATACGCGATATATCATCTGGTGTTAACCGGTTAGGGGCATCCGCCTGTGCGGTAACCTGAAATGTCCTGCCCAGATAATTGAATTCGTTTACAAAGGCCGATCCCATATAAACTTCCAATGACTGTAAAACCTCATTAACATTTACACCCAACTTCTCGGCCTTTACCCGATCTATATCCAAGTACAATTGAGGCGTTTGATTGTCAAAAAAAGTAAACACATTACTTAACATGGGATCTTTGTTCGCCGCTGCCGCCAAGGCATAAGTGGCATTCAACAGTGCATCCGTTCCCAAATTGGCCCTGTCCTGAACCATCATCCTAAACCCTCCGGCATTACCAATACCACTAACGGGCGGTGGAGGGACCACGATTACGAAAGCATCGTCCACTTGCGACGTTTTCCCTTGAATGGTCCCTAACAATTCCTGATAATCCAAGCCTTTCTTTCCTCTAACGTCAAAGTCTTCCAAGGTCAGGAATATGGTAGCCGCATTTGAGGCATTCGTAAAAGATGCAGCATCCAAACCTGTAAAAGAAACCGCATTATCCACACCATCGATTTCCAAGGTCAAGTCGATTACTTCCTTGACAACTTCATCGGTCCTGGATATGGATGACCCTGGTGGCAACTGGATCAATGCAATGAAATACTGTTGATCCATAGCTGGAATAAACCCTTTGGGCACCCTGTTAAACTCAAAGCCAGTAATTATGATAAGGCCACCATAAACCAGTAACACCATTGCTCCGGTCCTGACCAATTTTTGGACCGTTTTCCCGTAATTGTCCGACAATCTGTCCATAAAGCGATTAAAGCCGTTACCGATATACGTGAAGGGCCTTAATAGGATAGACCTGCTTTTGTTGTCCTTTGGTTCGTGTCTCATCAATAGTGCGGCCATGGCAGGACTCAAGGTCAGTGAGACAAATACGGAAATAGCGGTCGCCACTGCAATGGTCATTCCAAATTGTTTGTAAAACTGGCCCGAAATTCCATCCAGAAATGCCGTGGGAACAAATACGGCGATCAAGACCAGCCCAATGGCCACCAAGGCTCCCCCGACCTCATCCATTGTTTTATGTGCGGCCTCTTTGGGGGAAAATCCCTTGGCCAGATAGCGTTCCATATTTTCCACCACAACAATGGCGTCATCCACCACAATACCAATGGCCAGCACAATTCCGAACAAAGTAAGGTTGTTCAGTGAAAAACCTATGGCCTGCATCACGGCAAAAGTTCCGATAAGCGATACGGGTATAGCCAAAATCGGGATAATGGCGGCCCTCCAGGATTGCAGGAACAACAATATCACCAATACGACCAGAATGGTCGCCTCAAAAATGGTACGGTACACTTCATCGACCGATTTTTGAATAAATTCTGTTGGGTTATATGTTAATTTGTATTCCAGATCTTCCGGAAATTTCTTGGAAAGTTCCGCCATTTTTGCCTTGATCTCAGATGCGGTTTCCAAAGCATTTCCTCCCGGCTGTTGCAGTATAAGCATCGTAATTATAGGATCTTTGCCCAAATATCCTTTTGAGCTATAATTCTGCGCACCGAGCTCTACACGCCCAATGTCCTTTAATTGCACTATTCGTCCGTTTCCATCGGATTTTACAATAACATTTTCGAACTGCTCAACAGTAGTAAGTTTTCCCTGTGTCTGGATATTTACCTCAAAAGCGGATTGGTTGCCAGAAGGCAAGGTATTCAACGTTCCACTTGCAATTTGAACATTCTGTTCCCTAAGTGCTGCAACGACTTCGCCCGCCGTCATATCCAAATTGGCGATCTTATCAGGATCTAACCAGATGCGCATGGCATATTCCGCTGCCCCAAATATTTGTATGTCCCCAATACCTTTAATACGCGCCAGCTCGTCCTTTAATTGAAGGGTCGCATAATTGCCCATATAGGTTGGATCATACGTTTTTTTCGGGGAGTTTATATCGATTGCCAATAAAATATCGGGAGCTATTTTTTTGGTCGTAATACCCAGTCGACGAACGGACTCTGGTAACTTCGGTTCCGCTATGGAAACCCTATTTTGAACTTGTACCTGCGCCCTATCAAGGTCTGTACCCAGTTCAAAGGCTATTTGCAGTACAACCCGGCCATCTGCGGATGATTGGGAGGTCATATAGATCATATCCACGACCCCATTGATCTCCTTTTCAAGTGGCGATGCCACCGTTTCCGAAAGTGTTTTGGCATTGGCTCCTGGATATAGCGCCACCACTTCTATCGTTGGTGGGGCCACATCGGGAAATTGCGATACCGGCAAGGAAAAATAGGCCAAGCCCCCCACAATGAGTATAAGCACGCTAAGTACTGCGGCAAAAATGGGTCTTTTTATAAAAATGTGACTGAATTTCATAATCTTGTTTACAATTGGAAAAAGAGATTCCCATTGCTCCTTTCTTCTCCGATTTTATGGATAGGAAAGGAGCGATCGTATGGGACTACAATAATTTTTAGGGTTGTTTAAATGCGATGTTCATCGTTCCAATTCGGTCACTGCCAATTCTTCCGACCTTTCTTTTTGAAAGTTGGCTTCTATTGGGGCAACGACCATACCAGGGCCTATTTTTTGGATGTTATTGGTGATGAGTTTATCCTCACGGGACAGACCTTTCCTTATGATTCTCAATCCATTGGAGTGCAACGGCCCTAATGTAACGTTCCTTACGGTTACAAGATTATCATCTCCCAGAACATACACGAAACGAATGGATTGATTGGTCCCGATTATATGATCGGGAATCATAATGGCTTCGTATTCGGCACTTCCCATTATCCTTGCTTTTCCGAACATCCCGGGCTCTAACAGGCCGTCCTTGTTCTCCAATACTGCGCGGGTCTCTATTGTTCCCGTGCTATTATCTATTTCATTATCCACAAAATCCACTTTTGCTTCATGAACAAAATCCGTTTCATCCTGAAGTTTAATGAATACCGGGATGCCCTCGGAACGGGCAGCCCCTCTTTTCCCGCTTCTTGCCAAACGGACATACTTTAGATAATCGGATTCACTTCCGATAAAATAAAAGTCGATCGGGCTTGTATCGACAATAGTGGTCAGTAAAGTGGAATTGGCAGCCCCCCCATCTATCAGGTTGCCCTCATTTACCCTATCCCTGCTCACCAAACCGCCAATAGGTGCCCTGACCCTTGTAAATTCCAGGTTCAGTTTGGCATCATCGACCCTTGCTTGGGACAATTGAATACTTGCCTTGGCATATTCCAACGCTTGTTTTCTGCGATCGTATTCCTCTATGGAAACGGCTCCCGATTCACGAAGTGATTCTACCCTTTCAAAATTATCCACTGCCGTTTTTAAGGATGCCCGGGCTTGACTTAAATCTGCATTTGCCTGATCCAATGCAATTTTAAAGGGTCTATCATCAATGGTAAAAAGTACATCCCCTTTTTTTACCTTTTGTCCATCCACAAAATTGACACTTTCCAAAAATCCACTTACACGGGCCCGTACTTCCACCCGATTGCTGGCCTCAAAACGGCCGGTATATTCGTCCCATTCAGTAATCTTTTCAAAAACCGGAGTGGATACCTCTACCGGCATCGCTTGGGATATGGGTGCAGCTTCGACCACTTCTTTATCTTCCGATGTAAAAGCTACTATTATAATTACAACAACGAGTAATCCGGCTACTGTCAAAATACTTTTGGAAAACTTTTGGGTATTTATGTTAATTTTTTTCATTTTAATATATTGATTAATGTTTTTGACATGGCAAATTTATTGTGGACCACCCCCATGTCCCTAACCAATATGCTTTCATAAATGACCAAAATCTAATCTTCACTTTGTAAGTTGAATCTTAAATCTAAATGCTTCTTAAAATATTGAACAAGTTTGTTTAAAGATCAATTTTTAGGGAAGGCTATAAAAGTGGGAGGGCTACAAAGATTTAATCAAATCTTCATTCAGCTTCTGATAGTTATTTCGGTTCCCATGTTCTCTTGCTTGTTTTGCTGACAACTTAGCCGCTTCCATAGCCTCTGTCTTTCTTCCTAAATCCTTCAATATTTTAGCTTTGTAATAGTGCTGCCAGTAAGGCTTACCGTTTACTTTTTCCCATCCCTCAATTGCCTTGTTGATCATTTCCAATGCAGCTTGGAGATTGCTGTCATATTCATAATAGAATTGGGCTGCTTCCCAGTAATTCGGATTTGAACTTGTGATGTTGGCTTCTATCTGGTTTCTGAGCCGGTCTTTGTAATTTGCTTTGATGGGTATGGTAATAGACCAGTCTTCCCAACTCAGCACAAGACTGCAGCTTTCCTGTTTGACATTGTTAAACTCAAAGGACAGTGTTTCTCTGAATTGGCTGGATTTTTCTTTCGTTGTTTCAAATCGACAAACATCATCACTTTCTTTATAGTCATCAGAACCCCAGTTTTGAATACCTTTATTAATGATCACCGTCCATACCTTTTTCCGTGGAATGGTATAAATAGCATAGGTTCCTGAATCAATCTTGCGTCCCATAATTTCCACAGGGTCAAAGAATGTGATTTTGGTCGGTGCATTTGCTCCTGTCCTCCATACGGAATCAAAGGGTTCAACATATCCAATCATTTTCCTTCCTTTTGCTCCCGGTCTTGAATATTGTAATTCAATCTTCGACATACCAAAGTTCTGAATTACCCTTTGCATAGGGCTTGGGTTAGGAAAGTCCACTTGAGCTTTTACTGCGGTAGAACTGCTTAAGATAGCGCACGTCAAAATCAACTTTTGAAATACTTTATTCATTTGTTCTATCGTTTTATTGGTTGTCGCCCTATAAATATTCAGGGGACAGCTTCTTCACATCTGTTAATCAAACTAAATCTATATTCTACTTCTCGGCAAGCTCCTTGATTTTCTTTTTGGCAGTTTCAACCCATTCTAATGAAGCATCATAATAGTCTTTGGCTTTTGGTAATGGGGAAAAATCCCCAATTTCAAACCTCAAAGTTGTTTTTCCATTTTCTTCGTTTAGAAAGTAGGTGTAATTTACATCATACGCTGAAGGGGCAAGTTCAACTTTGGGCAGATACAAGTTCATTTTTAGTTTACTTGGCTTGTTAAATTCTGTTACGGTCATTTTTGAATAACCTTCCCATTCAATTATGCTCCCTAATTTTAAATATCCGCCTGGATAATTTTCAGGAATGTCGTCCCATTTCCTTATAAAATCTGGGTTTGTCAATACTTCCCAAACTTTTTCTTTGGAAGCGTTGATTTCTGTTTGGTCTTTTACGATTAGTTTTTCTGTCCTCATATTTTTAGTTTTCTACACTGTAGTGAATTGCTATTTCCCCTTTACTAAACTGTTTTGAACTCAAACATTTCAACTTTACCGAAGTTTTTAGATCATCAAAAAGCGGTATGCCTTTTCCCAAAAGAACAGGGTACACAATCATCCAATACTCATCAATCAAATTCAGTTTTGTTAATGCTTTGTAAACCGACGGGCTGCCGAACAGCAAAATATTTTTGCCTTTCTTATTCTTCATCTGCAAAAGGCCATCTTTAATATTTTCCGATAAGATTTTAACACTACCACCTTTCTTTTCAGTGAACGATTTTGATAGTACTATCTTTTCGGTACTGTTGTACCAATTTGAATACTTTACTTCACTGGCGGAGGCATCTGGGTTTTTGTGGGCAGTGGGCCAGTAACTGTCCAGCATTTGAAACGACATGCGACCTGCCAAAACAGCGTCAGCCTTCTCGGTTAGACTACAAACAAAATCAAGGTTTTCAGGGCTTTGAACTAATTCATCAAATTCGCCATTTTCCCCTGCTACAAATCCATCAATCGAAGTGTGGATAATCAATACTATTTTTCTCATACTACTTAGCATTGTGATTCAAACTCGTGTGTAATTCGCATCACCTGCTAGGGATTCCTCCCCTTCAGGAGTGAGATTGTACATGATAATTTGTAAAGTATCCTTGGTGGGACATGGAATCTCAATTCGCCAACCCCAATCAGGACCATCCGGTACTTCATAAGAGCCTTTTATGATAATATCACCTTGTTGATTTATTGCTCCAAAACAATTCATGATTTTTCCGCCCATGCCCCAAGAATCAACCCATGAAGCTGTAACATCTGCCTTTTTATTATGGTTGCCAATTAATAGTAAACCGTCCTGTTTAATTCCTTCATGTTGCCAATCATAGCTCAGAACAAGGAATTTGCCATTTGCAACGGATTTAATCTCCATATTTGAAACTGAGATATAGTCAGGTTCTGGCAACCAGCTAAGCACCAAACGATATGTGCCTTTCCAATGCCCTATAAATTTACTGTTCAGGTTTATTAATTTTATCATTTGTCAATTTTTAAAATTCTGTTCTTAATTTCTGTCTTATTGATATGCCATTATTTGTCTGCTAACTCTGGCGAATAGTTATATATCAAATCGCGAAAAAAAATTGTTTAGTTCAACTACATAAACATACGGAACTTCCATTGGCGCAAAATGACCGCCTTTTTCCATTTTTGTAAAGCTTGCCAAGTTTACCATTCGTTCAGCCCATTCTTTAGGAAATTGAGCTTCTTTTGGAAATAAGGAAACCCCAGTTGGTACAGTTACTTTTTGAGATGATTTTAAACCGCCCATATAGGCCATTTTTCCATTCTCTGCGTAGGTACGGATGGAACTATTAATGGATTGTGTTACCCAGTAAACCATAATATTTGTAATCAGTTCGTCTTTCGTAAAACTGTTCTCTATATCACCGTTATTGTCGCTCCATGAATTGAATTTTTCCAAAATCCATCCTGCCAAGCCTACCGGAGAGTCATTGAGTCCATATCCTAACGATTGTGGTTTGGTGGATTGTATCATGTTGAATGCTCCCTCTGTAAAGAACCATCCTTGGATTGTCTGTCCAAACTTTTGTTCAGCCTGAGACATGGTACTCCAATCCTCTGTGCCATCCGGATAGCCTACATCTGTAATGTGAATTGCTTTTACACGCTCAGGAAATTGATTGGCCATAGACTTTGCAACCACGCTTCCCATATCGCCACCTGCTATAAAATACTGACCGTAACCAAGCACATCTGACATCAGCCTATTGAATATTTGCGCCGTAACATCACTATTAACAGCATGATGGCTAGAAAAGCCAAAACCAGGTATGGACGGTATTATTAAATCAAATGAATTTTGATTATCTGTTAGCAATGAAATTATTTTTATGAAGCGAAGGAAAGAATCCGGCCATCCGTGTATTAGCAATAGAGGTTTGCTTGATGTGCTTTTTCCCTTTATATGAAGAAAATGAACGGTAACATCATCAATTACAGTTGTGTATTGTGGTATTTTATTTAATTCTTCCTCATGTTTACGCCAATTGTAATGGTTCTTCCAATAATTTACCAATTCCTTAAGATAGCCAGAATTGGTTCCGTAGCCCCAACCCGAGCCAGCAGGTTCCTCAATCCAACGGGTATTGTGAAGACGAGCCGACAAATCGTCCAACACCTCTTGTTGAACGTTGATTTTAAACTTGTTGATTGTTGACATAATACTTTCTTTTTGGCAAACTTCGGGATTGCCCGTTTCTTTCCATTGTAAAAAATTTACTTACTAGAAAAGTTTGATGGTGGTGTACACCCTATTGAGTTCGGTGGCCCTGTTGATATTGGAATATGCAACGGGGCTATGTCCGGTGAAATGGATAAATTCTTTTATAAAGTGTGCTTGGTCAAAATAACCATGTTCATGGGCTATGCCCGACCAATTTATTTTATCCACCTGATGCTCTAAACATTTTACAACTCTCTGAAACCTTTGGAGACGCTGTAAATATTTGGGTGAAAAACCTGTTTGGGTCTTAACTAAATGAATCAGTTGTTTTTGTGAATAACCTGATTTTGAGACGAGCCAATCAATAGGTTTATTCAAATTATTATCAATGAATTTTACAATGGAAGTTTGAAAAACATTGTCTTTGATATAATTTGTAAAGTAGTATTCGATATGTTTAAATTTTAGGTCGATATCCAGTTCATTAATTAGTTTTTGATACAATTTATTGAAGGATGAGCCAAGTAAAAGTTCAGTTTCCAAGCCCGGGTAAATACTTCCTGTCATTGGGATTTTAGTCAGTGCATAAAAACCTCCAAGAGCAAAACGAATGCTCATAATGGCCGAGTCATTATTGCATTGATAGACTATCGCCTCTGGGTTGGAGCCAGAAATCCATCCATGTTTCATGGTATGTTTGCCCTGTAGGTTTTTTTCCGTAAATAACGTATTGGTGGTGGCATCGTTCAATTCTATCATCAGGTTTACCTTACCATCCGGCAACTCCATAAGGTAAGGCAGGGATTGTGGGCCATTGGCATAAATTATATATTCTATATACTGTGACAGCGGAAACCCCGGTATGTGTTTTTTGTAAATCATTTTTACAATGGTTTATCACGCCCAATAAATCGGTTTTTTCCGAGCAAAAAACCAATAGCTTTTTCAACATTCCGTGCAATACTTTCATCAGATTTCAAGAATGAAATATAACGTACTATTTCTTTTTGTTTCGAAGGCGATAGACCATCAAAAATCTTTTGAGCTTCCTTGTTCTCTTCTAGTGCTTTGGTCAGTTTAAAATGTGATTGTATTGTCCTATCTTTTGGGTCAAATTCTATTTCGACTTCAATGCTTTCCCCGATTTTTTTAGGTGAATCGCGGAGCATGGTCGTATTGATATAAAGTCGCCACTCACCGCTGTACTTAATCAAAGTCTGTGTATATTTTCTACCGTTTACCGTTCCGCATACTGGGATTTTACCTTTATCCTTTCCAGCAACAGAAAAAATCTCGTCAAGTATTTTTATTGGTACAAATACAAACGGGTTGACTCCAATTATTTCTAATATTGCATTAAATTTTTGCATTTATTTTGTTGCTATTTGATAGTAAACTCACGTATTGAAAAACCTACTCACACTTCCATTTATTGATTGACGAACGATGTTGACAAACATATTTATTTGTGACGCGATTCAATAGAATAAATCAGACATTTCAATGTTTATTCAGAGAGAAAGGAGTTGCTCTCTTCAACGCTTCTTTGAAGGGACAAAAATTGCGTAGGGGTGAGCCCTGTGAACAACTTGAATTCACGGTTGAAATGTGATTGGTCAGCATAATCGAATTCATACGGAATGTCCACCAGTTCATTAAAATCGTTAGTCCTTAATTTGTGTAAGGACACCTCAAAACGACACATTCTTCTGTACATCATTGGTGTAATGCCTACCGTTTGCTTGAAACGTCTCACGAAATGCCGTTCACTGATTTGATAATCTGTCATGGTTTCCCTATATGAATTTTTATAACCATTAAACAGAAAATGTGTAACCAAGCTATCGTGTTTTACTGCTCTCTTTCTTAATTGGGATAATATAAAGTCGCTAAGCAGTCTAATTTTTTCATGATAGGTTTTGGCACACATGACTTTTAAGATAAAATCACTTGGCCAAAAATTATGCAGGTCTAAGAAGGTATTTAGAGCATAATGCGCATCGATCCCGAAAATTTCCTTAATAGCATGTGGGTAGAAGCGAATGGCGACATGGGAATACCTGCCACACATTTCGTATTTTGCGTGTTCAGTTGCCACCCCGCATATGCTTGCAAAGGGCACTTCTTCTAAAGTAGTCGCATATTTTGTCCCACTCATTCCATCGAGGCATTGGATAACAAGCCTTGGGAATTTATCAGCCAGGACATTAATGGTTTTGGCCTTACATTCGTCATCGAATATGTCGAGACACCAAAAGTTTTTTATATAACTACTTAAGGCCTTTGGAGGAGGTATTTCATTGTAATAAACCATATTTTATTGACCCAATAAATTCGGCCAGTCACAATAAAACATCATGGTTTATTCAATAAAGGCCATTTTAGGATGAATTTTTATTAAACAAAGGTATAAATATTTAATGATTTAGTAATAATAAAAGATTTCTTCTAAATTAGAATTTTCAACTTATTTCAAATTTATTGTGTTGTTTTGTGATGATTAAGACCTAACCGTTACCTGTTAGTTTTATTTGGCTTACTTGTTGAAATATCCGTTTATAATTAAAATCAATATCTGCTTCTGAAGTTTGCATATTTTGATGGGGTATTTCTCTTTTGATAGAATCATGGGCAAACCTAATTTTTTTATCCTTCCCATCGGCAAAAGCAACAAACTCGCCCTGTTTCAATCGGAAAAAAACATCAGCCCTCCGTTTGGAAACTTCCCGTTCACCTTTGGTGATACGGCTCTCAAAACTCAGCCCGCTACTTTTACTGATGCTCTTGGTCGGCGTTTTGATAATCTCAAAGAAACGTTCGTAGTACTTGGCCGTATCGGGGTCGTTCACCTTCCCGAAAAACTGATAGGACAGGTTGCTCAAAATAGCCTTGCTTGCCTTTTCACCATAAAGCAGGTCATTCTGGATTTTGTCCTGCATCACATAAACAGTACAGATATCATAGCTTCTAAGCGTTGCGGGAATACGGTGCATATTGGGCAGTTTGAGGGTCGGGGCCTCTTCCATCAACAAAAAGGAAAAGTTACGGTTACGGACGCTCATTTGTTTGATGATGGTATGCATTATCATGGCGATGACCGGGGAATAGGCCGTATCATATTTCGGATGGTTGACCAAAGAAATCACCGCTGGATTTTTGGGATTGTTAACGTCAAGGGGCACTTCATCTTTTGAAAGCACATAGAACAGCTTTTGCGAACTGATTTTTTTAAAGGCATTGGAGAGTGTACTTTTTACCCCGGCGGTCTGCTTTTCTGATTCGATACCGTTGATAAAGGCACTGGCCATGTTCCAAGAAGTAAAATCCGATTTCAGGAAGGCTACCAGTTTCTTGCTGCCCATGGTCTGGTACAGGGCAATGATATGGGGCAGGGTGCATAAATCGGGATAGCCGGTCTTCATTTTCCAGATAAGTCCCGCCAAGAGACCCTCTACGGCATCGGAAAAGAACTTGTTGCTCCCCGTATTTTCCGAAAGGTTCTGTTCCAAGAGGTTTTCCATAAGCACCCGGGACACCTCATTGACACTTTCTTCATTGGGCAAGTATCTTGGGGCAATCGGGTTGACCCGATACTGGATGCGGTCGAAGGCTATGGTATAGAACTTTATATTTTTTTCCTTGAAAAGTGGATAGGCAATCTCGGTGAGTTCAAAATCCTTATAATCGTGGATGACCCCAGAGAAAGCACATTTGCTGAAATGCCTTAAAAAATTATAGATGACACTCTCCGTTTTTCCACTACCTGCCGAACCGATGATGGAAACCCCTCTACGGACATTGTCAATTTTGAACCTGCCATTTTTCAGCTTGAAACGTACCCTGTACTTTTTATCGGTCGAGTTTTTTCCTTCCGCATAGAACAGCCCATAGAGTATCGTGCCTACGAACAAAACAGGTACGATAATATAAAAGGCGATATGTTCCCACTGCCAGTTCATATCCCGATGGAGCCTGATTCGATGGCCTTGCCAATGCCTTTTTTCAGTTGGTTGATGGCCTTGATGGTGAGCTGGAGCTTATTCGTAGGGATGTTCAACAAGGTGGTATTTACCCCAGACCTTTGAAGCAATTTAAAGGCCACGGCCTTTTCGTTGGTAGGCAGTTTGGTTATCAGGGAAAAGTACAGTTTGGGGTCTTTTAAAAAAGTCTTGCGGGCGGTATAGCTCTCTACATAATTACGTTTGAACTTGAACATGGTGTCAAATGTCTTTTCGGAATTTTTGATAAAGGAATCCCTATCAAAGCCTCGTTTTACGGACTTGCCGTGCATTTCCACTTCGGAGGCTCTGTGCTTGCTCCCAGGGGAAAGGCTGTATCGGTTGTTGGCATCCTTTCGGCTGACGATGATATGTACGTGGCTCTGCGGTCCCGGTTTGGCCATTCCCCGAACAATGCGTTTACCGTTCAATTGGTACGGCGCCGCTACCTCAAATTTTTGGATTTCCTTGTTTAGTTTACGGATATTGCCCGCTTGCTGTCCTGCCTCAATAACACGTATCTGTTGCTTTAACTCCAATATCCGTGTGGCATAGGGTTGGTTCTCCCGGATTTCCTTGTCGGTTCCCTTGAACGTGCGCTGCCGTTCCACCTTCGCATAGTACCTAATATCATCAACGGTAACGGGCCTACCGTCAATTTCCCTATGGAACGCTTTGGCGTATTCCTTCATGGCTTCCCTTGTATAGCGTTTGAGTGCTTCGGGGGAATCCTGTATGGCTTTCAGTTCACGTCCGCTCGGGTTCAGGGTAATGGAATAGAACTTGGGTTCGGTCTTTTTCAGCTTGGCGGTGTTCCCGTCGATTTCCCTGATGACCTCTTCTGCGGATATTTCCTCCCCATATTGACTAAAAAAGAGTTCCTGTTCTTCTACGATCTTGCCCTCGTTCTCCTTTTCCAGATAGTCCACAAAATTGGAGGCACTTTGGGCATAGTTGCCTTCAGTTTTTTGTGCTGTGATGGTGATGTACATCCTATAATCCCTTTTTAAGTTTTTCAAATTCATCCTTGCCCATATCCAGTCTAAAATACCCTTTGCCGAACGTTCCTTTTACATAATCCATTCGTTCCATTACATCCTGCATACGGTTTTTATACCGACCGAGCTGTTGCCGCATTTCCTCATAGCGGTTTTGGTAATGCTCCAGTTCCCTGTCCCTGCTAAAAGGTTCCGGTGTTCCGAAATCAAAGCTTTCTTCCTTTTCTTGGTCCTCCACTTGGGACATTTCCTGAAACAAGGTGTCCAACATGACCTTAGTGGGCAGGGTCTGTTGCTTTTCGATGTTCTTCAGGATGGCAATCACGGCATTGATACGTTTGTTGGTCCGGTTGTTCTTGATCCCCAGGTCATCGTTGGGAGAAAGGTCGTTCCGTTCAAAAAAGTCCATGACGGCCTCCAGGGTACGTGTATGGGAATCCGACACCAGACGGGAAAATGCCCGAAAGCGTACGGCCGTTTTCTTTTTGATGCTGATTGCCGAAAACCGATATTTTTGATAGTTACCTTCTTCCATTTTACTGTAAAAAATCGCCTGTTTATGGGCGGTCTGGCTGCATTTACTGTAAAAGCCCTTGTTAATCAATTACTTATATGTTTTTAAGGTTATGATTTACAGTATTTTACAGGCAAATAGATAGCCGTAACACCGCTGTGCGTGTTACCCTCTTGCTTCTCCAAATTTCGTCCCTGCGGGACCAAAATTTTCCGAACAACCTGAATAAAAAGTCAGTTGCTTTTTATGTTACATTTCTATGGATTTGGTCATTCAAGGAAAGTCAAATCACCCATCCCGATAGCTATCGGGACGGGATTGGTAATGACCAAAAAAATGTTGTTGTCCAACGCTTTAAAGATACGATTTTCAACTTGTTGGGCATAAAAAAAGCCCATCATAATAAATGGGCTTACTTGGTTCAATTTGATGCGTCAGATTTTAAAATTATACCTGTAATTGTATAGATTTCGTATCGCTTCTTCTTCCAATAGGGTTTTGTGATTTTTAAAGTGTTCCCTAGCGTAGTTCCTTAATTGTTCCCCGAACCGCTTTTCGATGTCTTTTTTTGACATCGATAACAATCTTTGTTGAGTTTCGTCATCGAGGTTGTTATAATTTAAATGAATCATAGCTTCTTTTTGAAGGTTATAACAATCCGTTATCGGCAAAACTGTAATACTCCCCATTGGGCGTGATAATCAAATGGTCGAGTACCCTCACGTCAAAAAGTTGCGCTGCCCGTTTAATTTTATCGGTCAACTTTTTGTCCGCTTCACTGGGTTCGGTCTTATAACTTGGGTGGTTGTGGGCAAGTAAAATTCCAACGGAAAGGGTTTTTAGTACTATGGCGAACAGGATGCGCACATCTACCAAAGTACCCGTAATGCCCCCGGTCGATAATGGATAGACCCCTTTGACCTTGTTGGAGTTGTTCAACAATAGGATTTTAAAGGTTTCCTGTAATCCAATGGTATTCTTGTCCCAAGTGTCAAAAAGCAATTTTGCTGCATGCTCTGAACTTTTGATAGGATCGGATTTTAAAGTTGCCATCTTTTCTCGGTAACTTATCTGTATTTCGTTAACTTTACTCTTCATTGTTATTCTGATTAAGATTGATAATGAAAAGAGGGCACACACTAATTGAAAACTGGTTTTAGTGCCCTCTTTGTTTTTTCTACTTGTTGCCCATCAATAGGATTTCATCGGCTACAACTTCGGTAACATAGCGTTGGTTGACATCGTCCATAGTGTAGGTTCGGGTCTTTAACTTGCCCACGATGCCGATTTCCTTGCCCTTATCGACAAACTTTTCGATGATGTCGGCAACCTTGCCCCAAGCGACAACTGTGTGCCAATTGGTGTCGGTCTGTTTTCCGCCCTTGCCGTCCTTGTAATACTCATTGGTCGCCAATGACAGACGGGCTACTTTTTTGCCACTTTCAAGGTTCGTAACGGTCGGTTCCTGCCCTACGTTCCCGATCAACTGTACATGATTTTTAATACTGCTCATAACTAAATATTTAAAAGATTAATAATTCCCTTTTCCATTCAATCGTGATTAAATTTTAAGGGGTGTTTGTTTGATTTCTTGCGTGCATGGCACTAATGGATAAAGTGGGTTTTGTCAAGACTTTTAGGGAACAAATCAGGAGTGTCTGAGACGTAGCAATCCGCCTTTTCGGCGGATTCAAGGAAGTAGAAACCTTATTTTTCACTGAAACCTGCTATGGTCTTGACAAGTTCCATAAGAGTATTAGCAATTCTTCCAAAAGCCGTCCACAAGGGAGCGTACAGGCAGTTAAGCGAGTGTAGGGGATGGAATTTGGATTGGAATTGGTTATACTGTGCCCGTTTTTCGATGCCCCGAAAAACGACAAAGGCTTTATCCATTATAAACCCCTTAAAATGTACAGGACAGAGCTAGGTTTTTAAGGATTATCGAGCAAAGGCCCAAGTAGGCTTTGCCGATAATCCTGTGAAGAAAACCGAAGCTTTGGCTTTCCGATTTTCAAGAAGCGGACTCAATTTCACTATGGACTCGGGAAAAAAGTGCTCATCCATAAATCTATTAGAAGGGTTTAGTAAATGAAAATCCAAAAAAAGGAATTTAAGATATTTGCTTAATCTTTATTCCGGATGAGCCATAGAACAACACAATGGTCTCCTATAACCAACCGATTCGAATCCGCAATAATTACGGCTACAATGTTGCACAGCGTTTTTCTGTTTAAAATCTGTATCCAATTCTCAAATTCCCTGAAGTATCAAAAATTGAATTACAACTTCTGAGCCGACAAGAAAAAAGCCCTGTAAAAGGGCTCATATTAATCGGTTCTATGGCCAGTCAGGGGCCTGTGCAACGGTTACCATCTTTGTTTTACACATTTTTTATTTTATACAAATCTCCATTTAGGTACTTTAAACCCGAATCGCAAATCACAGTTACAATGGTTTTCCCTTTTCCAATTAGCTTTGCTCTTTGTAGGGCTGCCCAAACGTTTGAACCAGATGTGATTCCTCCAAATATACCTTCTAGTCTTGCTAACTTTCTGGCAGTCTCGTAAGCGTCTTCATCTTTTACTGAAATTATCTCGTCAGCCAAATCCATTCTGCATATCTCTGGAATGAATCCGGCTCCCATTCCCTCAAGTCTATGTGTTCCACTTGTATCTCCGCCGGTCAAAGTTCTCACATTGTACGGTTCTATTGGAATACATCTAATTCCAGGGATTTCCTTTTTAAATATTTCTGAATTTCCCGAAAAACAACCGCCTGTTCCCACACCAGTTATAAACTCATCTATGTTTGTCCCCAAAACAGACATTATCTCATGTGCCATTTTATGGTATGCATTTCGGTTATCAACATTTTTAAATTGGTCGGTATAGAAAGTGTTAGGCTGTTTTGCTATCTCTCTGACTTTTTTAATAGCATTATCAATTACTTTGGCTGTAATTTTTCCATTCTCACTTGGAACCAAATCTAGTTTGGCCCCAAAAGCCCTCATTGTTTGCAACTTCTCTTCCGCAAAGGCATCCGATGAAACAAAATGAGCTTTATAGCCTTTTGCAGAACATATCATTGCCAAAGAACTACCAGTACTTCCACCAGTATAATCCACTACCGTTCCTCCTGCCTTTAACTCACCTCTTTTCTCAGCGCCTTCAATCATTGAAAGAGCCATTCTGTCTTTCATGCTTCCAGTAGGGTTTGCCCCTTCAAATTTTACATAAACATCAGCACTATCTGAGTCTGTTAGATATTTCAATTTTATAAGTGGTGTATTTCCTATTCCCTCCATTTAATTCTTTTCATAATTGTTGTTAACGGCACGGTTTTGTTTATAGTAGTGTGGCATTAGAAGTGCTTCGCTTTCGGATTGACCTTTATGTTTGTTAATATTCAATTCGTTCAATTTTTGCACTTTAGCCCACATTACACCTGCACAATGTTAGCGGGTCGTGGTTTTCCTTTTATTGGTCATTATGTGAGTTAACCCCTTGTTTCTTAAGTTTTTCAAGATGTTCCTTCATTGCTCTAACTTGTTCTGCCGGATGTCCTCGCCAAATTGTAATCTCTCCAACAACTCTAAATGGCTCTCTTGAACGATAGGACTTTGTTGGATTTCCAGGAAACTTTTTATCTGTTAAATCTGGGTCGTCTTCAATCTCACCTATTGGTTCCACTAAATAAATTCTTTCCTGTCCATCACCTAAGGCAAGTTCTGCTCCCCAAATAGCTGCATCTAAGGTTGCGGATAAGAAATTGTATTTTGCCTTTCTTCGTTGCCCAAAGTTTGAGTTGAAACCTGCTTCAATGAGGTCGCCAATTTTTAAATCGGCTTTTGTTCCGTGAAAATAAGTTTGAGCAAAAGCTGTTGCGCCTTGTTCGTTTATTTTTTCATCATTGCTTTTCATAGCTAATGTACTATATATCTATTGATTACAGGTATCTTTAGTTGGTTTGCTATTTCTTATTTTCAAACTCTTTTTTCCTAAACTTCAAAATTCTTTTTATTAAATCTATGGGCAAAGGCTTGTCAAGAGGAAGTTGAATAGCTGACTTTGAAACCTTATAATCCTTCAATTCCACTTCAAATTTTTTCAGCATTGCTTCGCTCCAAGGACTTGATATAGTCAAGTGCTTTGAAAATGCACAATAGTAAATTAAGTGATATTTATCGCCTAATTTGAAAGCAGGGATTTGATAGCTGATAACCTCTTGTGATTCAGGTGCAACCTCGTGCACTAATTCACGAATGGTTTGCATTCTTTTGAGAGTGTCGCCTGCAAAAACTCGGTGATACTCGTCAATTGTTTTGTAGTCTGTCTTAGCCATTTGTTTTAATTTTTGAGTTATATATGTACGAAATTGTAAGTATGCCACCGATTACTACTGGAGTTAAAATGTAGCCGATATTCCCATCCACTACAATGTGGCTGATTACAGCAAATATCAGGTTGAATGTCAAACCTGCATAAGCCCATTCTCTCAATTTGTTTGGTAATTTTGGTAACATTATCGCTGTTGCTCCTAAGACTTTGCAGATAATTAATGCGTAAGCGAAATAGTCAGGATAACCTAAAGGTTTTGTCCCGGCATTAATATATTCGGGTGCAAACAGTAAGGTACTTAACGGCATCAACCCTTCCCATAAAAAGATGATACTTGTTGTAATCCAAAAAATAATTCTGTTTTTCTTCATTTTATACTTTATTTAAGTCATGAATTAGTTTCACTAGGAAATTTACTCATGTCCATATAGAAGACTTCCCAAGTGTGTCCATCTAAATCTTCAATGGTTCGCTGTTGCATAAATCCATAGTCACGCATTTCATTTGGTTCGGTTCCTCCTGAATTAAGTCCATTGGTAACCATTTTGTTCATGTTGTCTATGCTGTCAACAGACAGTGAAAAAAGTCCTGCTAAATTCGACTTTGTATCTGCAATGGGCTTGGTTGCAAACGATTTAAACTTTTCATGCGTCAAAATCATTACAAAAATATTATCACTCCAAACCATGCATTTTCCTGAGTCGTCAGAAAATTGAGGATTAACTGTAAATCCCAATGCGGCGTAAAAATCCATTGATTTTTGAAGGTCTTTTACGGCAAGATTGATAAATACTTGTTTCATTTTTTATAGGTTTTAATTGTTAAACATGTTGTGTGTATCTTTCATTAATTTGATTGACTTTTCAAAGAAGTCTTGAATAATCTTTCTTTCATCTCTTGAAAATGTTGCAATTAGTTTTTCCGTTTCTTCTTGAAAATCTTTGTAATACGGCTCAAACAGCTTCATTATTTTTTCTTTGAATGGAACGATAAATACTTTCCGCCTATCAGTTGCGTCAAATTCTCTTTTCACAAGTTTTTTTGTTTCAAATCTGTCTATTAGACCTGTAACTGCACCAGTTGTTAATCCTGATAGTTTGGCTAGTTCACCAGCAGTCAATTTGCCTTTTTGCAGGAAAAACCCAAGATATTTATGGTCTGTCGCTGAAAACCCTACTGATTTAGCAATAGTTTCATGCATTTGAAGTGAAGCAAACGTGTATTGCTGCCCAGCTTTTCTTAACTCTATTACTGAATTCGTCCCCATATATATAACTTATTTGATAAGTATTTTAGTTGCAAAGATAAATAATATTTCTGCATTTGTCTTTAAAAAATAATTTACTGTCGCTTGAAGTGTCTATGTGGTGTTACAGTGCCAGATAACGGATAGTGTGTGAAAATTAGGCGGTTAAGGGGTGCGTAACTTTCAGTTAGGTATAAACTACTGTTTTCTACCAAAGTTGAACTCAACAACAAATCGCCTATTTTATATGATATTAGCGGTTGTTTTTCTTCTACGTTTAATTTTTATTTCTCTTTAAAGTCTCAAATGATGATTTCAAATATTTCTTTATAGAATCAAACAACTCTTTTGAAGGTTTAACAACACAGACCCAGTTCATAGAACCATAGGTAGGGTGGGGCAATAGCGTGTCCTCTTTTGTAAAATCTATTCCCACATCCATATAGGATTCAAGCCCTTTTCTATGAGTAAGGTTTCCAAATTTTGATTTAAAAATTTCTTTGTCCATACAAAAATTTAAACGATAAAAACCCTCTCTATCAAGGTTTGACACAGAGTCATACTCATCATCTTTGGTAAGTATTGTAACAAAAGGAAGTTTGTCGTTACTAGGATGCATGAAGAACAAATTGCCATCAGCAGATGAGAGCTTTATATTTTCAAAATTGTCGAGTATGTAGGTTTGAATTTCTTCTACTTCCATAATTAATATTTTTTTACAAATTTCAAATTATAAGTTTACTTTCACAAGTAGTTACCAATATGTATAGTAGTGACCAAAATTAAAGTAATGAAGTAATATGCAGGTTAATCAAGAAAAAAATAATGAAAAATTATTGGAATGTCCTTTTCAAGAAGCGATGGATTTGATTTCAGGTAAATGGACGATGACCGTAATAAATACTTTAATGGCCGGTAAATTGAGATTCAAAGAACTGGAACGGGCAATAGAAGGGATTAATACCAGAATGTTGGTTAAAACCCTTAAAGAACTTGAATCAAGAAAAATTGTTAACAGAAAGGCTTACGCAACGGTTCCTCCAACTGTGGAATATTCTCTAACAAAAAAAGGCATGACTTTACTGCCGGTAATCAAAGAAATTCAGAATTGGGCCATAAATAATATGTGAATTCTTCAGGAATAACCCTAACGGTTGCAGCCTTACTGTTTTTGTAGCCTTCCCCTCCCAACGAAGTAGGGTGCTATTAGAAAATCAAAACAAGGATTACCTCGCAGATATAAGTGGTCTCAAGCACTTTTCTAGTTAATAAACTGTGGAGGTATGAATAAAAAGAAAAACCTGCTCTTTTGGAGCAGGCTTTCACATTTAATGAACTTTTAAGATTAAAGTTCGAGTTGTACAATTTCTTGTTCAATTTCGGCCTTACGCTGTTCCAAAGTAGACTGTAAATGCGTAGTGACCAACTTTATCAGATTGGAGTTGGTGGTCTTGAACTCCAAGTTTCTGGAATCCCGAATGTGGAAAGAACACGAACCATCCTGATTATAATTGAACTTTGTAAGCTCGTTCAAGGTTTCGGTCAACCGTTCACGTTGCGTGGCCAACCCACGTAGTTTCTCGAACTTTTGGATGCGGTCGTCCAAGTTGATAACCGGCTTTTCAGGTGCTACTGTTTTTCCAATGGACTCATTGGTCAACTTGTTCTGTACTTCCTTTTTAACGGTCGCAGTTTGTCTTTTTGCTACTCCGTTCGACTTTGCTTTTGTTTCCATGATAATGAAATTTTTAGTTAAACAATATTTGAGGGCACCGAATTCATCAATTTTAAACTCAAATTCAAATAAAATTTGTGTAACTAAAAAGTTACGTATATATTTGCGTAACCAAAAAGTTACATAAATATGACACAGGACATTAAGCAAACCTACTTTTTCCCAAATTCGGTCGAAAACGTTTGGGAATACCTGACAAATCCAGAATTATTAGAAAAATGGCTTATGCCAACTAATTTTAAACCTGTCCTAAATCACGAATTTTCTTTCAGAACAAATCCACTACCCCAATTCAATTGTGATGGGATTTTTCATTGCAAAGTTTTAGAAATAACCCCTATGAAAAAGCTAATTTATTCTTGGAATGCAGGTTCGGGAGATGGAACTTTCAACCTAAAATCAGTCGTGGAGTGGACTTTGATTAAAAAAGAAAGCGGAACAGAATTACAATTAATACATAGAGGGTTTACAGGCGAAAATCTTGCAATTTATACGGCAATGATAGATGGTTGGGGAAAAAATATTCAGAAAATCATCAATCATTTAAACAATCAATAGGTCAAATGAGTTTTCAACAAGTTGATACATTTAGCGCCATTGCAGATAGCAACCGAAGACAAATTTTACTACTACTTTCAACCGAAAGTCAGAGTATAAATTCTTTAGCGGAAAACTTTGAAATAAGTCGTCCTGCAATTTCAAAACATATAAAACTTTTGGAATTAAGTGGCTTCATAACCATTGAAAATATTGGCAGGGAAAGACATTGCAAACTAAAACAGGATGGATTTATTGAGCTTCAAAATTGGTTGAGTTTCTTTGATAACTTTTGGAAAAACAAACTGAACAGATTAGATACGTTAATGAACAAAAATCAGTAAAATGAACACAGGAAATTATACAACAACAATCGTTGTGAAGCAAAAACCAAATTCTGTTTTTCAAGCAATCAAAAATTTTCGTGATTGGTGGTCTGAAGATATTGAAGGAAATACGGATAGATTGGGCGAAACCTTTCTCTACCACTTTAAGGACATTCATTTGTGCAAAATAAAACTTATAGAAGAAGTTCCGAACGAGAAATTGGTATACAAAATCATTGACAATCATTTTAGTTTTACGAAAGACAAAGCCGAATGGGTTGACACAAAACTAATCTTTGAAATTGATGAAAACAGTAAGCAGACAAAAATCAAATTCACTCACGATGGACTGACACCAAAGGACGAATGTTTTGAGGTTTGCAATGACGCCTGGGGTAATTACATCAACAAAAGTCTGTACAATTTAATCTCAACAGGAAAAGGCGAACCAAACCCAAAAGAAAAAGACGGATTTAACGCAGACATAGTTAAAAAATGGAAACTGAAATAAAAACAACTACCGCTAACTTAAGATGTATAACCGCAACTATGGCGGATTCGACTTCGTCCGAATCCACTCGGAATTACTTGAATTATGTGCCTTGTTTGAAATTTTTCACTTAATATAGCCGTAACTGACGGTTATACTAGACCATTGTGACATGCGAGAAAATAATAAAGATTGACATTATAAAATGAGTATAATAGAACTAGTAAAGATTAAAAGACTTGAAGAAACCAACTTGACAGAATTTGTTGAACTTGTCAAATTATTTGAATATGTGTTCGAGATGACAGATTTTTCAATTCCCGACTCAAAGCATCTTCAAAGCCTTCTTAATCGTACCAACTTTGATGTTTTTGTTGCTTTACATGATAACAAAGTTGTGGGTGGTTTAACAACATACGTTTTGGATCAATATTATTCAGAAAAACCTCTCGCATACATTTATGACTTGGCAGTGGACAAAAATCTTCAAAGAAACGGAATCGGTAAGAAACTCATAGCAGAAGTAAATAAATTCTATAAAGAGAAAGGATTTGAAGAAGTATTTGTGCAAGCCGATAAGATTGATGATTATGCGATTGATTTTTATAGAAAAACTAATCCTACAAGAGAAGAGCAAGTGGTTCACTTCTATTATACGTTGAACAAATAAGATTAAAAAGCACAAAAGCACAATCTAGTAGACGGCTCCGCTCCTAAATAGGTACGGAGTTCGCCTCTCAAATATTTATATTCACGAAGTCCTATAGTAAAAATAACAATGCACTGAGTTCTTATACTTTAACCTACGGAAGCTGAAAAGTTATAACGAAAGTGCTATCGGCCGATTTCAATAAAGGTTTGCCCAAAGCTAGTTTTTAAGGTGACACTTTTCAGGAATCGTTGATTTATTACATTTGAAAAATCATGCCTGCTGTTAAAGCTTAACAAAACAACGAACACCGCCATAAACAATAAATAGAAAACAAAATGACAAAACTTGACCCAATAATTGCCGTAAAAGATGTTGAAGTGAGTGCTGAATGGTATAGAAATATATTTGGATTCAACATTACACACGGTGGAGACCATTTTTCCGTTCTGACGAATAAGGACAATGAAATTGTGCTTTGTCTGCACGCTTGGGAAAGGGACGGTCACCCAACGATGAAAGACCAAAGTTTAACAGCAGGAAATGGCTTGTTACTTTATTTTAGGACTTCTGATTGGAAGAAAGTGAAGCATAACCTTGAAGAAATCGAATGGAGTATTGAAGAAGAAATCCACCTAAATAAAAATTCACACAGACAGGAATTCTCGTTCAGAGACCCCGATGGCTATTTTATAACGGTAACAGAATTTCACATATACGAAGGATAAAAAAGCAGCATACATCATCAATCTAAATACATTTTTAAACCATGCAAACAACATCAAAAACTTTTAAAATTCCGTTTTATACACTTGTCGTATTCAATATCGCACTCTTAACCGCTTTAAGTTTCATACTACTAAATGGCTCAGATGGATTTATGGACGCTGAAAGGATTAACATTAAAGACAAAAACGGGAAAAACAGAATCGTAATTTCCAATATGGATAATATTCCGCCTCCCATTATCAATGGTAAAACATTTCAAAGGGCAGTTAATCCAGCAGGGATTATTTTTTATGATAAAAACGGTGATGAACGAGGGGGTATTGCCATAACTGATAATGAAACCACAAATTTAAATGCTATAGCCTTAGACTATCAAAATGCCGATGCTGTTGGTGTTCTCGCTCAGGATAATAAAGAGGATAATTATTTTAAAGCCGGTTTGATTATTAATGACAAAGACTTGTCAGGCAAACCAGGTCACAATATTAATAGAATTAACCTGATAACAGAAAACGGAAATGCCGCCCTGATTATGAAAGATGCCAACGAGATACCAAGAATTATCTTAAAGGTTGACAGTTTAGGGAATCCTTCTATCGAAATGTTCAACAAAAATGGAAATGTTAATTGGAAACAATAAAATCATTGTAGTATCAACAAAATAAAAATGAACAAAGAGGAAATCATGGAAGCTGAAAAACAAACTTTTTTCAGCTCAACTTGTTCGTAATAAACAACATACGAAAGATTATCAAAAATGAATCATAGAAAAGAAGAATTGAATGAAGCCAATGTTGCAATTATGTCACTTCTAAGCAAATGTGAAAAAGCACTACCTAATTTAAAGGAAAATTCTTCTCAACAAACTTTACTTGAACGTAGAATTAAAGCGTTGCAAATTGCCTTAAATTTGATTGAAAAAGAACAGATAGAATCAACAAATAATTGATATAACAAGGCTTCCACCACAATCAAACCGAAAGTATTGACGGAATGCAAAAAAATATGGACGGAAAATTGCACGCAAATCCACCACTACTCATACAGTTTACCGTTAGCGGGCATTTTGACCCGTCCTGAAATATGTATACAAAAAACCAAATGTATATGTATAAAAATGATGGATATGTGAGACGTTATAGCGAGAGCTTTAAACTCAAAGTATTGGCAGAACTTTCCAAAGGAAACCATTCCAAAAGACAAATTGCATTAACTTACGGTATACAATCCAGTACTATAAACGTATGGATCAAAAAGTATGATCGCAAGGATTTAATGAACACCCGTGTAACCGTGCAAACAGATGATGAACTAAGCCGTATCAAAGCCCTGCAAAAAGAGCTTAAACAGCTAAAGGAACTTCTCATAAAGAAAGACCTCGATAAGCTTATTGATGACAGTTATCTCAAAGTAGCGGCCAGTAAGCTTGGCTACAAAGATGTAGAAGAATTAAAAAAAAACTTAAACATCGAGCCCTAATGAAAACAGCTCCTAAAAACAGAAAGGACAGACCGTTCACGATCGAGGCTATTTGTGATGCCTTCTCCTTAAAAAGAGATGCCTATTACAAATTCCATAAACGCTATAACACTAAAAAAGAGATGGAACAGACCGTTGTCGGGCTCGTTAGAAAAAGTAGAAGAACGCTACCCAGGGAAGGAACCAGGAAACTGATCAAGTCCCTACATGAAGACTTTCAAGGGCAACACCTGAAAATCGGTAGGGACCAACTGTTCCGTATCCTAAGGGAGAACGGGTTGCTAATAAGAAGAAAAAAATATTCTTCTAGAACCACCAACTCCCATCACAGGTTCTATAAATACGGGAACATCATAAAAGACCTGAAAATCAACAGGCCAAATCAAGTTTGGGCCTCAGATATCACCTATATCAGAACCATTAAAGGATTCTGTTACCTGGCCTTGATCACGGACATGTACTCACGTAAAATAGTCGGGTATGACCTAAGTGACAGTCTGGAACTAAAAGGCTGTGTAAGGGCACTGAACAAAGCAATTTACAATGCTAAAAACACAAAGCAACTTATTCACCATTCTGACAGGGGAATTCAATACTGCAGCAATATTTATACGCAAATTTTAAAAAGAAAGAAGATAGATATCAGTATGACCGAAGAGAACCATTGCTATGAAAACGCAATAGCAGAAAGGGTCAACGGAATACTCAAAGATGAATTCTATCTCGACCAAACTTTTGCCAGTGTCGTTCAAGCTAAGAAAGCGACCAAAAATGCGATCAAATTGTACAACACTAAACGATTACATTTATCTTTAAAGTATAAAACACCTAATTACGTGCATCAATATGCCGCTTAAAAACAAATATTAATCTGTAGCCGTATTTTAGGACGTGACATTTAAAAAAACATACGCCAGAGATTGAAATGAAAACAAATACACACGAGATAAATAACATAAAGATTGCTGAACTTTCATCAGAACAAATCCTCATAAACAACGTAGATGATGGACTGAATTTATTAGGGAACGTTTACTATCAAGGATTTGATAAAATTGTCATTCATCAAAAAAATATTACTCCAGACTTTTTTGAACTCAAAAATCGAATGGCGGGAGAAATCCTTCAAAAATTTTCAACTTATCGTGTTCAATTGGCTATTGTGGGAGATTTTTCGACATTCAATAGCAAGAGCCTGAAAGATTTCGTTTATGAAAGCAATAAGGGAAACCAAATTAGCTTTGTTTCATCAACGAATGAAGCATTTACAAAATTGTCAGGGAAGTGAATGTTACAAAGATAGACATAGAAGCAATTATTGCTGAGCAAATGATTCAAATTCCAAAAGGAACAATAGAATTACGTGATGACAGAATAAAAGAAAAATGGACAACAGAGATTAAATCGTTTTTCATTTTAAAATATCCGGTAACACAAGATTTGTATTTAACAGTAACCAATCAAAACCCAAGTACATTTCCAGGCGACAAGCTCCCGGTTGAAACAGTTTCTTGGATTGATGCAGTAAGTTTTTGTAACACTCTTTCTGAATCTTTAGGAAAAGATAAATGCTATGAAATTGATTTGGTCACTGAAATTGTAACGCTGAATTCAGAAGCAAATGGATTTCGATTGCCAACAGAAGCAGAGTGGCAATTTGCTTGCCAAGCAGGAACCAAAGACATTAGATATGGAGTATTGAGTGAAATCGCTTGGTTTAAAGAAAACTCCAATAATCACACGCAAGAAGTCGGACAAAAAATGCCAAATAATTGGGGACTGTACGATATGTTGGGAAATGTTTGGGAATGGTGTACGGATATTTATGATGAAACTGTTTACGGTTCTTATCGTGTATTCCGTGGTGGTGGATGGTGCGACCAAGAAAGAAGTGTTATGGCGACAACTCGAAGAAGAAGCCATCCTTTTTCATTCAAAATTGACGATTTGGGATTTAGAATTGTGAAAAACAAATAAAAAACGACCCGCTAACAAAGATGTGTATAAGCAATAGCGAGTTCAGTGCTATTTTGAAACGTAAAACTATAAACCAAAGGTCGGTGCTAACTGACAGTTTAGTGGGTTGAAATCCGCTACTGCTCATACACGAGACCGATGATGTTGCATTCTCCTACGTCGACCCTATGTGCTACATCTCGTACCTCGATTCCCGCACAAAGGGAAATGCAACATCATCGCAGCGCTATGTCAGATCACATAAAACCGTAGGATAAGGGTACTTTTTCTAAGAACGACGCTTAACGGAAGAAACCAACGCAACATATCAAGTCACTATATGTAATCTGGACCGCCACATTTTATTCCCAATACCGTCGAAAACCAAAAAAGGTTTTCACTATATTTCCATAAAATATCGCGGACTACACATAGCGCTGCGTTAGCGGTCATTGTAGGACGACCTTTGAAACACACAAAAAACAATTAAAATGACAACATTCACAGAAACAGTAAAAGAGTTTAACTCTCTTGTTCAGCAGTATAAATTTATTGAAGCTGTTGATAAGTTCTATGACCAAGAAATTATTTCAACAGACAACAGTAATGAACCAACCAAAGGAATGGAAAATTTCCGAAAGGCGGTTGAAAATTTTATTTCCAATTCAGAAGTTGAAAAACTTGAATTACTTTCTACAATTATTGAAGAAAATTTATCTGTTGCTCATTGGCATTACATTTTTACCAATAAAATGTTTGGCAGACTTGATTACAAACAAATATCGGTTCAGCGTTGGAAGAATGGTAAAATCATTCAGGAAAATCATTTTTATAATTTAGGATAATGAAGGTTCATACGACAAATTATTTTGACACTTTTATAGAAGTTTCAGAAGACTCAAAGGCTGAATGTGGGACAAAACCTCCTGCTAAAGAAAAAAGAACTATTGCAGAAATTCAATTTGAGCTAGTTGCGAAAAATCCATACAAGTATACCTCTGATGACATATTATTTATGGTATTCGCAGATAGAAATGATTTGACCAAAACTGAATATAAAGAAGCTAGAGAACTTTTTTTCTCCAAAGGACAAGCTTGTTTGAGAACGTCTCCTTTAGCCAAAAGATATGGCTTTGGAATTCATTTTGATGGTAATGGGAAAATTGCAATTTATGGAGTAGAAACTCTGGAATACGAAAAGTATATTGCTGACGAGAAATTGAAAAAAATAAAAGCTGTACGGTCAAAACGATAAAAACAAAACTGAAAACATCTAAACGCTAAAAGTAAAGGAGATCCAATACTAAAATCAAGACTTTAAATTCGTTTCAAATGTTGAACTTAACCCATGAGTGACTCCTTACTAATATAGCGTTAGCGATTATTTATCAATCATCCTTGCAAACAAAAATAGTACTGGCAAAGTGAACTATCAACAAATATATTCGATAGAATCATTGAGAAAGTACGTTAGATACTTTTGGATATTGGAAGACGAAATTTTAAATTTTTCGGAAAAGACTTTTAAAATAATGTCGGACGGCTTGCCAGGGCTAATTTTTCAAGAGAACAAAAAAGCATTTCTTGATAAAGGTAATAAAAAGCTACCACAGTTATTTTTGTACGGACAAACGACACGATATACAGAACATAAAGCAGTACAACCTTTCCGTAACATTGGCATTTATTTTCAACCTACTGCATTAAAATCTATTTTTGGAATAGATGCAAACGAACTGACCAACCAACATATTGACATCAACGAACTGATTAAAATCAATATAACCGACCAACTTTTAAATACTGCTACTGCCGAACAAAGAATTAAATTGTTATCGTCCTTTTTGATACAACAGGCTGAACAAAGAAAAGCGGAAAACGAAAAAGTAAATTTTGCAACTACCCAACTACAAAAAGGCGTGAGCTTACCGAACATACAAAACGAACTAAACTTATCCGAACGTTCATTGGAACGGTATTTTAAACAGCACATTGGTATCTCTCCCAAGCTATTTGCAAGGATAAACCGCTTTCAATCCGCTTTGGAAAACATACGTCAAACCCAATTTAATAAGTTGACAGACATTACTTATCAAAACGATTATTTTGACCAATCGCATTTTATCAGGGATTTTAAGGAGTTTGCAGGAACAAGCCCGAAGCATTTTATAGACAAGGCCAACGAACAAGTTGCGAATTTTCCTGAATGGAAGGTTTAATGGCTGTCGGTTTTATCCAATTTTAAGACAAAACAGGCTGATAACTTTGCAGGAAAAGTATAATTATGATAGCCATCACAGGAGCAAACGGACATTTGGGAAAAGCGACTATTCAATTTTTATTGCAGAAAGTCGCACCGACAAACATTGTTGCCATCGTGAGAAATCCCGAAACGATAAACGATTTTAAGGAACAGAGAGTAATTATCAGGCAAGCGGATTACAACGATTATGAAACACTCAAACAAGCCTTTAAAGGTGTAGAAAAAGTATTACAGATTTCTACTATTGGGGTAGATGTGGAGACAGCCAAACAGCAGGAAAAAAATGTAGTAAATGCAATGGCAAAAAACAACATAAAGCACATTGTTTATACAAGTATGGTACAAGCCCGACCGAACACTATTTTTCAAGGAACGGAAACGCAATACCACACGGAAGAACTGATAAAGAAAACAAATATCCCTTACACGTTTTTCAGAAACAGTATGTATATGGAAGCCATACCCGAACTGATTGGAAACGCCTTGCAGACCAACGAAATCCGTTATCCATCTGGAAAAGGAAAAGTAAGTTTTG
The DNA here is from genome assembly GCF_030291335.1 of Arenibacter flavimaris. NCBI lineage: Bacteria > Pseudomonadati > Bacteroidota > Flavobacteriia > Flavobacteriales > Flavobacteriaceae > Arenibacter > Arenibacter flavimaris. Next base: position 85,134 of record NZ_JASWIM010000004.1, read on the forward strand.
TTTCAAGGACTGATATTGCAGAAGCCATTGCAAACGTACTGACCGAACGCACACGCCAAAACCAAACCTATGAAATCACAGGAAATACAGCGTATTCATTTGCCGAATTGGCACAGCTAATAAACGCTGAAAAGAAAATGAATATTCAGCACATTGACATTGCGGATACCGATTTTAAAGAAGAATTGATGAGCTATCAAATGCCTGTTGAAGTAGCAGATTTATTAGTAAGTATGGCAAACGGGATTAAAGCGGGTGAATTTTCATTTACATCGGATTCACTTGAAAAATTGCTTGGTAGAAAACCGATAAGTTTGAGCAAGTATGTAAGGAGCTTGTAACTATGTTGTTTAAAGAGATGCATTTAAGCGGAATAAAATCGGTGATGAACGAGGAGGTATTGCCATAACTAATAATGAAACCACAAATTTAAATGTTATAGCTTTAGACTATCAAAATGCCGATGCTGTTGGTGTTCTCGCTCAGGATAATAAAGAGGATAATTATTTTAAAGCCGGTTTGATTATTAATGACAAAGACTTGTCAGGCAAACCAGGTCACAATATTAATAGAATTAACCTGATAACAGAAAACGGAAATACCGCTCTGATTATGAAAGATGCCAACGAGATACCAAGAATTATCTTAAAGGTTGACAGTTTAGGGAATCCATCTATCGAAATGTTCGACAAAAATGGAAATCTTAATTGGAAACAATAAATGACAAGCCATGATAAGTTCATTAAAAACTATTATTCTCATCTCCCTCCTATTGGTGGTTATCAAAAACGCTTATGTTATGTTCAAACGTTAAACTACATTATAATCTAACATGATAACTCAAAAAGTCAATCTTTCATTAAACCAATCATCCGCTTAACAGAAATAAATGTTGTTAGAAATTTAAGTGCTGAAAGTGTAAAAAAGCTTACCCGGTAATGGAAAGCAAACCTACATATCCCAAAAAATGGTAATGACGGTTGAATTTACTAATTTTACCACGATTATATTTGCTAATCTTAGCACATTTTGATTTTTCTAATATTTGCATATTGGAAAAAACAAATTTTAGTCTGAAAGTAAAGATTTAAAATACTGGTATATAGTGGGATTTATTGGTGAATTTGTCCTGTGCTCCCTTTTTAAGGCCCGCAGTCTCTCTTTACTGTTCCGTCCTGTTCAGCTTTTGTTTCCATGAATATATTGCCTTACTTTATTACCCTTAAAGGAGCAAACCCGTCTCTATTTTGAATTGGGTGGTTTTCCCTTTTTTTATCCAACAGTTCTTTCAACATTCCCATATCCTTGCTGATTTTCTTCTCCACTACCCTGGCATATCGCTGGGTCGTGGAGAGCTTGGTATGTCCCAATAGCTTTGAAACCGTTTCCAATGGAACGTTGTTCATTAAGGTTATGGTCGTAGCGAAGGTATGCCGGGCAACATGGAAGGTCAAATGTTTGTCGATCTTAGCCCGTCTGGCCAGGGCCTTCAGATATCCGTTGGATTTTTGATTGGAATATACGGGCAGAAGAAAATCTCCATTTCCCAAATTCTGATGGGCCGAGTACTTATCCAAAATCTCTTTTGCCTGGAAAAGAAGTGGCACTCTCACCGGAGTCTTGGTCTTTTTACGCCTAACGTTGATCCAAAGTTCGCCATCGATACCCTTTACAATATCCTTTGGCATCAACAATTTGACCTCAATGTAACTCAGCCCTGTATAACATGCAAAAAGAAAAATATCCCTGACCAACCCAATCCCGGCTTCCGGTACCTTGAGCAACGCAATTTTTCTTATCTCATGTTCTTCCAAAAAATCGCTGTCGTACTCCTCGTACTTCATTTTATAGAAGCCAAAGGGATTTTGTTGCACGCAACCAAACTTATGGGCAATGCCCACCAGTTTCTTGAACCTTTCCATATGTTTCATGATCCCGTTATTGTTCAAGGGTCTGTGTTTCTGGATCGGGGAACAGCTACGGAGGTAGTTCTCAAACCCGATGACAAACGTATAGTCGATAAAGGGAAGGCCAATATCGGCGGCGTTGAATTTTTTCTTGATGAACCGTTTCAGGTACTCCTCGGTGGCAGCATAGTTTTTGACCGTACTTTTCTCAAGTCTGGAGGTTTCATGGGAACGATGATATCGGATAATGTCCCCAAGGGTATTGAAGGGCTTGTCCTTTCCCAGATACCGCAGTTTGATGGCCTGTGAAGTAATCGGCGTACCCTCTGCAAATAACTGCCTATGACATTCCAATAGTTTAGCGTGTACATCGTCAAGGTATTTGTTGATACTATTGGCACTTTTGACCCGATGGTCGATTTTACCAGAAATAGGACACCAACATTCCTCAGATGTCGATCTATGGACACTGATGTCCGAATATCTGCCCTCAAATCTGACGCGGGCGTAGATGGGAATCTGTCCGTCTTTTTTTTTGGCCGTCTTTTTTAGCCAAAAGTTGATACTGAACGAGTTAGAAGTTTTCATATGTTTCGCTTTAAGTGGAACAATCCGTTAAGCGAAAGTCAAATCACACGAAAAATCGAATCAGGATGTGCAATTTACGAAATCCTGCCCGACAAAAATAGGACATCGTATAGGACATCGTCACCCTTGTTTTCAATTGGATATAAAAAAAACCAGAAAATATTAATCTTCTGGTTTTTAATACATTATGGTTTTGTTTGCATCAACAAAACCATGGTTCGTCGGGGTGGCAGACCTAACTACCTATACCTAAAGCACTGTATTTTAATTGTTTATGAGATTACATTTCGTTTTACACACCTATTTGTACACTACATAACAAGTAAGAACTCTAAAGATATTATTTGCTGTTCTTTAGTGCTATAAAGTTACAAATAGAATTAATTAAGCCTAATTCCACAACTACTTTTAAACATTTCAAGTAAACCAATCAATAATTGAAAATTGCCTGCACATAAAGCAATGTTAAAGTAATAGAAAGTTAAGCAGTTGTGATATATTGAAACGTACATTGCATGATTATATTTTTATTTTTAAAAGTATCTCGTGGGTGCCATTGTTCAAGTTGGAAACGGCATTTTCAAGTGCCGTTTCGTATGCGTATCCTATGTGTAGACCTCTACTGGCTTTAAAAATAAAAAATCCGCCAAACCCTTCATTCAAACGATACGCCACGCCAGGCTCAAATCTCTCCCCTAACATAAATGCCGCAGTTAGGTCAATTGAAATTGGTGATGAATTTACATATCTGGCAAGTATAGACGGTTTAATGGTGATGTTGCCATTCAATGGAATATCATAACCTGCAGAAGCGTATACATGTATCTTGTCCTCTCCTTGTTTTGCAATTCCATTGTCGTTGTCCAACCTGTTTGGGGTTAATATTTTTGGAACCGATAAGGATGCATAAAAGGATTGCCCCTTTAAGTAGACACCGGATCCGATATTCGGGGTAAAACCACCATCAATATCCATTAAACTTGGATCGGATTGGATACCATACGTCACTAAACCATCTGTGTTTACTCTATAAGAGTTTAAACCCGCTTTTATCCCCAAATATAAGTGCATGTAATCATTTAACTGCAGGTGATATGAGAAATCTAACGCAACCGATGTTTGGTTTTCGATGAACGTCCTATCATTTATAATTGATACTCCAAGACCAAGATTCTTTCCAACAGGGGTACCAAAAAAAACGGTCTGGGTTTCCGGGCTACCTTCGATACTTGCCCATTGACTCCTAATTCCGACCCCAATATCGCTTACGTCGTTAGACCCTGCAAAAGCAGGGTTTATAAGGTTCATATTATATCGGTAAAATGTGAAATTAGGGTCCTGCTGGGCCGATAAAGCACCAACGCTCAATAAAACGGTTAGGACAAAATATATTATTTTAAGTTTCATTTTAAATTTTATTTGATAAACTAATAGTTTTAATAATTGATGAACAACCAACCCTGAATAGGTGCAGAACCATTCGCAGGGTCAATGATATACATATACGATCCGGAAGGTAATTTGTTGCTGTTCGATTTATAGGAGCCATTCCAATCGTTCCTATATCCTTTACTAACAAATACTTCGTGGCCCCACCTGTTATAGACCTTAATTAGTGAATTGGGATAATTCTCTATACCAGGAATCATCCAGGAATCATTGATTCCGTCACCATTTGGTGTAAAGGCCTGGGCTGGTATTAAAGTGGGCTGGGCATTGATAGGAAAATAATCATCCTCATCAGGAAGCCCATCATTATCATCATCGTTATCCTCGTTGTCGCCCGTACCGTCACCATCACTATCGGTATCCTCATTGGGATCCAATGGGAAGGCGTCTTCCTCATTGGGAGTACCGTCACCATCCAAATCATTATCGGTATTATCACCAGTTCCGTCACTGTCCGTATCTGTCTCCTCATAGGGATCAAGTGGGAATGCATCTTCGCTGTCCGGTGTACCATCACCGTCATCATCGTTATCCTCGTTATCTCCAATACCGTCCCCGTCCGTATCGGTATCCTCGTTGGGATCCAATGGGAAGGCGTCTTCCGTATCGGGTGTGCCGTCTCCATCGGTATCATTGTCGTGATTATCACCAGTGCCGTCCCCGTCCGTATCTGTATCCTCGTTGGGATCCAATGGGAAGGCATCTTCCGTATCGGGTGTGCCGTCTCCATCATCATCGGTATCCTCGTTATCCCCAGTACCATCACCATCGGTATCGGTATCCTCGTTGGGATCCAATGGGAAGGCGTCTTCGGTATCGGGTGTACCGTCTCCATCGGTATCATTGTCGTGATTATCACCAGTGCCGTCCCCGTCCGTATCTGTCTCCTCATGGGGATCCAATGGGAAGGCGTCTTCCGTATCGGGTGTGCCGTCTCCATCATCATCCGTATCCTCGTTATCCCCAGTACCATCACCGTCCGTATCTATGTCCTCGTTGGGATCCAATGGGAATGCATCTTCGGTATCGGGTGTGCCGTCTCCATCATCATCGGTATCCCCGTTATCCCCAGTACCATCACCATCGGTATCGGTATCCTCGTTGGGATCCAATGGGAAGGCATCTTCAGTATCGGGTGTGCCGTCTCCATCATCATCCGTATCCTCGTTATCACCAGTACCATCACCGTCCGTATCTATGTCCTCGTTGGGATCCAATGGGAAGGCGTCTTCGGTATCGGGTGTGCCGTCTCCATCATCATCCGTATCCTCGTTATCTCCAGTGCCATCACCATCGGTATCGGTATCCTCGTTGGGATCCAATGGGAAGGCATCTTCGGTATCGGGTGTGCCGTCACCATCATCATCCGTATCCTCGTTATCCCCAGTGCCATCACCATCGCTATCGGTATCCTCGTTGGAATCCAATGGGAAGGCATCTTCGGTATCGGGTGTGCCGTCACCATCATCATCCGTATCCTCGTTATCCCCAGTACCATCACCGTCCGTATCTATGTCCTCGTTGGGATCCAATGGGAATGCATCTTCGGTATCGGGTGTGCCGTCTCCATCATCATCCGTATCCTCGTTATCTCCAGTGCCATCACCATCGGTATCGGTATCCTCGTTGGGATCCAATGCGAAGGCATCTTCGGTATCGGGTGTGCCGTCACCATCATCATCCGTATCCTCGTTATCTCCAGTACCATCACCATCGGTATCGGTATCCTCGTTGGGATTTCTTGGAAAGTCATCTTCATCATTGGAAGTTCCATCACCATCAATATCAGGATCAGAGAGATCTGGAAGACCATCACCATCCATGTCTTCCAAAGCCGTTATGCCAAAATCGTAACTTGTTGTACTCACTGCGTCAGCTTGATCCTTCACCTTAAATTTAAAGGAAGCATAATTGGTCCCAAATTCACCAGGCTCAGTAGTGTAGGTCAACAAAGTAACATCGTTAATGAAATCATTCAATGCCACTGGGTTTCCATTATAAAACAATGTTCCCTTAGTGGGTAAAGTTATAATTTGGATTCCATTGAAGTTATCTTCCGTATCCACATCATTGAATGTAAAATTATCCACCGAAAAAGCGGTAGGTACATCTTCAACTACATTTCCAGTTACATCACCACCAGTAGGGAGGTCATTAACAGGATTAATAGTTAAGTTAACCGTCACCGTTTCTGAAAAGGATACTGCATCCTCAAAATTATAGGTAAAGGAATCTGAGATCTGCTCATCACCATTATGTTCATAAGTGAAAGTGCCGTCAGTATTAAAAGTCAAGTTAGAAGCATAGGCCGGCCCATCCACCAAATGGTAAACACGGTCATCCCCATCCACTTCTATATCATTTGTTGCGACGTCTTTATTAATTGTTCCATTTTCATCAACTTCAAAATTATCGGTAACAGCAAGAGGCAAATCATCCACAGGCTGAATAGAGATGGTAATATCTGCAGATGAACTCTCTCCTGAATCTTCCAACAAATAAGTTACCGTATCTGTTCCATTTTGGTCTTGATTAGGTGTATAGACAATATTGTTGTTCCCATCAACTACGGCAGTACCTTTTGTTCCTTGTACAGTAATGCTAATTACAGGTACACTGTTAAGGTCGTATTTATCATTAAAAAGGATGTTAATAGGAGAGGATGCTGTGTCCTCATCGGTAAGTGCCAGGTCAGCTACCGCTGTTAATATCAAAGTTACATCATATGGTCCAAAAGTTGCTGTACCCAAATTTCCCGCATTATCCTTTACCTCAGCATGAATGTACCAGCCGCTACCTCCTGAAGAGAAGGTAATGTCCTTGGTCTGGCTATTGCTCCAAGACTTCCAGCTGGAAGCTTCATTGGCAGGTGCTGAATTACTTTGAGTAATGGCATATCGCTGTACATCAAATCCACTTCCGGTAGATTCATCTTGAAAAGCCAATGTAATAATATCCTCTGTGTTCACAACTCCATTCTGAGGGGTTGCATTGGCAGTAGGGGCAGTACTGTCATCTATAATCGTCAAAGTTCTATAGAACGGTTGGGACCATACCCCAGTATCCGTTCTGGTTCTTAAGCTAATTATATACTCGGCACTCTCATTGTTATAAGCAGTGAAATCCGTAAGCGGAGTGGAGGTATTGTGTATTTCCGTATCCGTTGGATCGCCATTGACATCATATACTCTCTTGACAACTATCCACTCTTCATTATCCAGGGTTCTGGAATAAGGATCCACCGAGTTATTGGCTATAGTAATGGCCATGGCACCATTATAGGTAGTCAATACATCTGGACTAATATTAAACTGTGCGATCGGAAGATCTTCTGTTCCTGCGGTGGCCGCAGATTTCTCAACAAAAATGCTCGTTGGACTGCTCCAAACACCTTGGTGGTCCTGAACTCTCAACATTATTAAATATTGCCCATTCGGAACACTATTTTTATCAAACTGGCCTAAATTCCAATCATTTGTTGACTGGGCATTTACCTCTTTCCATTTCCATTCTGCCTGTGCGATTCCGTTATTCGAACCTCCATCCAGATCATAGGAAGTATCGCTAATAAGCCCTGAATTTGGACTATAGGTAAAACTGGCCACTGGTTTTCTATGAAAATAAAGAGTCGTTGGTGCAGTTGGAAGGTCTTCAAAGGTAAAAGTATATTTACCAGTTTTATTATAGAGTTCCGGTACATCCTCCAAGTAAAGGCCATCCCAAGATACTTTACCCGTATTATTTGGAAAATGAGTTTCGTCATGACTTATTTTCCAACGGCCTGCAGGATAATTAGCGTTGGCTGTATTAGTCTTAAGTTGTGTAGGATTTACATCAATTTCTACGGTAGTACCTGCAATAAAATAATTTCCTTCACTAATGGTTCCAACTTGGTATTGCTCAAAGATATATTGTGCAATTTGATCTACAGAGCTGGCGTATGAACTGGTGTCCCGGTTCACAAAAATTCCTTGAGTATTATTTTGGCTAATAAACCTTTCAAATTGGGCCTGATTGGCATTTACACCCCAACCCAAATAATGGATGTCCTCGTTTATTGTCCTCATTAGGATTTCGGAAAGATCACTGTCATCTTCGAAATCCGCAACTTCCAGATCATCCAGGTTTACGTTGAAACGTAAAGCCTTGCTACGCCATTGTGGTTCACGTAAAACATCTTTGAATGCCCTTAGCGATAACTTTGTAATTTCAATGTCCTTAAAGTAAGCTCCGGATTGTTCATGGACGTAAAAACCGTAACTACCGTCAGCATGAGCATCTTCTGTAATATCAAATGATTGAATCCAATCTGTACCTGCGTTTCCGCCACCACCCCTACGGGATACTTTTATATTATCTCCGGCCATTTCGATTTTAAAATCTATTTGTTGACCGTCATAGTAAGCAGCAAACATATCAGATCGGGATGAGTTCCAACCGCTAGGTAAGCCTGTTCTTATACTATTTGTATTCACGGCAAGAATGGTTGTAACACCATTCTCTCTCTTCAAAATAGCTTCCGCAGGGTAGCCATCTCCATTTGCATAATTCATTAAGTTCCCACATGCTGTGTGGTTGTCAATGATATATGCATAAAAATTGTTATTATCTACTTTACGGAAAATAAATCCAACTTCTGCATGGGCCCCAGGCGCCCCGTTGAGTCCAAAAGTAGCCGAAATTGTTCCATCGGAAATATCACCGGAAGGATCATACATGGCATATCCATATCCATTATACCGACTAACGTAATCCGCAAAAACTCTATTGGTATTTGCATCAAAGGAAAAGTAATTTCCGGTATAACTGCTATGAACTGGAGGTTCAGTCCCATTAAAGTTCATTTTGTTCCAACTATTGAATATATCACTGGCATCGGCCTGATCAGAGGATATGGAACTTCTTTGGAATGCCTCCACTCTTAATTTCCCAAGCGGGATCCCTTTGGTGTGCATTGCCTGTTCCAAATCTGATTCAAATGTACTTAGGTCAATATTGGCGGCTCCTACCGTTAACATTACATCTATATTGGGGCCTTGCTGTACAGTCATCCCAACATTTTGGGCAAGAATGATTCCTATTTGACATAGAAAGACCATTACGACGAGTCGTTTAAAAAAATTCTTCATTTTATTGATTGGTTTAGATTTTGAAAATAGAACCTGCAATAGGCTGGTCTAGAGTAGTATAATCGAAGTTAAAATCATGGTCTGCTCCTTCTTGACAATTTGTAGAAGCGGCAATATTAAAATAAGTCTTGTTACCCAATTCTTTTATAAGTTCAAGTCCTTCAGGGTTGGAAGGCAGGTTGCAAGTATAGAGGTATAATTGATAGTGGATTCCTGTATATATACCTTCCAGCATGGAAAGTTCAAATTCTGATTGAACTTTTTCCGCATTATATTCAATTCCCGCCATAAGTAGTGAATTAAATCCAGATTCAACAAAAAGGTGAATTTGCTTTAAGTCTTTATCGGAAGTTAGCTTTTCACGAATATCCTTCCATGGATTGGAATTAGATTTTAGATTTATTACAGCCGCACCAGAGGGCAGTTGTGAAAGTACCTCATTCCTTTTGGCATAATCCTGATCTATTACGACAAGAATATCAGTTTGAGCTATAGCCTTTCCACATCCCAAGACCATTAGGATGATAAAAGTCGATAAGATTGTTTTAATTGTGGTTTTCATAATTGTAGTTTGAAATGGTTGTTTAGCGGTTGATTTGTAAAAATTCATTTTGTAGTATTTTTCTTTACATCTATGTTTGTTTTGGATTATAACGACGTAGGTATTGTTGTATTATATGTAATCTTTCCAAGACTTGACAAATGTCAAGTGGATCTTTTTTTTTAAGTTCTAACACTCAAAAGTCGGAGGAATAATTAAATGGCTGTTTGAAGTGAAACGGTATTAGTACAAAGGAGAAATGCTCTATACCATATAGGACTAAAACCATAATGACCGTAGTTAACAAACATGCTTTGTTAATACGACTTAGACTTGAATTGGTCTTTATGTTGTTGAAATTTCCTTAGTTTGCAGTAGGCAACTACTTTGGTAAGAAAGGGTAGGTTAATATTCGGGAAAGTGTTTCTGGACGCATCGCAAGGAAAGAAGCTAAAAATTTCTTCGAAATCCTTTCTACCACTTTTGGATCCGCATTTTTTAAAAAATAGCTCAAACGACTTTTCGCATTGGGAATCCTGGTCATAAATGCTCGGTTCTCAGCATGAATATAATACTCCACCATCATGATACGGTTTATTTCCCGCATTTCTGGAAAATTCTTCAAACAATAGTGAAAGTCTTGATATTCCAAATACTCGCAATAGGTGTCTTCAAGGCACTGTATATTTTCCTTGGCGGGTTCATTTTTAAAAAAACCTGTAATCGAAGTGAAAATATCTCCATCACTACTTATCCATGTCGTAATGTCGGTACTGTCACTGATGAAATAACCGCGGACCATTCCTTTTTTTATGACGTGTAAATTATTGCAAATTTCTCCTTCTCTGTTAATGATATGATTTTTAGCGTAAACCTTGCTTTTTATTTTGTTGCCCAAAAATGATTTTAATTCAGCGGAAAGTGGGGCTATTTCATTTAGATAAATTAAAATAAATAGATTTTTATGAATTTTGCTTAGAGGGGACATATTAAATTAACTGTTTACTTGGTAAAAATAATAAAAAGTATACATTGCCCAATCTATTTTAGGGACTTAGGCCTACCCGAATTGGAGAAATTTTTGTGATTTGGATGTGTGATTTCGGTATTAATATTTAATAATATGTCAGAATTTAAAACATAAACTCCTTTATCCGGACACCAAAATGAGTTGAAACAAAAAAATGCCGGGTGACGGTAGAGGTGAAAATAATATTTTTAATTAATGATCGGTGTGAAATGTAGTTGGTGTATTTGGCGAAATACGTTTTAAAAAGAACCTTGATAAGTAAAAGAGTGACAGCAAGAGGGTAACACGCTAAAGCGGTGTTACTGCATATATTGTACTGATTATCAAGTATTTAATCCGAAAAAGTCTATGTTGATAATAGATTTTTACGGCAAAAGCTTCCGAAAGCTCCATTTTTAGGCAAATTTTTACGGCAAATAGAGAATTCAAGATGTGTCTTTGTTGCCACAAAGACGATCTTGATTGGCTCCCGATGGTTGCAAAGAACTTATGATCTTTAATAAAAAAGAAAACCATAACCGGTTCCTTTTTAAATGAAAACGGATATGGTTTTAAAATTCTATACTCTCTGTAAAAAAGGAAATCTATTTTTTGTTCAATAGCTTCTCTAAATAGAGATTCTTTTCTTTTTCAGCAGCTAACAATTTTTTATATAGTTCCTCAATCTTTTCAGATTGCTCTATAATTTTATCAATAGGATTGAATGTTGGATTGTATAAAACGCCATTCAAAACAGAATTATCATGAAAGGAATTTGAAATTATATTAAGTACAGATTCTTCCGAAAAATTTTTGATCGCTTCCGCAGTAACGCCCAAGGCTTTGGCAACCTTTTCCAGTTTTTCTTCCTCTATAGTTTCACTTTGCTCTAATAAAGAAACGCTTTGTTGGCTAATGCCCAACTCCATGGCCAAGGCTTCCTGCTTCATGCCGCGTAATTCCCTGATACGACCAATCTTTCTGCCGATATGGTTTGGTTTTGTTGCTGTGCTCATATATCAAATATAATAACTTATCCTATATGTTGTGTAGGTAAAGATAGTGGAAAATCCTCAAACATTATTGGTAAAATACCCAATCCATTTGGTAACATACCAATGGTTTTGGTTCGGTACCGCAAAACAGCATTGTTACTTTATGGCTAAGAATCAAGGTTAGTTCAAAAAATGAAAAGCACGGAAATAAAAGATTTGATAAACGGTCAGGAACCTATAGCCATAGTGAGATATTTTGAGTGGACCGTTATATCAAAAAACTATTGCCATCCCAGATATCTATTGCTTAAGCTTAACACTATATGCAAAGATATAGAAGAAGTGCATATCCCCGGAAACATGGTATCCTTTCTGATATCAAAACTGGATAGCTTCCAAGAAGTATTTCGCAGGGATGAAGGAGCGGTATGGGAGCGAATGTCCTTTAGGGACAAAGTAAAAGAACATGTTCCCAGACCAAAGATCAATCATTTTATTAGAGAATCATAATCGCCAAAAATCAAACCTATGAAGAACAATATTCACCTTCTAAAAAATTTTGAACTGTTAAAAAATGGTGACACATCCGCCTTTGCACAAATTCATGCTACATACAGCAGAAATATATTTTGGGTGGGCAAGCGATTTATAGATGATGAATTTGTAATTGAGTCCTTGGTTCAAGATGCCTTTTTAAAGCTATGGATCCATAGGGACCATATCGAAAGCCCAAAGCATATCTTCTACTTCTTAAGGTTTGTCATGAAAAGAGAATGTATTTCATACTACAGCAAGCCAAAAAACAAGTTCTTTAGGAAAGTTTATTCCTTAGAAGGCTACGATAATTACCAGGACTATATGATGGGCTATGACCCGCTTAATGACAATGAACATTTACGAAATCAGGAGTCACAACAAAAAGCCTTCGACCAAATCAAAGTTGTACTGCCCTTATTAACCGCAGAAAAGAGACATCTGATCAACCTCTGTTTAAAATATGGCTTCCAATATAAAGCCATTGCCGAGGTAATGGGAACAAGCATTAGCAAGACCAGTCAAGATGTAAAAAAGGCTATTCAGGAAATTAGAAAGATTATCCATTTTGGGAGCAGTCGTGTAAATGACCAAAAGTGTTCCGGTAATGAAGTAAAAGTCCCAAGAATATTGACCGAGGAACAGAAAAGGGTATTGGAGTTGCGGTGCAACAAGAAGTATTCCTTTGCTTTTATTGCCGAAGTCCTGAACCTACCCCAAAAAAAAGTTCATAAAGAGTTTATAGCGGCATACAAGCTATCGAATGTCCGTCAGGAAGTAAAATTAGAATTGGCTTAATATGGGAAAATCAACTATTAAACTCACTAGAAGAATCCAGTTACTGATAGATCTACCTACCAAAGAAGAGCGTAAGGAGAAACTGGACAAACTCTACCAGTATCAAAATCGGTGCTTTAGAGCGGCGAACATTATTGTCTCCCACATGTACGTACAGGAAATGATCAAAGACTTCTTTTATCTTTCCGAAGGGATCAAGTACAAACTGGCCGATGAAAGAAAAGAGGAAGACGGCATCTTGCAACGTTCCCGGATCAATACCACTTACCGAATGATATCCGATCGCTTTAAAGGAGAAATCCCTACCGATATTTTATCGAGCCTGAACAATAACCTTTTATCCACTTTTAATAAAAACAAATCGGAATATTGGCAGGGGCAGTGCTCATTAAAGAACTTTAAAAGGGAAATGGCATTTCCGTTCCCTCCAAAAAGCATGGGACGGATATCCTATAATCCGGATAAAAAAGCATTTTGTTTTCGCTTATTCTCCATTCCCTTTAAAACCTATTTGGGAAAGGATTTCACTGACAAACATAAACTTTTGGAGCGTCTGGTCGAAGGGGACATCAAGCTTTGCACTTCAAACATTAAACTCAAAGATGGAAAAACCTATTGGCTGGCAGTATTTGAAATTGAAAAAGAAAGGAATAGTCTAGATCCGGCGTTAATAGCGGAGGCTTCCCTGTCCCTGGAATACCCTATAATTGTGAAAGTCGGCAAAACAAAACTTACCATTGGTTCGAAAGAAGAATTTTTGTATCGGAGGTTGGCAATTCAGGCAGCGTACAAACGAGCACAAATTGGGGCGACATATTGTAAATCGGGCAAAGGACGTAAAAGAAAACTTAAAGCGGTGGACTGGCTTCGAAAGTCAGAAAGTGATTATGTGCACCATCGTATACATGTATACAGCCGAAGGTTAATTGATCTCTGTACTAAGCATCGGGCAGGAACGCTCATTTTATTAAATCAGGATGATAAGATGGATATTGCTAAAAAGGAAGAATTTGTATTGAGAAACTGGAGCTATTACGAGCTCATGACCAAATTAAAATACAAGGCTGAGAAAGCAGGTATTGAACTAATTGTAGGCTAATCCATTTATTATTGAGGGTGCTTGTACACCCGTAAGGTGGGGTCATTGACACTCACTAAATGTGAACAACATATACAACGGCGTGGGTTTTCTTATTTTGATGTCCAATTGAAGAACTAATTTTCCGTTCAAACCTAATATGAACCCATATTTTTTTGAGCTTAAAAATGAATTTCTTTTCTATGCGTTCTTCATAAGGCGACAGGAGGGTATTGGATGGGAATGGTTATTACGATAAAATTTAAGCCAAAAAACCGTCTAAATTGAACAGAATTCCTATACCCCAATCAGGCAAGAAAATTAAAGTCTTGTAACTTTAAAAATTATAGTACTAGAATGTTTTTTCGTGGATTTACCGTAAAAAACACTCTTTTTTAAAGGATTCATAAAAGTTTTTCTGAACATTTAAGTGGAAATGAAGGGTAACTATTCTGGACTAATTATATTTAAATTATAACAGTATTCTGTTTGTTCTCCTGTTGACGCGAGTACCAATTCTGTCGCCCTACTTTGCAACCATCGAAGTCCTAAATTCCCAACATTAAAAATCATAATATTTATGATTTCAATTGTTAGGTTATAAATTCATCATGTTACTTTAATGATTGGTGTCCTTCCCTGCACAAGAAGATTTCCTCAAAGAAGGCATAGTTTTAAATTAAGTGGATCAAGTTTAACAAATATACATAAGCGACAAAAAAATACTAAATTAGATAATGGATAAATAAGCACAAGTTACTTACACTCTAGTTGGGGGCAATTTAAAAAAAAATGGAAACAGACGAAGTTAAAATAGATAGATTGAGAACTAAATCTCACGATAATGGATTTCATTCTTTTGGCAAGTCCTATATTTTCGAAAAAAGGGCTAATCACTATGGCAGGCTTATTAGTTATATTACGGTTTTAGGAATATTAGTTCCAGTTACGATTGGCGCAACAGCTATGGGATATGGCCTGAATAACAGTTTTCTAAAAGCATTAATGGCAATTGCAGTTCCTGTTTCAATTCTTCAGCTTTTAATTTCAATAATTTCCGTAGTTTACAAATGGAGTGATGAACTTTCTTACGCAAGTGAAGCCGCCCAAGCTCATTATTTCTTAAACGATAGATTTAAAAAATTAGCAGAATTTCCACCAAGTAACTTTACTGAGTTTGATTTAAATTTTGAAATAATCAATACTCGTCTAAAAGCAAGAACGGAACAAGATAGTAAACATAACATAAAGGACTGGGAGCTTAGAATGGGAATGAGATATGCATTAAGAGAATATCAAAAAGAGTGTGTAGGATGCAAAAATACACCCACATCTATGGAATCTTCTAATTGCCCAGTTTGTGGTAAATTTAAAAATACTTTAAAAAATAGATTATGAGCAATAAATTAACAGGATTAAAGATTGAGTACACAAAATTAACTTCTTCTGAAAAACAAGAATTAAAAAAGTTCATTAACGAATTCGATGGAAAGAGTGAGTTTGAAAAAGGACAAGTGAATGAAAACCTAAGAAAAAGCTTAGGACCAATCAACTCTGCCTCTTGTCCTGTATGTGGAAAATAAAAAACTGCCTCCAAAAAAAAACCTACAAACAGTACGGACTTAAGTTTTAAACGCTAAGTTTTGTGTATTTTTATGAAGTCCACAAAATTTTATGGATTTAGGTTTTAAACGGGACAAAGAAAAAACAAAACAAAAAGATTTCGCTATGTGCGTTGCGGAACGTAAACGCTAGTTTGCTCCAGTACTGTTCATAGAGCTAAACCGTTAACGCATATAAGAAAAGTCAGTTCTTTAAAAGAAAATAATAGATGTCTCGATAGTTTAATTGGTAAAACCTGGCGGCATTTAAGGCAAAGAGCAAAGATTTTTAACCATCAGATGTAGGTTCGAATCCTACTCGAGACACTAATGCTCTTTGCCATTTTAATTTAAACTTAATGAGTAACCTAAATAATATTCAAAGAAAAATTAGCGAAGGAGTTTCTGGATGGCTACTTTTTGAATTTCATTGTTTTCGAGGACTACTCTTTAGCGAAAAATACTTATCCTATCCTATTGGTCAAATTCTCAATAGTATTACTGATTTTAAAACTCAGGCAGAAATTAATCATCCCTTAGGCAATGGAGGTCAAGGAAGACCACTTCAAGTAGATTTTGTACTATCAGAAAAAGCTGAATGGAAATATGCAGTAGAATCTAAATGGATTGGACACTCTACAATTTCCTTAGCATCATTAATTTGGGACTTAATTCGTTTACAGAATTTATTTTCAAGTCATTCAAATCTTAAATGTTATTTTCTGTTGGCAGGGTTTGATAAAAAAATAGAAACTCTTTTTTCAGAAATTGATATCTATTACAATAAAGAATCAAACAAAAAAAATGAGATTACAAAAATTAGCCAAAGCAAATTGACTTTTAATTTAAATAAGTTAGATTCTACCACTAAAAAATATGTCAATGAAAAAATAAGTAAATACCCGAAATTTAAGTTGTATTCAAAAATATCTTGTAAACCTGCTCATAAATACCCGAATTCAGAAACATATAATATGTCATTTTCAACTTATACTTTTGAGGTATTGAAACCAGACGAAACATTAAAGATTAAAGAACTATAAAAGAGGTATGCTAACGGAGACGTTAGCATACATTTGCCGAAAAATGAAAATATTAATTAATGATTTTAAATCATCCGAGGAAACTTACAAGAATATTTTCAGGAATTATGGATATGAAGAAAACGAATTAATCTTTTGTAATTCATTTGAAAACCTTAAATTATTCATTGTTGAGCAATTAGAAAACAAAAAACTTCATATAGATGCAATAATAACTAACGAATCATCTACAGGTAATTTAGATAGTCTGCAAGCATCAAAAATTCTTAGATTCAGAAAAGTTTCGATACGTCTTACTCGAAGGGAAATTTTAGAATAAGTTCAATTCCTGTAATACTTTACACAGATATAGAAACGAGGGGAACTATCTCCCCAGATATATGGCAAGCTGTTGTACAAAAAAATAAAGTTGGTCAACACGACTATTTTATTCTAGAATTTGAAAATGCTATAAGGACTTGGCGCAAACGATTAATAACAGATTTAGAAAATCTAGAAATACTAAATAAAAACATTCACAATTTCCAAGATTCAACTTTCTATAAAAATCACTACAAAAATCAAATCAGTAAAAATTTTGAAAATTATTTTGTACTCAAAACCGGAATCGTGTCTAAAGAATTTATTAAGTTACCAACATCACTGATTTACGATTGGTTAATCATAAAAAGAAAAGAAATCGAACAATCAATAATGGAGTTTAATTCAACCTACAACAAACATATCAAGTACGACAGAAAAAATAACGAACGCACAATTTTACACAAGTCTTTTAATCAGAATAAAATGATTCTTTTAAGAGACGCATTCATTGATTTTGAACATGAAAAAACAAATGAAGAATGTGATTACATCCTCAAAACTGAGTTTCCTGAATTTCTAAAAACAACATTTTTTGAAGTCAAAAAAGAAGATGTAACTTTTTATGTAAAAAAGAAAACAAAAAGACCTCAGTTTAGCAGCAACTATTTGTCTCATTTAGAACAAGTTAGGAGATACAAAGAATATTCAGAAAACAAAGAAAACCAACTAGAAATAGAATCAAAATTGGGGTATAAAACCAAAAATTTCGACCATATTTTACTTGCAGGCAGAAAAGAGGAAAAACTTGAAATGAAAGACAAATTTTCAAGAGACTTAAATCGAATGTTTAATGGCATTGAAGTGGTCACTTATGAAGAACTTGAAGAGCTGAATATTAACTATTTTGATAAATTTAATCGACTGAGTATTGAAGTGGAGTAAAAAACGCTTGCTAGTAATTCCATAATAAATAGGGCAAAAAGTGATGTCTTTAAAGCTTTGGGCGTATTTGCTGAGTCCACCAAATCTTTTGGATTTGACAATTAACAAAAGAAAAAATAATTACAAATCAAAAAACTCTTGCTCGTAGACCAGACGGAAACGAAAAGTTTCCTTGCCTGCCATACTTGCCACGAGTCGCAACCGTTGTACTGAAAAATGACTATTCAAGAAAAAATAATTCAGAAATTAGATAGTGATTTATATCCAGACTTAAATGCGGATATTATACTAAAACTTACCAATGAATCGGAAAGAGGTGCTGTTTTAATCGGAACAAGTAAAATCGAAGAGTATCTTGAAAAATTGGTTTTACAAATACTTCCTCAAACTTCCAATGCATATACCAAAAGATTAACAAATTACCCAGGTCCATTAAGTTCGTTTTCCTCCAAAATTGAGTTGCTTTATGGATTTAGATATATTGGAAATAAATTTTATGCATCTCTAAACAAATTAAGAAAAATAAGAAATCTAGCAGCTCACTCATATGATGATTTTAATTTAGCGGAGAACGCAACAATAATTCGTGAGATGAATGAATTTGAGGATAATATTAGTTATCTAGTTGGTGAACTGTCGTTGAATAATCTACTGAAATTTAAGAAATTAAAACTTGAGAGAATATATAAAGAAAAAGGATTCAAAATTGACCATGATAATATCGAAAGGACCTTAAGCGATTTTAAAACTTCGGATGAGGGATTAAAACAACATCTTATTTGGCAATTATCCTACGGAATTGTGTTTATGTGTTTATACGTGTTGGTTTTGATGGAAGAGTACAATTATTTAGAAGATAGAGAATTAACACACCCAATAAAATAACCATTTACAACGAGGCTGCGTATAAAACATAGGTCGTAAAAGCCTTCCTAGAGGTTTTTGCTTACTGGAAATAGGCCGCCACATTCTTCAATTTGGCTCCTTATATTGAATAAGAGAAAACAAACCCTAAAAATTCGGTTCTGAGTTAATCCTAAAAGTTAGCGTTTTTGTACACGCTACTTTTCAAACACATAAACCGTTAGGTGCAGTAGAATGACAGAATTCGACCTGTGGCCTTACGCTTTTTGTAGCCTTACCCTTTTTAGGAAATACCGCATTTCACCATAAGCACCTTGCGCCCTAATTCGATTTTACTTAACGCTTATCTTCCCGAACGCTATAAAATTGAATCAGGATCCATGCGCAGGTTAGTTATGGTAAGTATTCTATGAACTTTCCAAATAAAATTTCATTATTTTTTTAATTGATCGATTATTTCCCCCTCAATACACCCCATCCTTTTTGTGGGGGGCGATATTGAGGAGAAAATAATTTTTAAGAGGCGTATTTCCATAGGTCAACGTATGGTGTGTCCCGATTGATTACGGTGAATACCCGTAATATAAGCTTTTTCCGTATGACGTTCACTGTGCTCATTTTGCTTTTCCCTTCTGCCAGTCTACGGAAATAATAATAATAATAATAATCCTTTATTTCCATGTTATAGCAGATCCACGATTTGGCACACATATCGAGCAGACTTTTCATCTTCTTATTGGCCAGATGGCTTACACGGGTCTTCCCCCTAAGACTTGTTCCCGATCGATTGGGAAAGGGAGCCACTCCGTAATATGCAAAAAACTGGCGGGCATTCCTGAATTTGGTAAAGGCCCCTGTATATAACAATAGGAACAGGGCAACTTGATCGCCTATGCATTTTGTTGTCTTCAGTAGAACAAATATATGATCGAGTTCAGGGCTACTTTTTATGATCTGTTGCATTTCATTTTCGATTTCCTTGATCTGTTTTGAGAGCTCCCTGATCATCTTGTCCTGGACTATGAAAAGAAGTTCGTTGCCCTTTCGTTTGAGGATGTCCTTTTGTTCCCTTGAACCTACCTTGTAGCCGGCCCTTTGCCTTATTAGACGGTCCCTAAGGGAAAGTAGTTTTTTTATGGTCCTGATTTCTTTCGACTGCGCAAGTGAAGGTCGTATCTCATCCCGCGGCCTGTAGGCATACAGAGCAATCTTGGACGCATTGATCCGACCGTCCTTTCCCCTTGCGATCCCCAAGGATCTTTTTATTTCCAATCCCGAGATCATGGCATGGGGAATGTCCCTTTCGGAAAGATATTCGATAACCGTTCCGAATAAAGCCCCGTGTGTTCGAAGGCTAACAAAATTTGCTCCTTTGGGTGGGGGCTGGATCCATAGCCCCATTTAAGCAGTTGGGTAAAGCCTTTGTTCGAGTTTTCGAAGGTCGCCGGTTCCTGGTTGCTGTGAATACAGACATCAAGGGTCACTTTACTGACATCGATGCCGACGGTTTCCATGATTTTCATAACTTTATCCTGTTTAGATGGTTACGTTGACTAAAACCTTTAGCAGGTAAATTCCTAAAATTCTATATGGTCCATGTAACCGGGTTAGAAAAGAACGGAGACTAATACTTACCATAGGCCGTTAACCTAGATTTGGGGCTAGTTCACCCCATTCTTCTTTGAATACCCTAAAGTTATAAACATAATTTGTAGTTATGAGTCTCCAACGGACCTCTTTTCAACATCAACATTATCCTTTTTAAACCTTGAATTATTCGGAAGCTAATCTAAATGATGTGGGATTGAAAAATAAATAGAGAATCAAAATTGAAAAAGTTTGTCAGTGTTTTAAATATAGATTTATCAAATGCTACTAGAAAAATAGAAACAAAACAAGTATTCTCATTGTGCCTTTATTTTAATTGTAGACTTACTACTATAAATGATATCAGAGCTAACTCTTTATGGCATAAATGCTTATTAGTTTACGCCTCTCAACTTTTTTAAATATACTAGTTTAAAATAAGGTTGATTTATCGTAATATTTCGACTATCAAATCAGATGCAAATTTCACTTAATGCATTTGTTAGAATTGAAATGCTTCATTTAGATATTCTTCCTTTATACGATTCAGAAATAATTATGGTAATCAGAGGGATATTTCGGATATAATTCCAAGTTTTACATTTTAGTGGTAAGAAAATTATAACTTATTAAAGAAAAATTTAATGTCAATTCTGACACTTGGTTAATATTTTGAATCAATCTACCATAATTAAGCAAATGCAAATCCCTAGCGATATAGAATCTAAAAAATTCCTGATTTTATATAAATTCTTTGGTAAGGAATAATTGATAAATGCCAGATGGTTCGTTTTGAGTTCGTCTTCAGAGATAGTGGCATAGTTGAGCTTATGATTATTTTTAATTTAAAAATTCTTTGTACTTTGCGTTTGACTTATATTTAAAATAAGTGTAAATTAACCTACTGATAATCAAAATTTAAAGTAATTATTT
This sequence comes from Arenibacter flavimaris, assembly GCF_030291335.1. Lineage (NCBI taxonomy): Bacteria > Pseudomonadati > Bacteroidota > Flavobacteriia > Flavobacteriales > Flavobacteriaceae > Arenibacter > Arenibacter flavimaris. Next base: position 106,435 of record NZ_JASWIM010000004.1, read on the forward strand.
TACTTTAAATCATTGGTTATAATTTAAAATTTAAGGTTGTAATACGGTAATTGCTATACAAATCTTATCTTTTCAAAGCTTTTAAATTATAATGAGAACAATATTGACTCTTTCTACTTCACAAGATTTATTGACCAATCTAAAAAAGCAAACAGCACCCGCTCACAAAAAATTGGAAAGTTTACCAGTTTCTTCGTTGTTACTTTCTCCTGATATGGAGATAGAAAACTACACACATTATTTATACTTAATGTATAATGTACACAGAGATTTGGAAGAAAAGGTATTCCCTTTACTTACGGAGATAATTGATAATATAGAACTTAGGAAAAAGACACATCTAATAAAGGAAGATCTTTCATTTCTCAATTATAACCTCCCTGGTTCGAAATCAGTATTTAAAGATCCAAAATGTACAATTCCTTTTGCATTGGGTATAATGTATGTTGTTGAGGGATCGAGTCTTGGAGGAAGATATATTTTAAAGAATATTGAAACTACACCAGGTCTTAATAAAGGGAAAGGAGTTTCATATTTCAAGGGTTACGGTACAAAGACCGGTAGTAAGTGGAAATCATTTCTAAATAAATTAATCCAATATGAAAATGAAAATAATTGTGAAAATGAGATTATAGAGGGCGCAATGTTTGCCTTTGATAGTATCTATGATCATTTTTTAATTACGGAAAAAAATGAAAATTAAAGATATAGTCAATAGGAATATTGCGACTTTAACCAATTGCGAGCATGAGCCCATTCACATTCCGGGAAGCATTCAACCTCACGGTTTTTTATTAAGTCTTAATTCAGGCTGGAATATCAACTATTGTTCTGCAAATATTTCGACCTTTGTTGATGTCCAATTAAAAGAAATACTAGGGCGAAATTTTGAAGCGATTTTTGGAGAAGAAGCTCATAATTTATTACAGGATTTTATAAGTAATGGTAAATTTTTATCCATTTTTCCTTTAGAATTACATCTTCTCGGTAAAGCTTTTCAGCTGAGTATACATAGGAGTAATTCTAATTACGTTTTGGAAGGCGAACCGAAATTTTTAGAAACAGCAAATCTTACCGATGTTTACACCCAAAACATGCAGTTTTTAGCCTATATGAACAAGACCACTTCACTCAAAGAACTGTGTGGTTTTGTGGTTGAGGGAATCCGCCAAATAACAGGATACGATCGAGTTATGGTCTATCGCTTTGATGAGCAGTATAATGGGGAGGTATTTGCTGAAAATTGCAGGGAAGATTTAGAACCTTTTATAGGTTTGCATTATCCGCATACAGATATTCCAGCTCAGGCACGGAAATTATATTTAAGGAACCAGATTCGCTTAATAGTTGATGTCGATTATAAGCCGGTTCCTATTTTCACAACTGATGATGGTAATCATAAGGAGAATAAAGATTTGGATTTAAGTCTATCCATTTTAAGAAGTTCCTCCCCAATTCATATAGAATATCTGCAAAATATGGGCGTAGGGGCTACCCTTACCATTTCCCTAATTCATCAAGGTCGTCTTTGGGGCTTGATAGCATGTCATCATTATACAGCTAAAAATATTTCAGCGGAAATTAGATTAGCGGCCAAACTTCAAGGACAATTTCTTACATCCCAAATAGATTTACGTCAATCCAATGATGAATATAAAATTGCGCGCGAGACTTCCTTAGCACTTGAAAGACTTACTGGCCTGAATCTTCCAGAGGGAATGGATAATTTTGAAACGTATGTTTTAAATAAAAATTTATTGTTGTTATGTAATGCAGCGGGTGTTTCAATAATTATAGGCGATAAAATTCATAAAAATGGCCTAACGCCAAGTAATGATCAAATACTTAACCTTATTAAGGAAATCACCAGATATACTGACAGAAAAATTTTTATTACAAATAAACTTCATGATTATTTTCCTGAACTAAATTGTGGACCAGACGTAGCCGGAATTATCTATCATTCCTTAGGAAATGGTAATAGTATCCTATGGTATAAACCTGAGACAATTTCTGAAGTAAAATGGGGGGGCGATCCAGAAAAAGCAATTATAAAAGATAGGAATGGACTTCATCCAAGAAATTCTTTTGATCTATGGAAACAAATTGTCAAAAATCGAAGTAGTGCTTGGTTGCAACCAGAATTAAATAGCACTGCCAAATATGTGCATTCACTTTATAATCAAATTATCCTGATAATGCTTAATGAAGAGCAAAAAAGGTATCGAAGTCAAAGTCAAATTTTGAAGGAAACAAATGCAGAACTGGAGAATATTAATTGGATTAGTACACACGATTTACAAGAACCCTTACGAAAGATTCAAATATTAATTTCAAGAATCCTGTCAGAATTTGAGGATATCCCGGCCGTGAAATCTAGGGAATATTTACTTCGAACATCAAAATCTGCGAATAGAATGCAAAGGCTACTTCAAGATATTCTTAAATATAACCGTCTAAATCATTTCCAGGGTAAACTTGAGATAATTAATATAAACTCTATTATGGAAGAAACGCTGGATGATTTAAAAGAAATTATTAAAGATAGTGGAGCAGTTATAGAATATGAAAATTTACCCGATACCGTTGGCAACAAATCTTTAATGAAACAATTGTTTCAGCAAATTATACATAATTCTTTAAAATATGCTTCTCCAGAGAGAGCGCCAACTGTAAAAATAAATGTCATAAAAAAATCAGAAATCTTGGACAACTCGCGAAATGAATTTACTCACTATATTTCAATTGTGGATAATGGCATCGGTTTTGATCAGAAATATGCGGAATCTATTTTTAATATATTTACAAGATTACATTCTATTGAGGAATATAACGGTTCAGGAATGGGCTTGGCCCTGTGCAAAAAAATAATGAAAATATTTGGTGGAACAATCAGCGCAACTGGAGAATTAAACAAGGGTACTGTGATTACTTTAAAATTCCCTAGTTCTCCATAATATCAAAATAAATTAGCAATTAGATAAAGTAATTAATAGTGTCTGTAGAATTTCCCCCCTTATTTTAAATAGTGGATTAATTATATATATTTGTATAGCAAAAGTCACCAAATAACGCTTTTAAAAATGGCATTTTGAACCGAGTTTATATTTCGGTTAACCGTTATAAACGTTAACTGCATATTATTGATAATTAACGTGTTGTAACCCCGTCTTTAGGGCTGCCATACCGATCGACCTACTTTTTAAGAACAATCTTCTCGGTTTGGCACATCTTGCAGAAAAAAAAACTTACACGTCCAGGGTTTATTGGAAAACGGTAACAGAATTGATGGGTGAGGTATAGGTCTTACTTTATCGCTGTAATTTGTTTTTTTCTTGAGCCAATAAATAATGTCTATCTTTTTGATATATGGTTTTATTCATGAGGTCCAACATCTTATTTTAAAGTTGCTATTGCAATCCCTCCCTTAATTTTTCCTCCCTGTAATAAAGGTTAAGGTCGTCTAAGAGCGCCTCTTCGCCTTGCGGCAATAACCTATTGGCAATTGTAAGTGCCTGACGGATATATTCCTTTTCGTACCTGTTATTTATATCATCACATATTTCTTATTTATATCATCACATATTTCAGGGTCAATTGCCTTCATGGCCAAGTAAAGTAGGGCGCGAACTGTTAATACTAGGTCTACATGATTATCCACGTAAAAGAGACTGACCTCAAACTTGTTTTTAAAGAAGGAGTGGGGCTTCAAGGTTGGATGATGATCCATGGCCTGGAATCTTAAACTATTGATCAGCTTTTGTTCGTTTGGGTTCATAGATATTAATTTATAGATGATTTTGTTTTGGGAATGTCCAAGCCGTTCAGCTTTTCGGTCACGTAATCCATAAAATCCATTTGACTATGGGGCAGTATATTCAGGACCAGTTCCAATACCCTGCAAACGCTGTCATGTTTGGTCACATTCTGATTGTTTGGAGACAAGAGCATTCCGTTTCCGTCCAAAGCAAATACACATATTTCCAATAGGCTTGCTATGTTCAACAGAAGATCACTGTTATCTTTGACTTCAATTGAGACCTTATAAGTATTAGATGGATTACCTGAATCCTGTTTTAAGAGCCCAATTAGGTTCTTATGCAACTTATGAATGTCGTTCAAAACATTTAGACTTTTCTTTTTAGATTTCATAATTTGTTCCAGTATTGAAATTACGCGGCATGCCTAAATTCGATTGTCATATAATAGAATGACATTTGTTGTATGACCAAAGATCAATTAAATAAAAAGGTTGGGAAGCGTATAGTAGAGTTGCGCAATAAGAAAGGATGGACCCAATCCGATCTGGCCCGAGCATGCAGTAAGGACAGACAAGCCATTGAAAAGTTGGAGAACGGAAAGGTCAACCCTACTATTTATTCCTTAAACGCCATTGCAGTTGCGTTGGAGTTACCTCTATTCCAACTTCTCAAGTTTTAGTCCTAACATATTAGTCTATCAGTGAAAGGTAAGACTATAATACTGACCTTTCAATCCAGCAATTGGGCTATTGGCTAGTCTCTAAATATTTCTTTCTTTTCAACAGCTAAAATCCAATTTATTACGTTTGCTAAGTTCTTTTCGACCATAGATACTTGCATAATTTTAATGGCCCATTTCCTTAGCACTTTGGCTCTCCCTTTCCTTAAACCTCATCAATAGATTACCAATATCCTCACTTATCTTGGACTCCACTACCCTAGCGTATATCTGCGTGGTGGACAATTTGGTATGGCCCAAAAGTTTTGAGACCGTTTCTATGGGCACCCCATTGGACAACATGACGGTCGTGGCAAAGGTATGCCTGGCCACATGGAAGGTAATGTTCTTATGCATACCGCAAGCCCCAGCTATCTCCTTAAGATAGGTATTCACCTTCTGGTTGGAACAAATGGGAAGCAATCCATTGTGGGTAGGGTAATCCCTATACTTTTCCAAAATCTCCCAGGCCTGGGGCAGTATGGGTATTTTGACCAGCTCGTCCGTTTTTTCCCGTTTGGTATAGATCCAGTTCCTGTCATCTATCCCCTTGGTGATCTTATCCCAAGTAAGTTCTTTTACATCCACATAGGAAAGTCCGGTATAACAGGAAAATACAAAACAGTCCTTTACATGTTGTAATCTGTACTGTTTGAATTCAGTTTCCTCAATAAGCTTTAATTCTCTTTGGGTCAGGAACACCCGGTCGAATTTGTTGAACTTCAATTGGAACCTATCAAAAGGATTTTTGTTTACCCATTCCAGTTTAACGGCAAGGTTCACCATCTTCTTGAACCGTTCCAAATGTTTCATCACCCCATTATTGTTGAGGCACAACCGTTTCCTTTTGTCCGTGCACTTCCTTAAATAATGTTCCAAGTCCAATATAAAACGATAATTGAGCTGCTTCAGAGGGATATCCTCCTGTTTGAACTTGTACTTCAAGAATCGCTTTAGGTACTTTTCCGTGGTATAATAGTTCTTCATGGTACCGGGCTTCAAGACATGGACCATGTTCCCGTTGTGGTATTCGATAAGATCCATCAATGTCCTGCTAACCTCATCTTCCCCAAGGAAACGTGTTTTAATGGCATTGGAGGACACGACCTTGTCTTCTTGGACAAGTTGGGCGTGGCACTGTAGAAGTTTGGCCTGTACCTGGTCCAGATAGGCATTTAGGTTTCGGATCTCTTCCGACCTGCCCTTGCCCCGGCCCTTGGCACAGTCCCATTGGCCCACATCGATCTTTCGCTTTAAACTGATCTCCGCACGTTTGCCCAAAATGGTGATACGGAGATAAATGGATAAGAGGTTCGCAACACTCCTTGATTTTCTAGTAAAAAAGATTACCGTAAAGGTCTGGTTTGTTTTCATTTGAAACGCTTTAGTTAGACAATGATCACTAAGGAAAAAAGTCAAATACTACCCTAAAGTTCTTTCAAGTTACTACAATTCCAGTGAACAGTTGCACACCGATTTGCACACCTAATTAGGTGTGCACAAATGATATCATTTGATATCAAAGAAAATGTGTAAAAACAAAAAACACTGAAAATCAATTGATTAACAGTGTTTTTGTTACTACCTATTTCTAGGTTCGTCGGGGTGGCAGGATTAGAACCTTACCGCATATTTTATTATATATCAATTAATTACAGATTAAAAAACTTAACTGTTGACCGATTTGTTGAGGGTATTTTAAATGAACTTAAAGTAAGATGACTTACTTTTGATTTTATAAAGATATAAAATTACAAAACCTTCTCCCTGTAATCACCCATCTTTTTTAATTATCATTAGCTTCTATTTTTCACATATTTTTTAATTCCAATGGATTTAATGACTTAACTAGGTTTCCATTTTTTGATAAAGGACTTTTATAGAATCCTTTGTTAGAAACTAATTCTTATTGTTCAACAATTTTAAACACACTACTTTATTGTTTTCTTGGGGTCAACATATCATATAGCAAAGTATGTTGTTCCATAACATTCCCAAATTCATCAATTAATCTAAACACAACTTGAGGGTCACTTTCTTCCATGTTAAAAGTAAATTCACAAAAAGCCTTCAATCCATTGCCATGATAACCGAATATTTGATTCGTTGCGTCTTTTGCAATTGCATCCAGCCCGGGCACTCCACCTAAAGATGCCGCCTCAAATTCGTAAAATTTAAATCCTGATTTTCTGGGAATTGTAAAACCCCGTGCACCATGCCGGTCTCCTCTTATTAATAGCACACCCGGTATATTTTCCGTCTCCATAAAATTGAAGATTTCTTCGCGAACCATTGTATCCCAAGTACCCCATGAATCTTTACCATTTGAAACATAATCACTCCCCATAGTTCCACTTGAGACAACCTTAAAATGTGCCGTGGATTTTTTTAAGATATCCTTGAACCATTTTAATTGTTCTGCACCCAAATAGGAACCATATTGACCCAGTTTTTCAATTGTACGACACGACCTTGTATCAAGCATTATTAGTTCAACCTGACCAATTCGAGTACTGAAATAAATTCCTTCCCCATCATTTTGAGGATTGTTCCAGTTTTGACGCCATAATGTTCTAAGTTCTTCTCTGTCTTTTTCCGTAAATCTTTTGGGAACCCCACTTAGGTCGTTATTAAGATAATCGTGGTCATCCCAACTTGCGTAAACAGGAATATTGGAAGCGAGTTTTTTCCATGCATTGGAAACATCACGAAGTAAATAATCAGACTTGTGCATGCTAAAATTATTTTCCCGATCATCAACTGCAATGTCCCCTAAAAGCAACATTGCATTTGGTTCCCTTCTTAATATGGTGTTCATGAGGTTTGGATTATGAAGCCCTATTTTATGAAAACCTGAACCAAAAGCCAGTCTTATCTGATTATTTTCGTCTAATTTTGGTGATGTTCGAAAAGTTCCCTCGGCTATTTCAATCCCTTTTTGTTTTGCTACATAGGTGTACTTCGTAGAAGAAGATAAATCTTTTAATACAATCCGCTTTTCCTTGCCTGCAACATCAGGTTTTAAAGTATAATCCTTTTCTTCATTGCTATTTAAAGCATTTACTTTTATATGAATTGGCAATTTATTGGATGGCCTGAACCAAATACTTACTCCATTTTCTGTTATATCGCCCAGCATAGGCCCACCCATTAATCTTATATTATTATTTAACGCAGCCTCAACAATCTGTCTATCGGTAAAATCGACCTTGCTTTTTTTTAAATAATTTTCGTGAATCAAGATAGAATTTAGTCATATTTGATGGTGATTTCTCACAACTATTAAGTAACATGCTGTCTATTTCTAAACTTCCAATATGAGCTTCGTCCAACGTGATATTATAACGAGGAGAAACATTTTTAGAAATTTGACAAAAGCATTTGTTGCTTAAATTAGTTAAGGTAACACTTACTAATAGGCATATGGCTCTATTAAATCTCATGGCTTGTTATATTTTCTATTTATTTAAATTTAAAATCTTTGTATGCAGTACACTTTCCAAAATGAAGTACAACGGCTTTAATAAACACCTGTTTAATTTTTCAAAGGGCTTTGTTAATTCGTATTTTCAATTAACTGAATTGCTTTGTCTGCAAAGCGATTACCCATAATTACATATCCTTCTAACGACATATGTAAATCATTTTTTATTTCTTTTCCTTTTCTATTAACTCCATCATTAAGGTCATCAGTATTAATCCAATCAAAGCGAGGGTTAGACTCAGCCACTTTTACCTGAACATCTCTAACCATAGTCCAATGGGGATATTTTTCATTTGACATATCAAAATCACTTAATCTCCCAATTATAAAGTTTATGTCCTTGCGTTCCAGGTCATTACTTAGCTGGGTATAAAGTCCTATCAAACTTCTTTCGTATACTTCTCCTAATTTTTCTTTTGCATCACGCTCTCCCTGCATCCAAACAAACGTTACTGTTGCGATTTTTTCGTTTTCGATACCTTTATAAACTTTGGTCATCAAGGAGTCGTACAATTCAGGTCGAGCTTTAGGTTCTTCTCCTACTAATGGTTTCCAACCCCGATACCAACGTCGTATGGGTTGACCTCCTTTTGCATATTCTTCAATAATCACATTTTCTTCTCCAAATTCATCTTTGATTGCAGGAGTAAAGGACTCCTCAGGTCTTAATCCTTCCATATTAGATTGACCGGAAAGTATAAATAAATGTTTTCCTTCTTGTTTTGATATACAAGATGATACTATAATTGCTATTAAACTCATTAAAACAATTGTCCTTGCTTTCATTTTTTTAATTTTTGCTATGTATTTATGCGGTAATAGAGTCCTTATTCATGGCTCTTACCAATTTAAGATGATTCCATTCATCACATTACAGCTTGGAAATTAGCTGAGTAGACCTCATTTCCATCCACATCATAATGGGTAAATTCAATTTCAGGCTGGCTGGACCCCCTGGTTATTTTCACTCCCAAAAAACCACCGTTCACTCTCAAAAAACGATGCTGGGGCCTTACATCTTCCTGATCCCAACCTTGGGAGTGCGAATTGCTCACCGGACCAGAGCCAAATTCATTCACCTTCGTTAAAGGATCAACCGAGTGGTACTGCCAGTGACGATCACCATTGATGATGTAAACATTGTCCACTTGTGAGAGCATTCGCCGCATCCAATCCCCTTCTGTTCGAAAACCCTCATTTGCATGGTTATCTTTCTTGTTTTCCCTATCCGGGCCTATGATGGGAGTAGCAGAAAATAAGATTTTGAAAGTAGCATCGGATTCCTTGAGTGTACGCTCCAACCATGATTTCTGCTCACTGCCCAGTATTGTTTTATCTGGGCCATCTTCCATTTTGTTCTCAGACCTAAATTCCCGCCCTTCCACCAGCCAGATTTGAAGGTCTTTTCCCCATCGAAATGTCCGGTAAGGTTCTCCTCGCAACGGAACATTTTCCTTCCATATTTTTAGGCCATCTTGCCAACTTAATTTACCGTATGTTCTATTCTTATCGCTAATATCGTCCCGCAAAAGGTCATGGTCATCTTTGATCATATACATGGGGGTTTTAAGATGGAAATCAACCAATGAAGACCATGAGTCAATGGCATGCCACTTGTGGCGTGCTGTTGGAATATCCTTTGCCACTGGGCCCTTTCGATCGTAGTACACATAATCTCCTGTCTGAACAAAAAAATCAGGATTCATCCTGTTCATGGCATCATAAACTTTGAACCCCCTCTTTCCATCATCATAACTCCAGAAAAATTGACAGGTAGAAGTGGTGAAGTGAATGGCTTCCTCAACTGTTTTTGCGGGAGCCGTCCTAAAACTTCCACCAACCTTGTTTCCAGATACTTTCGATTCAATGGTTACTTCATATTCCGTATCCGGTTTTAATGAACTGAAAAGATGGCTTGCTGTAAAATCATCTTCCTTTGTTGCTTTTACCCATGGTGATTCCATGCTTTCCAATCCGTCGGTTAGGGTGAATTTAACCTCACCTTCCGCCCCAGGAACTCCCCCATCCATTGAATCAAGTGCCATTTCTTCGTCAAAATCAATTGGGTAACTCGGATGCGCATCCGTTTTTTGATGTACAACAGGGTTAGGTGCAGCTTGGCCATAAAGTCTGGTCCAGATAAGTGCCTTCGAATCCGACACCTCCATCGTCCTAAATCCTGATGTAAAGAAATCTTTCTTCTTGGGGGTGCATGACAGCAAGAAAACTAAGGCAAGAAAACTTATATATTTCATTTTTTAATTTTTTAATAGTTATGGTTTTATTTAGTATCTGATTATAGATCAGGCTATTCTTGTTTAGTTCAAAAAGGAGCAACCTAAAGCAATTATCAGTTCAGTGATGCAAGCCAGTCCATGAGTCGATCAGACCATGCTGAGAGGTGTCCCTTACCTAATGCCAGACCAAATCCATGTCCGCCAGTTGGGTATAAATGCATTTCTGCTGTGACATCATTTTTCACCAATTCCTCGTAGAACAACAGGCTATTCTTCACTACTACAGCCTTGTCATTTGAGGCATGAACCAGAAAAGTTGGTGGTGTACTCGTCGACACCTGAAACTCATTGGAATAGTCTTCAATCCTACCTTGATCCGGATTTTCTCCTAAAAGGTTTCGTCGAGAACCACCATGTGTTACTTCTTTCTTCATTGAAATCACCGGATATACCAAAATCGCAAAATCCGGTCGGATGTCCTCCGAAAAATGCGTGGCTAGCGTGGAATCCAGGTGTCCTCCAGCCGAAAATCCCATTACCCCTACCTTATTTACGTCGATACCCCATTCTTCAGCTGTTGACCGAACTATCCGCATCGCTTGCCCCGCATCCATTAATGGAGCTTTTTGTGGTTCTATGAGGCTTTTGGAGTTTGGCAGCCTATACTTCAACACAATTCCTGCAATCCCATGTGCATTTAGCTTTTTTGCCATGTCAACTCTTTCCTTTTTATAAGACAGCCATTTATAACTTCCTCCCGGACAGATGATCACGGCCTGCCCATTGGCTTCGCTTCTATCAGGTAAGAATACTTCAATTGTTGGGTCCTGAACATTTGAGATTCTTACATTGTCCGTTACAATCACAATTTCCCCTTCTTGAGCTATCTGCTGTTTAGGTACACCATTTGGCCACAATTTCACCACGATTCCTTCCTGCCCTGAAAGCAATGTGGACAGTCCTAAAAATGCCAATATGTATAGAAACTTCATAATTAATAGATTTATTTGTGAAAGCTGTTAGACACAAAATGAAGTACCGAGGGTAGTGACTCCCTCCAATAACTCCAATTGTGACTGCCATCCCTAACGCGGTACTCATGTCCAATTTTGGCCTTTCGCATGGCAATATGCATCAAACTATTCCCCTCGCTGCAAAAATCCCCGTCCCCACAGTCAATGTACCATTTGATGGTATTCAAATCTTCGGACGATACCGAGTTGATTAGTTCGAGAGGGTGGTTCCTTTTGTAATAGGCCAGAAGCTTTTCATCGCCAACACTGAGATCATCTTTAGCAAACTTTTCCTTAAATTCATCAAATTCCGACCACCAAAACCAGGCACTGAGTGGACATGCCGCACCAAATAGTTCCGGATGATGCATAGCATATAAGAAGGTGCCTCCTCCGCCCATTGATAATCCGGCAATTGCCCGGTAACGCTTATCTTTTCTTATTCTATAAGTCTCCTCTACATGTGGCATCAACTCCTCAAAAAAGAAATTCTCAAAATTCCAATCATCTTCCCGAATCCAGTTGAAATACCCACTCCGATCCTGCTTGGCATTTGGCATAATAATGATCATAGGAGTTGCCGATCCATTTTCGATCGCCCGATCTGCAATTCCTTTTACTTCTCCAAACTGTACCCAACCTGTATGATCATCTCCCAACCCATGGAGTAAATACAGTATGGGATAACTGCGATTCGAAACTTCATAATCAGGTGGTAAGTAAATGGAATACTTTTTCTCCATGCCCAGGATTTCACTTTCCAGGGACATGTCATCGTAAACTTTTCCATACTGTGAAAAAGCCACATTGGCTATTGCCAGTAAAAAATATAGGAGTACTGTTCTTTTATGCATTGATATTATTTTTTCGTCGGTTTATGTTATTCTAATCTAAAACTCCCCTTTGCGTGAATATCCTGCGAGCTGGAACCGATCAATATTTCAAAGTCGCCGGGCTCCACCGTCCAGTTCATATCTCCATCCAACAGTTGAAGGTCCTCCGGTTTCAGGTTGAAGTTGACCGTTTTGGTCTCGCCAGGATTTAATGTGATCCGCTCAAAACCCCTGAGCTGCAATTCATACACGATCACACTGCTCACCAAATCCTTAAAGTAGAGTTGCACAACTTCATCGCCCTTAAGTTTACCGGTATTGGTCACATCCACGGATACAGCTATCTCCTGCTGTGTCTTGCCTGTTTCAGGTGTGATCTTTAAGTTTTTGTAGTCAAACTGCGTGTAACTCAATCCGTAACCAAATGGGTAAAGCTCTCCTACTACAGATGTTTTACCTGTGCCGTTGGGACCCGATGAGGGCTGACCGACCTGGGAACTCGGTTTGTAGGGAAAGTTCAGCTCCAACTGGCCCACGGATCTCGGAAAGGTGATGGGCAATTTTCCTCCCGGATTGTAATCGCCGAATAAAGTCTGGGCAATCGCTTTGGGTCCTTCCACATTAGGAAACCACGCTTCCAATATAGCCGGAAGGTATTGGTTCTCCCAATTGATCGTCAAGGGTCTTCCGTTTATAAGTACAAGCACTATGGGTTTTCCTGTGTCCTTCAGAGCTTGCAGCAATTGAAACTGTCTTCCCGGTAGACCAAGACCCGTTCTTGATCGGCTTTCCCCACAGCGTTTTTCATCCTCGCCCATTACGGCAATGATGACATCAGACTTTTGGGCCTTAGCAACGGCCTCATCGATCATCTGCTGCTCCTGTTTTGAAAGCGGAATAGGGATTATCTCACTCTCCGGCCAGGCTTCATCCACAACTTCACAGCCCAAAGAGAAATCAACATCGGCTTTACTTCCTACATAATTTTGAATGCCTTCCAGTACGCTTTTCACTTCCAAATTTTGAGGCCCGTATCGACTTACATAGACCGACTTGTCAACTGCAAGAGGCCCGGTTACCAGAATATTATCGAGCTTGTTGAGATTAAAGGGCAACGTGTTCCTTTCATTCTTAAGAAGTACCAACGACTCTTTGGCCATTTGCAGGACAAAGTCTTCAGTATCATGGGCCACTATCTTATCTGCGGCTTTGGGGTCTTTCACATAGGGCTCATCAAAAAGTCCCAGTTCAAATTTCACCCGAAGAACGTCTCTCACGTTCCGATCGAGCGTTGCCATAGAAAGTTCCCCATCATTGACCAATTCCCTCAATGGCAAAATATAATCCTTGGGTTGGGTAAAATGGGTGCGCACATTCAGACCGGCTTCGGCAACCTGTCTTACACCTTCTTTATAATCTTTGGCAACATGGTGTTTTCTATGAAGAAACTCCACGGCCTCACTATCTGAAACTACATACCCGTTAAAACCGTACTCCTGACGCAGCAGTTCGGTCAGGAAATAATAGCTTCCACTCACGGGTACGCCATCGTAATCGTTATAACTGCTCATCACGCCTTTGGGATTGGCTTCGCCAATCACTCTTTTGTAGGGATACAAATGCATCTGGTGCAATTCCCTGGGAGCCACGTGAGGGTCGGTTCGTGCCCTACCGTCTCGTCCGCCCTTGGGAACGCTATATACCGCATAATGCTTTAATGTGGAAGCCAAACCTTGCGATTGGATCCCCTTTACCATCTGGATACCTAGTTCGGAAACCAGATATGGATCTTCTCCGTAACACTCGACTACCCTGCCCCATCGTGGATCTCTGGCCAAATCAAGAATGGGTGCGTAAATGTTGGTATAACCCAGCGACTTTCCTTCCCTTCCTTCTATTTCTCCTGCCTGTCTTACCAGCTTTTTGTTCCAGGTACTGCCTATGGCTATAGGTGCAGGAAGGGGGGTCGCCTTTTCGTGATTAAGACCGTGAATTCCTTCGTTGGTAAAATCTACAGGAATACCCAGTCTTGTTTCTTCTACAAACCACTTTTGAATGGTGTTGATGGCCTCTGCATGCTTGCTGTACGGATAGGAATACGCCGTAGGTTTAAGACCATTGAGCTGCTCGTCTATATTGGTAATACCGTCTTTCCAAACCTCGTTTTTCCAACCGGGAGTGGGCAATTCATCTTTCAGAACCCTTTTGTAGCCGTATAGCGTGGCACATTGAGCTGTTTTCTCATCCACGTTCATCTGACTCAATAGATTCTCGACCCTGGAATCAATTTCAGCATCCGGGTCTTCGAAAATGTCCTTCTGACCGTTCTTGTTAAAATCGATCCAACCCTTTTGGTAAATCGATTTTTTTTGGGCATTGATACTGAATGAAATCCCGATAAATACCAGAATTAATATTTTTGTTAGTTTCTGATGTTTCATATAACCGTAATTAATTAGGTATATCTTGACTAGTTAAACTTTACGGATTTGGTCTCTTGCTGTGCTAGAGAGATACGTTTACTCCTATCTCCTGCTATCAAGGTCACTTCTCCACCAATCGGCGAGTAGATGTTCACCTTGGTAACCGCTCCATTTTTCCATTCCATATCCACCACGAAGTTCCCCCTTGCTTTCAACCCTTTCACTTTTCCAGTTTTCCACGCTTCCGGTAAGGCGGGCAACAAATAGATCTTTCCCGGTACATGGGATTGGATGAGCATTTCCGCTACTCCTGCCGTACCCCCGAAATTTCCATCGATCTGAAAAATCCCTGGAGGGTGCAGATCGAAAAAGTTGGGGCTTAACTGCTCCCCGATAAGCCCTTCTAAATGTTCGTGTGCCTGTTCCCCATTACCAAGGCGCGCGTAGAAGTTGACGATCCAGGCCCGGCTCCAACCTGTCTGTCCTCCTCCCTCCGCCAGTCTCCGTTCAATGGTTTTTTCGGCCGCTTCAAACAACACAGGGGTTTCAGGGGAAATTTCGCTCGAGGGATAAAGGCCGAACAAATGCGAAATATGCCTGTGTCCCTTATCCACTTCTTCATAGTCCTCATACCATTCCTGTATGGTCCCGTTCGAACCGACCTTGGTGACCGGCAACCGCTTCATTGCAGCACTAATCCGGTCGGATAACTCATTCGTCCCAAGCACTTTTTCAGCTTCAAGGCAAGCTTCAAAAACACTTCTGATTATTTGCATGTCCATTGTGGAAGCCACGGTATTCAATTGTGGTTTCCCAGTCGCTGGATTGATATAGGAGTTTTCCGGAGAATAGGATGGTGCCGTGACTAGCTCGCCTTTTTCATTTTCCTGCAAAAAGTCAAGTATGAACTTTGAAGCCCCGGCTATAAGGGGATAAACGGATTCCCTCAGGTATTTTTCATCCTTCGTGAATTCATAATGCCGCCAAAGCGTAAGTGACATCCAAGCACCTCCAAGCGGAAAACAATACCCGTTTGCGACCTGCGACTGCTGATAGGATCCTTTCGGAGTGACTCGACCGAATGGGTTGGTCGCGTGATGTGCCATCCAGCCATCGGAGCCAATATACTTTTGGGCAGGAACCTTACCTCTTTTTGCAAGGCCTTGCATAAACTTTGAAAGTGGAAGTGCCGCTTCCGTTAGGTTACAGACCTCCACGGGCCAGTAGTTCATTTGCAGATTGATGTTCAAATGGAAGTCAGACTCCCAAGGTGCCCACATTTTGTGGCTCCAAATACCTTGTAGGCTGGCTGGTAAAATGGACCGGCGCATTCCACTGGACATCATCAGGTATCTACCGTATTGGAAGAAAAGTTGCTCTAGGCCAACGTCCTCTGCACCTTCGGCCAATCGTTCCAACCTTTCACCGGTCGAAAGGCTGTCCGGTGAAACGGTTTGTATCTCAAGTTCTACCCGATTGAAAATTCCGGAGTGTTCTACAATGTGCTGTGCCCTGATCTGATCATAGGGAACCTTTAATGCGGCCTGAAGGGTAGCCATTGAGTTTTTCTTGGAATCTATGCTCCTATCAAAATGCATCTTTTCAATGGAGTAGTCAGTGGCAGCACTAGCAATAAGGGTGAACGACGTACTGTTTTCGATATTCAGCCTATTTCCAGAAGTTAAGGTTTCTCCATTGTTCTGAAGTATCCCTGTGTGACTCGAGAACTTCATATGATATCCTCCCTCACCAGATCCCCCTCTGTTGTCATCAAACCCCTCAGGGTCATCAAAGATTTGTCCGGTTACTTCTATGATTTGATTACCTACAATCTCAACGGTTACATCTTTTTCTCTCTGAAAATCAATCTGCGAGGAAAGCCGTTCACCATCCAGACTTTCAAACCGGTAAACCAATACATCATAATCTGCAGATATGAATGACTCACGGCGAAAGCGCTTCCCATCAATGATATACTCCACTGTAAAAATCCCAGTCTCCAGATCAAGCCTACGGGTATAGGCCTCAGGTGGACTATCATGACCAAATGTGAGAAATAATTTTCCGAGTGGTTCATAAGATCGATAGGCGGTTGGAGAAACGGCAAGATTTTTCATGGCATAATCAAATGCCTCATCATAGTTGCCTTCAAGGTTTAACTGCTGAAATCTCTTATAATGCCCGCCAACGTTTTCCGGGTAGGGGTCTTCCGGTATTCCGGCCCACAGGCTTTCTTCGTTCAGATATAATTTTTCCTCTTTTATCCCACCAAAGACCATAGCGCCCAAGTGCCCGTTACCGAGAGGCAACGCTTCCAACCATTCGGTAGCGGGTTCATTGTACCAAAGCGTATTGGAAATATTCGCAAGGTCATTGTGCTTTTCTGAACATGATGCCAGTACTAAGTAAAGTATGGCTATAAAAGGTTTTATATGTTTTAAATTCATTTTTGGCGTTACTTTTATTTTTTACTGTTTTTCGTGGTTGAATACTACATCTTCCAGCTTCACTACGATGGGATTGGGCCACTTCCTGTCGTTATAGATTCTATGGGAACGCATGACGGATATTTCAAGTCCTGCATTGGTGTTTTTAACCATCGGTGTCGGGTCCGCATCAGGGTTGTATTCGAGCACCTTGCTGTTCTGTCCCAGCACGGATATCTTAGCGTTCTTACCGGCCTTCAATGATTTGATGGTACGCACTTTACGCTCTCCCAAGGGCCAAGATTCCTCCACCAGAAAAGCATAGACAGTATGCTCCAATTTCTTTTTTAAAAACCAAATGTTGTCCTCCCTGACAATGTCCAGTGGTTCGGTATTGACAAATGCTTCCCGATTGATGAACGTCCAGAGTGAAACCTCATTCAATCCTGCCGCCTGCTCCTCAGGAAATAGTCCTTTCTCGTCCGGCCCGAAGTTGAGAAGAAAATTTCCTCCTTTGGCCCTAATGTCAATGAGCTTCTCGATACAGTCATTAGCTTTTTTGTAAGTTTCATTAGTTGGTCTGTATTGCCATTGATCCCCGAAGGTGTAGTTCGCCTCCCATGGAGCTGGCAATGGCTGATCCGGGGTAAACTGCTCGGGTGTCTCCATGGCGCCTCTTGTGACCACAACATCTGGATCAATTTTCCAACAAACCTTAGCCAATTCGGTCTTGGCATATTGCTCTCTGCCATCCAGAAAAATAATATCAATCTTCCCGTATTTGGTCATGAGCTCTTCCATCTGCTCTTTCACATACTTATACAGTGGTTTATTACCTGAAGCAAGGGCTTCTGGTCGATCTCTGGAAATCAGTGTGCCCTGTTCATACAAAAAATAAAAATCATCAGGAGAATAATAGAACCCAATGGCCAGCCCTTCGGCTCGAAAAGCGTCTACCACCTGTCTGGTGATATCCTTCGCATAAGGGGTGTTCATGATATCAAAATTCGTGGTTTCTGTATCAAACATGCAAAATCCATTGTGATGTTTGGTGGTAAAAACCACGTATTTCATGCCGGCCAACTTTGCAGCTCTCGCCCATTCACTTGCATCGAACTCATCTGGATTGAAGGTCTTAGGTAGCTCATTTACGTACCGGTCCAAATAGTCATCCGATGCACCAACCATGCTGTGGCTGATGACCATCCCCAATTGTACGTCCATGCTCCAGTGGATGAACATGCCAAAACCCAGCTCCGTGAACCAGGCTTCTCGCTCGGGTTTGTTAAGGTTAAGAATTGTATCTTGGGATATTGCCTGGCTCCCAATTAGTATCAATAGCAGTACTGCTATTTGTTGCATCTTTTTCATCGTATTTCTCTTATCATGTTTTTAAAATCCAGAAAAAGTGATTTGCCATTGTGGGTGATCTCAATTGTTTCCGGCCTGTGTCCGGACCGGACATAAGGGGAATCGTACCTGTTATAATTGGAATCGATGACCTGGTCATCAACTGTGAAGTCGCCATCAAACTTCAGGTGGTAGTTCCTGTCGAGAGATTGGTATGTGAGTGAAAGGGACATACTGTCCCATTCTATTCTGTTGTTCTTTATCCGCTGGATAAAAAGATCAAAAGAACCGTCTTCATATTTAGAGCCCGCCTCGGTGATCCAAAATACTTTTTTCCCGGGCTGGATTATATCCTTTTTGTCCCGGACAATGAAATCATTGGTACCAATGAACGCACTGTAGGTTTCATCCTTTTTACCAAAAGCATAGTTATTCGCGACATGCGTGGTATCGAATAACGTCTCGGGGAAATAGGCATGGGTAAAATCAATCAAATCCAACTCCATTATTGCCTTCTTTTCAGGTGTATTGTATATAGAAAGGTTTACATTTTGATCCTGCACGGAATAGGGCAGATGGCCATAACCTACCCAATATCCGGGTGAAGCATCCTTACTTCCTCCACTTCTGGCAGGATACATATGGAAAATGCTAAAGTGGTTCCCGATGTTCATTCCCGCCACATGCTGTTGAGAACCATAAGTGCCGGGATGATACTTCATAACTGTGTATAATGAGTAATCCTTGGTCCTGTAGGTGTAGGTATTTCCTTGCTGTATCGCTGCCCCATTGGACTGCATTTTCAATGCCTTGGAGAGTAAGGGCTCCAGATGCAAGGCCTTGATCAGTGTAAAATCCAGGTATTTGGTATCTGCCAAAAACTTGTTGGAGAACATGTTACATTTTCGGATTTGGGCCATCGTGTTCCTGATGATCTCAGGGTTAGTGAAGCATTCCATGCCCCACTGCATCATCATGCTTCTGTCATCCAGGCCATAGTATCCCTCTTTCTTTAAATCGGGGAGGTCCAGCCCGTTGCACTGTTTGATTACCACATTGGAACTGTCCATGGCTATTTCCGTGAATACCGGTGGTAGCCGGTAGCGGTTCGACCGCATAATCGCAAAGATCATGTCCGCGTCTATCTCCTTGCCATCCCCCCAATAATAGTTGGTAAGTTCCCTAAAGCTATTCACCCAAGGTGCTCCTGTACGTCCCCGCTCGTAGGCCCTCCCGGTCACCGACACGAACATGGTACTGCTGCTGGTCTGGGAGGCAACGTCGTACATCAACAGGTCCAGGATAATCCGGCACTTGTCGACCACCTCATCATCCTCCGAAAGGTCGATGATGTTGATGAGCGCACCCATATCCTCGGGATAGTAGGCCGCCGAATAAAATTCTGTGAACCCATAGTTCCACCTCATCTCCAACCAATCCAGAATCCGCTTCCTGGCCTTTTCCTTGTGCTGGCTGCCGGTCAGTCCGCTTCTAGGAAACAGCGCTTCCGGGTATTTTTGCCCTATCAGGTACTCCGCGGAGGCAAATAATATCTGGTGGTTCTCGCTCCAGTAGCACATGCCGTTTTCCCCGGGCTCGTCCCACCAATACCGAAAATCGAACAGCGAATCTTCAATCTTTTTTAGATAGGGATCAGGGATTCTGTCACCATATTCATAAAGTATTCTTATCAGGTTTACCAAATGAAAGTCCGATAGGTCGTATTCCAGATGACTATATTCCAATGTGCCTTCCAACCTGCCCCAATCAATGTCCTGCTTTCCATTGACAAGGTCATAATAGACTTCATCCTCCTCGCACTTTAAGCTCCCTTCAGTGACTCGCTCCACATCCTTTCTTTTCTTTGTAATTTCATAACTGGATATCCTGACAAAGTCGATTGCAGAAATTAAAACAATTAAGAACAGAGGAAATATTAGAATACGCAGGAAATAAAGCCATTTTTTAGTCCTGATTTTCATTTAAGTCCGGTAAGGTCAGATTTAAAAGTGATTTTGCCCTCCCCTTCTTTGATCAAGGCCTTAAAGTCATCAGATATTTCAATATTATTGACTGTCCTTATTTCTATCTCCTTTCCGGGTATCGTATTTTCGACCAGCACCATCTCACCTTCTTTATTGAGAATGTTGCCATAAAAATTAATTTGTGTTTTTCCGTAATCCGGCACATAGCCTTTCTTGCCATGGAACAGGATGCCCGTGTTTCTAAGACTGCTATTCATTACCGTAAATACGTCAACGGGGGTGTTGACCTTTATGAAAGGTTTGTCACCGTCATGTAGTACCCTTACATTGTCGAACAATAATTGTTTCTGTTCCGGTATTTCCGCACCGGGATAATAGGACCTGCTCCAACTGCTGTTATCGAAGTGGATGGAAAAGGTCTGTCGTGGTTTTTCGAGAAATATATCCCTGAACACCACGTTACGCACACCTGCGGTGTACTGCACATCGTCCTGCATCATCACCCACTTGATACCATCCAGCACCACGGTTCCTTCCTTGTGGGTCGGCCTGGTCTTGGTCACGTAGACCTTTTTGTCAGGCTTGCCGTCCGGTCCTATTCCGTCCACCCGGTAAATTCTGCCACCACTGACGACTGCATCCGCATTTTGTAGTTCCAATCCCTTCTCCCAATCAATCCAACCGCCCGCCAGGATTCTGCAGAAATAACCCACCAAGGGCTGGCCTTGCAAGCTCAGATCGTGGCAATTTTCGATCACCCCGTTCTCAATCCATCCAACTTCGGGATTGGACGTGGCATAGTCGTGGGCATTGAGCGCAAGCGCATCGTCCAGGGTCTTGAACGTGGCATTTGAAATTTTGAATCGGTTACCGCGGCCAAGATGGATACCGTCCTTCTCGCCAACGAGGATGGTATCATCGATCAGTAGATCTTCGAAGGTGCACACATGTATGCTGAACTGATTCCCCTCTATATCATAACACCGGAATCCTTCTATGCGCAGATCTTTCACATAGAAAAATGCCAATTGTCCCCTCAATCCGAATATCTTATCATAGCGCTTTACCACACCGTTCACCTCAATGTGCAAACCTTTTACGGCAATATGCTCATCCCAGGTTCTGGTCAGAGCACCCTTGTTCAAGAGTACATGGGAAAAAAGCCCTTCTTCATCAACTTTCTGGAGTATGACACCTTTGCCAAATTCGATAGAGGTATTGCTTCCAATGTAAGACGTACCGGCCACTTTGTAGGTACCCGGTCTGCTCACAATGATATTGCCCCCTTGATCCAGGGCCGCTTGAAGCGACCTTACGTTCTCCGTTCCCGTGGCATCCGGGGAAAAACCGAATTCTGCCGCATCGCTGAAGCCTCCTCCTTTTGCTTGCAAAGGCACCACCATTAGGAATACTAATCCTAGTACTATGAATTTATGTGTTGTTCTGATTCGCATTTTTCTTTTAAGTTTCATATTTGTAATACTGGTTTTCACTTCACTACATAACAAAAAGATATATCCTCGATATTCTAAAATTCTTGGAAGCTTACGGTAGAAAAAAAGGTACGCTAACGGAAAATCCAAGTATCGGCTATATAGCATAGCGCTTGAATAAAAACTATTGACTAATTGACATTTGTCAATATTGGCAAACAATTATCCTTTTACTTTTAGTTGATGATTAATTTAAAAATAGTGCCACCCCAACACTTTTGTGATGGCACTATTCGAAACTAACTCAACCAAACTAACAAACTCAATATCCCGGATTCTGTTCGAGAACAACATCCTTATTTGCTTGAATCTCGCTATTTGGAATAGGCATTAAATTGATACGATCATCAATTACATAACCATTTTCAAGGGTGGCAGAATGATATTTTCTGACATACTCGGCCAGTTTTCCCATTCTCAAAAGCGTGCTTATTCGATACTCCTCAAAATGGAGCTCACGAGCCCTTTCATCCAAGATAAGATCTAGATCTACTTGGCCCGGCGTCACAGGAGAAGCATTGGCCCTGTTCCTGATGACGTTAATATCAGCGGCCGCTAAATCACTGTTATTGTTGCGGTAATATGCTTCTGCCCTCAACAAATATGTTTCTGCAAGCCTAATGATATACCAGTCTTTATAGATTCTTCC
The DNA here is from genome assembly GCF_030291335.1 of Arenibacter flavimaris. Classification (NCBI taxonomy): domain Bacteria; kingdom Pseudomonadati; phylum Bacteroidota; class Flavobacteriia; order Flavobacteriales; family Flavobacteriaceae; genus Arenibacter; species Arenibacter flavimaris. Next base: position 128,807 of record NZ_JASWIM010000004.1, read on the forward strand.
ATCTGTATTATTCTCTTCATCTTGCAATCTATACTCTTCATGTAAAAGTGCCACATTTTTCTTGAATGATGGATTGTCTATCCTACCCGATCTGAACCTCTCTATTAAGGTAGGGTCATAGGTATCTTCACTAAAGGGCATCCCAAAAAATTCACTTTCAGGATTATTCCAATAATACGTACGTTGCACATTATATTTAGAATTTCTTATATCATTGTCAAAATCCCCGTTAAAATTCCAAACCTGATTTCTAAGATAATCGGTAGAACCCCCAAAACCAGTAGGTCTGCCCATTAGGGTATCTTTATACATATTTCGGACACCGTTTAAATCGCGAGCTTGTCCACCATTCCAATAAACAGCTCCTCCTACCCATCTTTCCAAAACAAAGTTCCCTCTAGGATTATCTGTATTACCACCAAGTACATCATACTCAAACTGTACATTCCAGATTGCTTCGGTATTTCCAGAGGACCTATTGAAGTTACCCGTACGGAACATATCCCAATACACATCCCCCCATGGTTCTGCAGGACCGGTATAATCATACCCTCTCCACTCAAAATCCGAATAAAGTCCGAACCTTGACGTCATCAAAGCATAATCACCACCATCAATTACGGCAGATGCTGCAGTTATTGCGCCTTGATAGTCTTCAAGTTGAATATTCACTTCTGCTAGGACATGATAAGCCGCTGCCCTAGGTGCACGTCCCCCGGGAACCTCATCCACTGTGTACATATGCTGTACAGCATACTCTAAATCAGCTTTGCACTGGAGATAAACATTTTCGCGAGTCTCCCTAACATAATCAAAACGCGGTTCACTGGCTTCTTCCAAAACAATCGGAACACCACCGTACATGTTTGCCAAGTACCTATAATAGTTCGCTCTTAAAAATCTTGCTTCTGCCTCTACGGCATTGCGATCTTTTTCTGATTCCCAATCGATATCGTCTATTCTACCAATAATGGTGTTAGCTTTAAAAATCAATCTATAAAAATTACGGTACCATTGAGAGGCAAAGTCTGAATCTGCATTGAAGGTGTCCCACTGAAAAACTTCATCTGTATATACGTTAGCACTTGGCTCATTTGCGTACGTCAGATCAAGGTCGATGCCCAGCAGACTAAAATTTCCAATATTATCTCCCGGACTATAGAAAACATCCCTATTATCAAGATATATATCTGTCAAAGCGGAAATAAAACCTTCTTCCGAAACAAAAGCATTACTTGGTGTCAGAAAATCCTTCGGTTCTTCGATTAAGTAGTTATCTTCACTGCACGCTACAACAATAAATAACACCATCAATAACGCACATATATTTTTTAATTCTTTCATTTTATTTATTTTAAAAGTTTAGCGATAAGGATAATTGAAAATTCCTAATGGATGGTCTAGCATCACTAGTCAATCCCTGTTGCGTTTCTGGATCCAATCCATCCCAGTGGGGCGCAAATACAAAAAGATTATCGGCACTTAGGGTTAAAACGAACCCTTCTATTCCTGTTATGGGATTTAAGATGCTGGACATATCATAACTTAAAGCAACCTTTTGAAGCTTAATAAAGCTTCGGTCGTAATATTTTTTACTCGTGTAAGCCGCATTGTCATTATAGTTGGGTCTAGGGTATTCGGCATTGGGATTGTTAGGTGTCCAATAATCGTAAATGGGATGATTGAGGTCTGTTCTGTTCACACCGAAATCCAAATGTGGATCATTACTGCCAGATAAATACCAATTATCCCCCCCCCAAACAGAATAGGCATACATCAGCAAAGAAAAATTCTTATAATTAAATGTGTTCGTAAAACTCCAGCGGTAATTAGGATTGGTATTACCTATTATATGACGGTCGTCATCTGAGGTTATTACTCCATCACCATTAATATCTTCGATCTTATAGTCTCCTGGTTCTAAGCCTGCCATTATATCGGTATCGTCCTCTTGCCACATACCAATGACCCGTGTATCAAATATTGTACCCAGACTTTCACCTATAAATAGGCTAGATTGGGGAATATCGTCCTCAACCCCGTCCCCATCATTATCTTCCCCTAGAATAGTCTCTATTTTATTTCGGTTTAAGGAAAAAGCTAGATTGGATGTCCAATTGAAATTGGGCTTTATAATGTTCTGGGTATTAAGAGATACTTCAAACCCATGATTTTTTATTTCACCTATATTGTCAAGAATACTTGATTCTTCAGGTCCAGTGGCGCTAGGTAAAGACAACTCAAAAATCAAATCTGTTGTGGATGTATTATAATAATCCAATCTTCCAGAAATACGATTTTTCAATAGACCAAAGTCCAATCCTAAATTTAAGCCCGTTGTTTTTTCCCATCCCAATGAATTATTACCGAGACGGTTTATCCCTTGGGTGACAACATAATCCTCACTGTCTGCAAAAATGACTTTTCCCGTTGAAACCCTGGACAGTGTGGCATAAGGATCTATTGATCTGTTTCCTACGCTTCCATAGGATGCCGATAGGGAAAGTGTACTAAACAGCTTCGAATCGACCATAAAATTTTCATTGGTGATATTCCAGTTTGCTCCAATTGATGAAAACACCCCCCATTTGTTATTTTCACTAAAAGCGGAATAGCCATCACGACGAACAGTACCGGTAATACTGTACTTATTGTCATAAGTATAATTTAAACGGGCCATCTGTCCGATAGCGGCACTCTCGCCACCTCCAGTGCTCACAGTTTGAACAGTTCCGTCGGACAACCCGTAAGAACCCAAAGCATAATTATCGAACCCGCTTGCGGTTAATTCCTCATTCTCAAAGTCTGTTTGCTCTAATGAGTGTAGCAAAGTAAGATCAATAGCATGTTTCTGGGCAAAAAGTCGCTTAAACGTTATTAAATTATCAAACAACCTATAATAATTATGAGAATAGGATCTGTCACCATAACCGTCATTATCTTCACCCCTTGAGCTAAATTCACCATAGAAAGTTCTATTCTTGTCCCACCTAAAATTGTTAGAATATGTAGAGGTATAAGACAACCCTTTTATCCATGGCACATCAAATCTTAATTTAATGGCTCCATTTAAACTATTGGAAAGCCTTGAATGTTCTGACGCTATTGCATAAAGTGGATTACTAGAAGATGTGGTTGTTTGTGGGAATCTTATAGGGTTTCCATTTTCGTCGTACAAACTTGCATATGGACTTAGGCGTGTTACGGCAGATATAGATGGTTCAGAGCCCGAAAAATCCCTCAAACTCGCAGAAGCTAAAACCGAAAGATTCAACCAGTAAGTAAGATTGGAACTATGGTTGATCCTAGTAGTATACTGTCTGAAGTCATCATTGAGGACTACCCCTTCTTGATTCGTAACTCCAAGTGAGATAAAATAGTTCGATTTTTCCGTGGAGTTGGATACGCTAAAGTCTACAGATCTTAAAAATCCATCCCTTATACCAATATCATTGGGGTCTGGAATAGTAAATTGATGATCAGGAGTTGCATCATAATTGATTTGTTCTTGTTCGGTTAAATAGCTTCGAATCAAATTAGGGTCAGCGTCTAAACCCTGTGCTTCTCGAATATCAAGGATATTCTGAAACCATCCATCGGTATACACGGGATTAGGTTCTAATTGGTTGGAAACACTATTTACCAATTTAAAATTAAAACGAGGTTTTCCATTGATACCTCCCCCTTTTTTAGTTTCAATCAAAATAACACCATTTGCCGATCTTGCGCCATATATAGCCGCGGCACTGGCATCCTTTAGAACTGTTAAATTTTCAATATCATCTGGCCTGATATCCCCCAATGATCCATTATATATTATACCATCTACAACAATTAATGGACTATTACCTGCTCCAATAGAGTTTTGGCCTCTTATCGTAATATCTGCTACAGCACCTGCACTATTAATACCTGCAACATTCAATCCAGGCAATGTACCCTTGACCGTCTCTATTATATTGTTCACCGGTACTCTGTTATAAGTATTCAAATCTGCCACGGCCACGGCACCGGTAACAGCTTGTTTAGCTCTTGTTCCATAACCTACAACGACAACTTCATCCAAACTGGCCGCATCTTCCTTAAGGACTATTGTTACCTCTGATCTTCCGTTCAACGGAAGTTCTTGGGTTTCATAACCTATGTAAGAAACTTCTAATACCGCATTTTCCTCTTTAACGATTAAGATAAAGTTGCCATCAAAATCGGTTTGGGTACCGTTATTGGTTCCTTTTTCAACGACGCTTGCCCCTGGTAAAGGCTGACCATTCTGATCTGTTATGGTACCGGATACTTGGTATTCTGTCTGCTCTTCTTCTATGATTTTAGGAGGATTTTCCTTTATTAGTATGGCATCGTTTGCTGTAACGGTAATATTAAGGTTGCCCTGGGTCAGACTTTCTTTTAGCAGCTTGTTCGTTCTAATTACTCCTTTTCGCAGATGTACTTTGGGATAGTCCTTAAATATGCCTTCTTCATAAAAGAACCTATATTCTGTCTGCTCCATAATAAGATCAAAGACTTGGTCCACACTTAGTATCTTGTCCTTTTCAATTACTATTTTGGAATTTTGGGAGACAACATCTACGGGTGTTAAAGCAAAAAGGGTAGCGCAAAATAAGTATATGAATGTACGCATAAAGAATATAAAGAGCATTTTGCCATAAGGGAAACCAGCCCTATTAAGATTATTTTTCATAAATTAGTCGCTTATTTATTAGTTAATTATTTTAATTAATTGATAATGATACTAGGGGATAGAGCTTTATACTTTAGTCGGTTAAACTTTATCTCCTTTTTTTGTTATTTTTTATTTCATTGGCTACATTGTTTTATAATTAATCTAAGTCTTTCCAATTTGGTCTCCTTGGACCAATGTTAATCCCTTTATAGCATCCAATGCTATCTAAGAATTATGGTCTTATTTTTTATTTCATAATTATTAATGGTACTTGACATCATAATATTGAGAATTTCCTCAATGGATTGATATTTGTCCAAGACGCCTTTGAATTTTATAGATTCAATCTCCTTATTTTCAAATACGACATCTACATCGTACCATCTGGATATTACTTTCATTATATTTTTTAATGGCATACCCTTAAAGCTGAAGATTCCATTCTTCCATGAAGTTTCCACATTTACATCAACAACCCTTACTTCAATACTATTATTCTCCAGATTTAAATGCGACTGTTGGTTTGGAGTTAAATATTGTTCTACATCCCCATAACCTACTACCACCTTACCTTCGACCAATGTGGTATAAATATTGTTATCGTCCCTGTACGCCTTTACATTAAATTCGGTTCCCAAAACTTCAACCTCCTGGGCATTGTTCAGAACTTTAAATTTTGAACCTCCGTGTTCCGTGCTTGGGGATACATCAAAATATGCCTCTCCATAAACCAGCTCCACTTCCCGGTCCTGACCATCCACAATATGCACTGGATACTTCAACTGGGTCTCGGAATTTAACCAAACCTCAGTCCCATCGGATAAAACAACATTAAATTGCCCTCCCCTTGGTATAGTCAAATAATTGTATACTATTTCCGTTGGATTTACCCCTACAGTTTTGTAAACTATCTTTTCCCCATCACTGTTTGCATTTTGGGTTTGAACCGCATTCCCCTTTTGCAATGCTACCACTGTACCGTCCTCTAAGGTCAAAGTAGCTTTATCCGTACCTGGCTCAACATTATTGACCACATTTTTAGGAATGTTCACCTGTGGACTATTGTACCTATTGTCACTTAAAAAATAAGATGTTGTGAGAATACCGATTATAACTGCCGCTGCAGCATATTTCAAAATGGTATATGTCTTTTTGGTCTTAATGCGCGGATGTTCGTCTTTTTCAGTTTCTAATACATTGTTATAAATACGATTGGCGACTTCTTCCGCCATATCCGGATAATCCTCCAGTAATTTAGAGACCTCTTCAATAGTAGGAACACTGGAAAAATCTTTGGCCTTTTTAAAAAAAGCAATAATTTGCCGCAGTTCTTCTTCTGAACACTCGCGCCTTATATATTTAATAAATAACTCTTTATTTTCGAATGATTTCATGATAATTACATCAATGGTAACAGATATAATACCCTTGAAACTTTATGGAATACTATTGAAGTTGTTTTTTTTTGTGGTTTTCTTTAAAGATATGACAAAAAACAAAGCGTCAAAATATCAAAAATCCATTGTTAATTTACTCAAAATGAAACTCTTATCCTAAACCCAACCTGCATAAAATAATAAAATTCCAAGCCCGATATCCTTATTTTTAAATATAAAATCGCGAAGAATCTCTAATGAGGTACTCATTTGATTCCGCACTGTGCTAATTGAAATACCCAATTCATAGGCTATTTCTTCATAGCTTTTATTTTCATTTCTGGACATTTCGAAAATTTTCCTCCTTCTGGGTGATAATTTGTCCAACGCTTCTTGTTTAAGGGATTCCAATTCCAATTCCCGCACATAAAGATCAGTGGAGTTGACAAATTTTTGTTTCCTGTAAAAAATCTCTTCCCTCAGCTTTCTATTATTAGCAGCTTTTTTCATAAATTTTATGGTTTTGTTTCTGGTAATGGTGAAAAGGTAGGACTTAAAAGACATTTCAGGATTTAAGGATCCTCGCTTGATCCAAATTTTCATAAAAACATCCTGAACTATTTCCTCGGCATGATCTTCTGAAGAAACCATACTTAAACTGAATCTATAGAGGTCGTTCCTATAGAAATCAAAGAGTTTTCTAAAGGCCTTTTCATTGCCATTGATAAGCTCTTTAACCAAAAAATTATCACCCTCTACCTTATTCGTCGTCACTGTGTTTCCAAGTAAACTTTAATATATTCCTTTAAAAATCTATTGAAGTATGAAGTAATATTCAACTTTAAATAGTTGAACCGCTCAATATTAATCAAAATTTATTAATTCCTTACAATATACTGCTGTTAGTATACTTATACACCTTAAAAATCTTTATCTATAATATAGTAGAAATAAAAGTGAAAGGAAAAAATATAATGAGAGGGATTTATATTCTGGAAGTTGATTTCCTATAAATATGCCGCAATAATTATTATGACATTAAATTGTTCATAAGCATAATCTCTTTAATGTTATTGTTTGATATTTTAAACCCCAATTTAGTCCCCAAGAAAACGGATGGGTATAATGAGGGGAAATAGACCAATTAAAAAATAATGAATTTTATTTGAAAAGTCTATAAACAGCCTGCTTAAATCCATCTCTTGCTCATAAATAATTTCTGCAACAGCCACGGCCGTATTGCCAGACTACTTTATAAATTCGAGAAATTTATTCTAATATGTCCTATTTGTGGCTTCTTTTAATAGTCTCGTTAATTGAGCTTTTAAGGGACACTTGCCCAGTATGCAATATGGCAAGATGTCTATGCCAACGACAGATATGCTGAATACATCGAAATTTTCGATTTTTATCGACATAATTAATATGGACAACAGCTAGCCATCCATAAATGCCGCTGCCATTTATTGTTGTTGTGATTTTATCCAATGCTTATCGTATTCGAAGCTAAAGGCTTTTTTTCGCTTGGTATAATGGGCCGCAAGAACACCTATCATCTTAGCTTATGGCATTCCTTGCCAATGTTAAACCTATTTATCAAATTTACCTTGTGCCATTCTTCCCTGTTATAATAAATCCAAGTCCTGAAGTTTTCTTCCGAATACATCATCTGTTGCCAACTTCAAGAAATCATGTTGCAAACCAAGGGCAATCAGAACATTAAAATATGAACCGATCGCTACCTTTGACTTCGCCTTTCTATCTGATACAAAGTCTTTCTATCTATACCTGCCCGTTCGGATACCTGAATTGTTGTAAGCTTTCTTCGTTTACGGGCAAGCTTTATATTCTCTCCTAATTGTCCCATTATCCTCTGGTATTTTGGAAAAAGGACAGCTTTCTTATTTTTTACAATGGGTTATATTTTCTCCAAATATGGCAATTATGGGGATAGTAATACTCATTTTTATATAGAATTATTTTCAAGAATCAATGAGTAATCATATCTCAAATTGAGCTTACAGGAAAAATTCCACTATTTTTTATAACTGTGAATGCTCAACCATTTCAATTTTTTGTAACAAAGTCAGGGTGAATTTCTAAAAATATTGCAACAAAGTCAGGGTAAATCGTATTCTAAAGCTCAGATTGATATGACGTTTTAAAATTATATTAGCAAGTAGCACCATTATTATGACTGAATGTAAATCATAGAAAAGGAAGGCCAATACACAAAAATTGAATAGGTTTCTTGCTTCCCCTTACCTTCAAAAAATATCCGCTATGACACAAATTCCTATTTAAAAACTAGCTTATTCACCTCTATTTCGATATTACGTTTTATATGGTAAGTTAGTCACTATTCTAAATTCTTGTAGGCAATATTTAATGTATATGCATGAGTTAATGAATTAACCCCAGATAACGAAAAATACACCAATGTCCTTTAATTTATTTGGATACTCACGAGGCCTTTTACTTCAAAAGTAGCTCTTAAGCGGATTTATAATGTAGCTAAAAAAATTAATCCTAGATAATATCTGGTTTAAAAAGATTATTTTGCATAAACCATTGGTTTATATGTAGATCAAAAAATAAACCATATATTTGCTTTGGCTTAAAAAAAATAAATTTTATCAACCATGAGTTTAAAAAAAGAACAAAAAATAAACTCTCTTCTATAATTAAAGCCATCTTCAATAGTTTATCTGACCGCATGGCTAACTCAAAGAGGGTTTTCTAATCAGTTACTTGACAAGAATAAAAAAAAGTGGCTGGTTTACCTCAATCGGAACCGGTGCCATGATACGTTCGGGTGATAAGGTTGGTTATGAAGGTGCAATCTATTCACTTCAAGAACAAGCTGGGATGTATGTTCATCCTGCAGGCAAGATGGCCTTATCCCTGCTTGGTAAATCCCATTACTTGGAACTTTCGCCAAATAAGGTAACACTTTTTGGTGGACAACATGAAAAGCTGCCCACCTGGTGCATAAAACATGACTGGAGTGTAAAATTGGATTATCACAGTTCTTCATTTCTACCCGCTGATATAGGCCTTATTGAACTAGAACTAAAAACCTTCTCAATAAAAGTATCCAGAGCCGCCAGGGCCATGTTAGAGTGCCTATTTTTGGCTCCAAAACATCAAGAATTAATAGAATGTTACCAATTAATGGAGGGTTTAAACAATCTAAGACCAAACCTTGTTCAAGATTTACTGGAAAACGGTACCTCCATCAAGGTAAACCGCCTATTTAAGTATCTAGCTGAAAAAGCCAACCTTAATTGGGTAAAACACCTGAATATGGATAAAATAAATTTAGGAAGTGGAAAGCGTAGTATTGTAAAGAATGGTGTTTATGACCCAAAATCATTACTGTCCCATTAAAATCTAAAATAGTTCTTTGAAATATTTGAAATATAGTTAGTTACAGAGGTTTTTCGATTAAACGGATTTCAATTTTAACTTTTGCAATTCTTATACAGATTTGCAATGCATAAAGACAAATTCGTTTTCTCACAGCTTGTTTCATTTTTGGATAGAAATAAGTTCAATTATATTGTTCGTATCTATCGGGGGGATAAATATGTGAAACACTTCACCTGCTGGAACCAGTTGCTCGCTTTGATGTTCGGCCAGCTCTCCAATCGTGAAAGCCTTAGGGATCTGGTGATCGCACTTGATGCCCACCGATCCAAATGTTATCATTTGGGAATGGGGAAGAATGTCTCTAAATCATCTTTGGCAAGGGCCAATCAGGACAGGGATTACCATATCTTTGAGGAGTATGCCTACTATTTGGTAAACCAGGCCAGAGAAACCAGAACTACCAACATCTTCGATCTGAGTGGCCACGTCTATGCTTTCGATTCGACAACGATCGACCTATGTCTTTCCGTATTCTGGTGGGCAAAGTTCCGAAGGAGAAAAGGCGGGATCAAAGTACACACCTTGTATGATGTGGAAACACAGATACCGGCATTTTTTCATATTACCGAAGCTTCAGTACACGACTCAAAGGTTATGAAAGAAATTCCCTATGAACCAGGGTCCTACTATATATTTGATCGAGCCTATAACAACTTTAAGATGTTGTATAAAATCCATCAGATAGGTGCTTACTTTGTGATCAGGGCAAAGAATAACCTACAGTACAGATCCATCAAGTGGAAACGCAGATTGCCCAGGAACGTGCTTTCAGATCTGACCATTGGGTTGACTGGATTTTACCCAAAGCAGTACTATCCTGAGTCACTGCGGCTTGTCAGATACTGGGATGAACTACAACAACGGGAGTTCGTCTTTTTGACCAATGCTACCCACATCTCAGCCCTACAGTTTGCTAAACTTTATAAGAACCGCTGGCAAGTAGAGCTGTTCTTCAAATGGCTGAAACAACACCTTAAAATCAAAAAGTTCTGGGGTACTACCGAGAATGCCGTGCGAATCCAGATCTATGCCGCCATCTGCACCTATTGTTTGGTGGCCATCGTTCAGCACTATATGAAACTGGAGAGAAGTACTTATGAAGTGCTGCAGATATTAAGCATCTCCCTGACCGATAAAACGAACCTTCGGGAACTCTTCAGCAAAACTAAATTTCAAAATGACAAAGAACGAAATAGGCCTAATGGGCCAAATTTATTTAATTTTTAAAACGTCCCAATTTTAATGGGACACTAGTGACCCAAAATATAAAATAACTATTCCAGTAGAACTAGCCAATGGAGAATTATAAATCCCAAGTTTTATTGTTGTTGAGCGTATTACCCGAAGTAGCTAAAGAAAATTACTTTGCACTTCACGGTGGTACTGCTATCAATCTCTATCTTCGAGATATGCCTCGACTTTCAGTGGATATTGATTTAACATATATTCCAGTTGAGGATAGGAATACTTCATTAATCCATATTTCAGAAGTACTCGCGCGAATCAAATCCAATATTGAAACTATTGTACCAAATGCTCGAATATCACATAAAAAAAAGAACTCAAGCTTTTAATTACCAATAATCAGGCCTAAATAAAGCTGGAAATAAGCCAAGAGATGCGAGGCATAATAGCACCGGTAACAGAAATAGGATTGTGTAATAAAGCACAAACGGCTTTTGATGTGTTTTGCTTCATTCATATGGTACCTATAGGACAACTCTACGGAGGCAAAATATGCCCCGTACTGGACCGTCAGCACCCGAGGGATTTGTTCGATGTTATATATCTTTTAGAAAATGAGGGGTTTGCTGATGAAATAAAAAAAGGATTTCTTTTTTGCCTTTTAGCAAGTAAGAGACCTATATATGAAATGTTGTTCCCAAACCTATTGGATCAGCGTTCCGCAATGACCAATCAATTCGACGGAATGAGCAATGAACCATTTACCTATGATGATTTTGAAACCACCCGGAATTTACTAATTCAAAACATCCATAAAAGTTTAACTGCTGCCGATAAAGATTTTCTGTTGAATTTTGAAAATGTTACTCCAAATTGGAGTCTATACAATTTTAAAGGATTTCCTGCTGTGCAATGGAAATTGCAAAACTTACAAAAACTAAAGGAAACAAACCCTGAAAAACACAGCATGCTTATCAATAAATTAAAGGATAGATTATAATTGCCTCCTATACAATTTAAATTATTCAATTGTTACTAGCCACTTAAAATTATATTTTAGCAGAATGCATATGCTGTATGTTGAATATTCAAAGTATCTAGTAAATCTCTAAAACTCGGATAGCACATACTTCTATTGGTTTAAAACAATAAAAATCTATGCCAACAGTCTTTACTCTTTAGGTAGTTTAAGTCCTTTAAATACTTCCCTCAATAATTCTCAAGGATCAATATCTATTGCCAAGGCAATCAAATAGAGCTCATCCGCTCGTAATTTAGTAGTTTCATTAGAACTTAATTGAGAAAGCCTGGCCTGACTAATACCTGTCCGTCTTGAGACCATGGCAAGATTTACCGATTTTTTGGTAAAAAATAATCCTAGCGGAGTCATAAATCTATTGAATTTGATTACATAAATATACTTTTCTTAATGAAAAATATAGAATACCTAAAGTTTTGTTTGGAATTTCAATAGATTATCTAAAGATTTGATTAGATAATCTAAAGATATATTAATGATTCTAACACACTATCTATTATGGGCCACGAAATCAGTGAATCAGAACAAAACATAATTAATACAGAATCCCGAAAGTATTTGGAAAATCGAGACCCTACCAAAGAAAACACGCTTGTTAATGAGAGTACTTCTCAAGTGGAACATCAGGAATCGGAGGAAAAAGACATCTTGTATAAAATAAGCGAATTGGCCAAGGAACATTTCCATACCTTAAAACGGTACCCCTCCAAAAAGGAACTCTATACCGTAAACCTTATCACCGATGGCTACCTGGAAACCTCCTTTATGATTTCTAGTTTATTAAAGGTGTGCATCACGGCATTGGATGCGGAACGCACCCCAAATAATGTTGTTCAAGAACCCGACCAGAATATTCAAGAAGTACTCGGATACGTTCTCAATATGATACCTTATGAGGAAATGGAATTACTTGATAAGATCTGGAATTTACTCCCCGATTTGGAAACCCAATGACAACTATAAAAATAAGCCTATGAAAAAGAAAAAATTAAAGACCTTGAAGGACATTCATAAACTCCATCAAACCCTTATAGGGCTCTTAAAACAGGATGCAGGTAATCCTTCTAAAACCTATAAGGTCTTTATTGAAATCAAAGATAACAGTGATCTTCTGTTGAACATAGCAAGCCTATTGGAAGTATGTGTATTTGCTTTGGACGGAAACGGAATGCTATTGTCCCCAAACAATCAAAATGTAACCAAACATGACAGCGTTTGCCGGGTATTGGAACTGGTCCTAAACATTCTGCCCCATAGCCAAATGGATTTTATGGACTACGTAACCGAAAAGCTGAACGGTTTGGACAATGCCAAAACAAAATCATCTAAAAATTAATACCTATGAACCCGAATGAAGAAAAATTGATCAATAGCTTAAAACATCAGGCAATGGACCATCATCCAACATTAAAGCCCCACCCCTTCTTTAAAATAAGTTTGAGGTCAGTCTCTTTTATGTTGACAATCATGTAGATTTGGTGTTGGCCGTCCGAGCTATGCTTCATTTGGCCATGAAGGTAATCGATCCCGAATTGTGTGATGATATCAACGATAGGTATGACAGAACTAAGCTGTCACCTTACAATGTTTTGATTACCAGACACTTGATCTATTTCACTAAATCGAGGTAACCGAATAGGTAACCTTTCTGTCAGTTTTCTTATCGTTTTACAAAGATATTCGAATTCTTAAGACTAAAAAAGTATTAATCGACTCAAATTTTATTTAACCTTAAAAATTCAGAAAAGAAGTCTTATTGCTGATACTCTTTAACTTCAATTACAAATTTTTGTCTTTCCCTTTTATAATAAATTAGATAAGTAATAGCTATCTGTTTTTTCCCCAACCGTCCAGTATTTGTAAAGCGGGTCCTAAAGGTTCTGTATCCTGATGCAATCGGTAGTATACTTGTGGAGGGAAATCTTTAAGTTCTATTCGTTCAATGATATGATGCTCTTGCATTTGTTGTAATTGTTCGACTAGAACTTTTTTTGATACCCGTGGCATTTTACGCCATAATTCAATAAACCGTATTTCTTTTTCTTGGAATAGATGATGCAAAATCAGGGGTTTCCATTTTCCCGAAAGTAAATCTAAACTTCGTTTTACTCCGCAATTTTCAAACTCCTTATAATTCATAATTGGGTTTTTAAGTGGGTTACTTAAAGGTAAACTTCTTTAAGAATACATAACGTGTCACTAATTTAGTGAATATAAATTATTCATAAAAAACAAACACCATGGAAGTTCAATTATGGCGAAATGCAACAGTACTACTGCATATAAAAAGCATAAAGTTTTTAATAGATCCTATGCTAGGGAAAAAATCTTCGTTTGGGGTTTTTCCTTGGACTCAGGACAATAGACCGAATCCCTTAGTAGATTTACCGTTTGACACAAAAGAGTTAGACAATTATTTAGCAAGCATAGATGCGGTTGTAGTAACCCATCTTCATCCAGACCATTGGGATAAAGCGACAATAGAGCGTTTAGATAAAAACCTGCCTATTATTTGCCCTATTGCTATTGCAGAAACGATTGCAAACTATGGCTTTAAAAACATAAAGAGCTTTGAAAACAATATGGTATTTAAAGAAATTTCTATAGCACTCACGCAAGGCAAACATGGTAAAGGAGAAATTGGAAAAAAGATGGGAACTGTAAATGGATTTATCTTTTCAACAAATGAAGAGTGCATTTATTTTGCGGGAGATACCATCTGGTGTGAAGAAGTAAAAATGGCAATAAACTTACACAATCCACAATATGTGGTAGTAGCAGGTGGTGCAGCTACATTTGCTATTGGTGCTCCTGTTACAATGACTTCAGAAGATATAATGGCATTATGTAAAATCTTTCCGGAAATAAAAGTCCTTGTAACACATCTGGAAGCGATTAGTCCATGTATAGAAACCAGAGAATATATTTCTAAAAAAGTTTTAGAGAATGGATTTTCCAATAGATGTTATATTCCAAAAGATGGAAAGAACCTTATTTTACATTAATTTTTATCCAATATAAAATCTAAAATTGCTTGAACATGGATTTTGGTAGTATCAAAAACAGGGGTTGAATTAAAGTCTTTTTCGCCAATTAAAAGTGGGATTTCGGTACAGCCTAGAACAATACCTTGTGCCCCTTTTTGTATAAGATCTTCAGAAAATTTAACGAACTCTTTTTTCGAACTTTCTTTGATAATACCTTTGCCTAACTCTTCTTTTACGATATAATGAATACGGTCAATATCAGAAAGTGTTTCAGGTATAAGCACTTCTATTTGGTGTTCATTTAATTTTTTTCGGTAAAAATCCATTTCCATAGTAAACTTTGTCCCCAGTAAACCTATTTTATTTATTTCCTTTGAATTAATCTCTTGTGCAGTTGCGGTTATAATATTTATAATAGGAATATTAATTATTTCTTGAATTTCATCAGCAAATAAATGAGCCGTATTGGCACACAAGGCAATACCGTCAACGTCGTTTTTCTCCAATTCTTTACAGGCCTTTAAAAGCAAGTCAAAAGAGTTTAGCCACCCTTTATCCTGTATATCAGCAAAGTTCAGAGAATAAAGGATAATTTCAGCAGACTGTAAACCTCCTAAAGCTTCATTAACACCTTCATTGATGTATTTATAGTAATCCAAGGTTGATGTCCAACTGATTCCACCAACTAATCCTATTTTTTTCATTTGAGTTATTCTTCTATTATTTGTAAATCCTTTTTCAATACAAAAAAACGAAAGTTTTCCCTACCAATCTGGAAGTTATGCTCACCAATTTTTTCAAATCCACTTTTGTTATAAAAACTTATAGCTCTAGTGTTTTCTTTGAGTACCGAAAGCCAGATGTTTTTGAACCCCAATTGTTTTGCTTTTTTCAGCAGATGATGTTGTAATTCACTCCCTATTTTCATAGAAAGGAAATCTTTAAGAACATATATTTTTTGAAGTTGACATACCTGGTTGGCTAGGGTATATTCTGATGCCGAGTTTAATTTAAGTTTGGCATAGCCAACAGGTAAATTATTAACTGTGGCTATCCAATATTTATTATTAGGTTTCTCAATACTATTTTCTATTTTATCAAGAGAAAAAGTAGCTTCTAGATAATCGAGCAAATCCTGATCATAACTAAAATAATGAGCAAAGGTTTCAGAGAATGTTGTTCTACCTAAAAGAGCTATGGATTTAGCATCTTTTTTATTTGCCAGTCGGATTTCTATTTTATTCATTCTAAATTTAATTCTATCGCGACCTTTAATGAGAGGTGCTATTTTTTAATTCTCGTTCCATCATTTTTTTAGGGTTTTGCACTTCTTTAAATCCAAATTTTCGATACAATCCGTGAGCATTCTTTATGGATAGTTTCCAGTTTTCAACACGCTTTAAACTCGGATGATTGAGGATGTATTCCACTAATTTTTTAGAGTAGCCTTTACCTCTTTCACTTTCTATGATAAACACATCCATTAGATAAGCTATTATGGTAAAATCGGTCACTACCCGGACATATCCGATTTGCTTATCATCCAGATATACTCCAAAATTTAAAGAGTTTACTATGGTTCTTTGCACTTGCTGAAGCGTCCGTCCTTTTGCCCAATACGTCTGGGTAATAAAATCCGTTATCAGCTGAATATCAAGTTGATTATGGTCTGTATTAATAATGAGTTCTTTCATTTTTATTTTCTGCTTTGGTAAACTGAGCCTGTATTTTTTGAAACGTCAATTTCTTTTCATCACTCTCATTAATCAAAGAAGCAATGGCAATCCCATAAACCCCTATCGATAATAAGGGTTTTATATCTGAGATCCTAATTCCACCTATAACCAGAAATGGGATGGGATTGTTATAGTTTTGCTTTTGCTTATCAATTAAGGCTTTGATTTGTTCTAAGGATATAAAATCTTTAATCTCCGACTTTGTTCTTGTTTTACGAAAAGTCCCAAGCCCAATATAATCTGCTATACCTTTATGTTGATGAAATGCTGCTTCTATTTCATTATAAGCAGTTGCACCTATAATTTTATGTTGCCCAAACTCCTTTCTTGCAATCTCGTGATCGATATCCCCATTTCCTAAATGTACTCCGTCTGCATCAATTTCTATAGCGAGGTCTAAATGATCATTAATCACCAATGTAGCATTAAACCGCTTACATATCTTTTTAGTTTCCAAGGCGATATCAAGCATTTCTGACCTTTCCATATCTTTGAGTCGAAGCTGTACCAAGTCAACACCTGCTTCACAGGCTTCTAATGCCAATTGCTGATGTGTTTTATTGGGCTTGTTTTGTGTGATAAAATGAATTCTGGATATTCTATTTTGCATCATAACGTATTTGATTAGGCAATGCCAAGTAAAGACTCACTACTTAACATATAGTGATTGAGTAATTCTTTTGATTTATAATACGCCTGTTTCATATTTAGACCAAGTGCCAGTCCGGCTGTGATGCCCGAAGACAATATGCAACCCGTACCATGTTTATCAAAGCCAGTAAATTTTCTGGATTCTAGATGATATACATTTTGATTCCACCACAGATAGTCAATTACAAATTCTTCATTTTTAGAAACTGATTTCTGCAGAACAGCGGTGTGTCCGTTAAATTCATGAAAGGAAAAGTCATCGTCCCAAATTTTTGAGTATTCCTCCTTGTTTGGTGTAATTAGATCAATAAGTTCAATGGTGCTTAATAAATGTTTTGGGTCAATATCATTCCAAAAATTAAATCCACCAGAGCTTTTGAATATAGGATCCCATACAATTTTTAAGTCGTGGTCGTGGTCTCTTAAAAGTTTGACCAACCATTTCAAAGTATCGGAATCTTTTAAGATTCCAATCTTTACGGCAGTTATAGTGTGAAGGGAAAAAATGATATCTATCTGGTCTTTAATCTCTTTGTGTGTTGACCAACGGATACCACGAATCTCTGATTCATTTTGGATGGTCAAGGCACTCATTACCCCAAAGCCATAGACATTGAAATGCTGAAATACTTTTATATCGGCTAGAATCCCTGCGCCCGCTGAAGGGTCAAACCCAGCGATTGATAATACTTTTGGCTGCTTCATAAGTAAATGGACGATCCTTTTTTTGTAAATTCTTCTGCCTTTTCCTTTAAACCTTCTTCAATCACTTTCGTTTCTGTAGCTGCTTTTTCATTGGCCAGTTCCCTTATCTCTTGTGTAATTTTCATTGAACAGAATTTAGGACCGCACATACTACAGAAATGAGCTATTTTTGCTCCCTCTGCAGGTAAGGTCTCATCATGGTATTCACGAGCTCTATAGGGGTCAAGGGAAAGGTTGAACTGGTCTTCCCATCGAAACTCGAACCTTGCTTTACTCAATGCATCATCCCTATATTGAGCAGATGGAAAACCTTTTGCCAAATCTGCTGCGTGGGCTGCTATTTTGTAGGCAATCAATCCATCCTTTACATCTTCTTTATTGGGCAACCCTAAATGTTCTTTGGGCGTAACATAGCAGAGCATGGCAGTACCGAACCAACCAATTAATGCCGCACCAATAGCACTCGTGATATGATCGTAACCTGGGGCAATATCCGTAGTGAGCGGTCCTAATGTGTAAAAAGGGGCTTCGTGAGTAAGTTTAAGCTGCTTGTCCACATTCTCTTTGATTAACTGCATAGGGACGTGTCCAGGTCCTTCAATCATTACCTGAACATCGTATTTCCAAGCGATTTCAGTCAGCTCACCCAAAGTTTCCAATTCAGCAAACTGCGCTCTATCATTAGCATCTGCGATACTCCCTGGGCGTAGCCCGTCACCTAATGAAATGGAAACATCGTACTTATTCAATATTTCGCATAATTCAGAAAAATGAGTATAAATAAAATTTTCTTTATGATGTGCCAAACACCATTTGGCCATGATGCTTCCCCCTCGCGAAACAATACCCGTAAGCCGTGAAGCGGTAAGCGGAATATACCTTAATAAAACGCCAGCGTGCAACGTGAAATAATCTACTCCTTGCTCTGCTTGTTCTATTAAGGTATCCCGAAAAAGCTCCCAGGTTAACGCTTCTGGATTTCCATTGACTTTTTCCAACGCCTGATAAATAGGCACAGTACCCAATGGTACAGGGCAATTTCGTATAATCCATTCTCTGGTTTCGTGGATGTTTTCTCCTGTAGATAAATCCATAATGGAGTCTGCTCCCCAACGGCAAGCCCATACCGCTTTTTCCACTTCCTCTGCAATAGACGATGTCACTACAGAGTTTCCAATATTGGCATTCACCTTGGTAAGGAAGTTACGCCCAATCACCATAGGTTCTAGTTCGGGATGGTTAATATTGGCAGGAATGATGGCACGACCTTTAGCTACTTCATCCCTAACAAACTCTGGAGTAATTTTTTGAGGAATGTTAGCGCCCCAACTGTTTCCAGAATGCTGATTATAATCATCCATCATCAGGTTTTCCCGCACGGCTATGTATTCCATTTCTGGAGTAACTATCCCTTGTTTTGCATAATACATCTGGGTGTGGGATGGTCTTATGGATCGTTTCGGTTTTCGGATGTTTGGAAATCGTAACCTATCTAACGCACTATCTTTTAAACGGGTATTCCCATATTCAGATGAAGGCTGTGATAATTCTATGATTTGCTTGTCTTTTGCTAACCAATCCCTAACATCAGGAAGCCCTTGCGTTAAATCGATAGTTGCTTTTGGATCCGTGTAAGGACCACTGGTATCATAGAGGAATACCTCTGGATTTCTGGTGTCCTGTTCCGTTCCATTTATCGTGGTTTTATCTTGTTTAACACCTCGAAAAGGAATCTTCAAACCATTATTTGTAATGGCATAATGCTTTTTTGAATTCGGAAAAGGTTCTCTTGAAATATGTTGCTTATAATCGGCTGAAACCGTATCTTTTTTGTCCATTTGTTTTTTGAACAAAAGTCATTAAATAGCTATAAATAGGATAGTACAAGGTGGACATCAGGCTAAAATGTCCAACTTATACTATTTAAAATAATGTGTTTTACCGTAATTTGTTGTTCAGGAAAAATCAAAAATAAATGACTATATATATAATTGGTGCAGGGGCCATTGGTAAAGCATTGGCAGTTTGCTTAACACGACATGGTAAAGACGTTCAGCTTATTAGAGGACGTGTTGACGATGGTAGTTCATATAGTGAAATGCTAACGTTGAAACTTAAATCGGGCCAAGAGTTGACAGCGGATGTAAAGTTCAATTCTTTAAGTAACTTCACTAAATTTAATGGTCTGGTGGTGCTTACCAATAAATCCTTCGGGAATGAGGAGCTTGCTGATAAACTTAAGAGTAAAGCCATCAATACTCCGATTGTTATCTTGCAGAATGGTTTAGGCATAGAAAGACCGTTTATTGAGCATGATTTTCATGAAGTCTATAGATGTGTACTTTTTGCAACCAGTCAAAACGTTTCAAAAAGTGAAGTTAGTTATAAACCTGTAGCGGAATCTCCGATTGGTATAATCCGGCAGAATGATACAGTTTTAGAAACTATTGTAAAGGAAATAGATACCCCCGAATTCAGATTTGTTGCTGAAAAACAAATCGATAAAATTATATGGAAAAAGGCCATTGCAAATTGTGTGTTCAATTCCATATGTCCCTTATTGGACGTCGATAATGGGATTTTCCATAGAAATACAGAAGTGTTTTCCCTTGCGAGGAGAATCATTAAGGAATGTGTGCTCATATCAAATAAAAAAGGGATTGCTTTAGAAGCTAAAGAAGTCGAGGATCAGGTGATTTCCATCAGCAAAATGTCCGATGGCCAGTTTATTTCTACATTGCAAGATATTCGAAATAAAAGGGAAACTGAAATAGACACCCTCAATTTTGAAGTTGTCAGGATAGCGAAGCAAATGAACCTTGAGGCACAAGTCCAAGAAACAAAGTTACTTGGGGAGTTGGTAAAAATAAAATCAGAATTAAATAGATAGATGTATCAAATATTTTCCCCACCAGAACATTTACGCCATATAATACGCTATTATTGGCTACTTGATTTAAGCGTAAAAGAGCGTGGAGTGACGGAATATATTTTTGCCTATCCCTACGTGAACTGGGTGTTCACACTTGGATCTCCATATACTGTTAAAGATAATCAGTCGGGATCTCTAGTTATAAAAGATACACGCATTCTAGGGCCAAGAACCAATTTTGCCGAATATGTACATCCCGAAGGAAATCTGGCTTTTGGAGTGACCTTTCAATTTGGAAGTACGCTGCCTATTTTCAAGGAAGAAACAAGTCTATTAACCAATAAAATTATTTTACAGGATGAGATACTGCCTGCTTTTAATTGGTTGACACCTTTTTTTGAAGAAGTCCAACCAGCTATTTTTATGAATACTTTTAATCATCAAATTGAAAAAATTTCTTGTGGAAAGGATAGAAATGGGCAAGTTTTATGGAACCAATTTTTAGAACTCATCATAAGCGGGAAAAATTATGCATCGTCCGCAAGTCGAATGTCTAGAATGCTCCAAATAAGCCAAAGGCATCTTCAAAGAGTCACTTTGCAGTATGCTGGATTAACTCCCAAACAGGTACAATCAATGATTCGCTGTAGGCTGGCAATTAAACACATTCATACAACTGGATGTACCCCTGATTTTTTTCACTATGGTTTTTACGACCAAAATCACTTTATTAAAGAAGTGAAAAGATGGTCTGGACATACACCTAATTCTCTCCTATCCTTACTTTCCTAAGGTATTAAGATTAGACTTTCTGATTTTAAGTTCTTTTTGACGGAAAAGCCCAGTATGTAAAGGATGGTTTTGACATGCAAACTGGCAGAAAGTAGAATTAATACAGGAAAAATTGAATGAAAATGAAAACCCTTAAGTCTTAAAATTACTGCTAAAGCTACTGCCATATTGAGTTTTTACAAAAAGAACCAAAAAGAAAGTGGCGGATGTGTAATTCCCTTTCTAAAAGATGCCAATAATAGAAATGCCGAAGACGTTTTTAGAAAGACAAGGAATGCAACAAAATTATTCAATAAATTCTTAAAACGAATTGCCAAAGAATGTGAAATCGATAAGAATATGTCAAATCATATTGCCCGTCATAGTTTCGGAAATATAGCTGGAGATAGAATACACCCTTTAATGTTGCAAAAGCTTTATCGCCACTGTGATTTAAAAACAACTCTAAATTATCAAGCGAATTTTATCCATAATGATGCAGATGATGCGTTAGATAGCGTTATACATTTTAATTTTAAATGGGCTATAGTTACTTAAAGCATACTTTTAGCAATATTGCCCAATTCCTTTAACTTACTTTCCAATTGTTCTGTCCATTGTTGTCCGTAACTAAGCCGCATACAATTGTGGAATTGGTCTTGCAACGTAAACATCCTACCTGGAGCAATACTTATTTTATGTTCCATAGCCTTTTCATAAAGTATGGCGGTATCAATTTTAGGGTCTAGTTCCACCCAAAGCATAAAACCTCCCTGCGGATTACTGACTTTCGTGTTTTCAGGAAAATAAGCTGCAATGGCGCGCTTAAAGTATAAACTGTTAGTAGCCAATGTCCTTCTCATTTTCTTTAAATGGTTTTCGTATCTTCCATTTTCCAAAAAATGAGCGATAGTTTCTTGAGTGATGGTTGTTGAAGATACTGAGTGCAACAGTTTTAAATGATTGATCTGGGCAAGATATTTCCCCGGTGCAACCCACCCCACCCTGTAACCGGGAGCTAAGGTTTTGGAAACCGAACCACACCATAATACATTTCCTGTCGTATCAAAAGCTTTGCAAGGTTTCGGCCTGCTATCCCCAAAATAAACATCGCCGTATAGGTCATTTTCAATAATTGGAACATCGTCAGCTGCAAGCATAGAAACAAGTTCCTTTTTATGGGCTTCGGGCATACAGCTTCCCGATGGGTTACTAAAATTACTGACGATCAAACAAACCTTTATTTTAGGGACAACCTTCTTTAATGCTTGCAAATCCATACCTGTTGCGGGATGTGTGGGCATCTCCAAGACGTGTAGACCTAAACTTTTGGCCAATTGTAGGATGCCGAAATAGATAGGACTCTCGACAGCAATAGTATCCCCTCGTTTGGTCAATGCCATCAAACAAAAAGAAATGGCGTTCATTGACCCAGCCGTGGTAACGAAATCTTCTTCACTAAAATCACCTCCCCAAGTAAATGACCATCTAGCAATATACTTTCTTAATTTTCTGTTACCTTGAATTTCCTCATAATCAATTCCTCCCCCACCTAAATTACGCATAGAATGGATCAAAGATTTATTAAGTTTTGCGATTGGAACCAACTGATGGTCCGGAACGCCCAGGGACAATCGTGTTATTGAAGTATCATTAAGGGAGCGGTATACTTTTGTAATTAATTGTTCTGCTTCTTCCTGAACAGTAGAAGCAGATGGATTGCTCGTTTCAGGAGTCTTCAATTGCCGCTCGGTAAGATTGCTTACATAAAACCCTGAACGTGGAACAGACTCTATCAAACCCCATTTTTCGAGTTCCAGAAAGGCTTGTGTAGCGGTGTTCATACTCACACCATATTCCTCTTTTATGGTTCTTAAAGAAGGTAGTTTGTCCCCAGATGACAAAACCTTATTCTTTATCTGCTTTTCCAATGCCTTGGCTATTCGAACATATAATAAATCTTTTCCCATTAGTTATTACAAATCTGTACCCTACAAATATAACAAAAATGTATCTGTACCCATCAATTATTTTTATCGAAATTTGTTGATAAATAGTTTTTTAATCAGATGACAAGCCAAAATACATATATAAAAATAGCTCAAAGTCAAGCAGAATTTGAAGGTATTCTTTCCTTACAGGAACAGAACCATATTGGGAACATTCCAATTTTAGAAAAGGAGATCAATGGATTTGTTACCCTAAAACACGATTTTGGGGTTTTGAAAAAAATGTCTTCTAAGGCACCGCAATACATCGCAATCAATGGAGACAATGTAGTTGGATTTGTATTGACATTAGTTCGTTCGTTAAAATCGGAATTCCCACTGTTAAAACCAATGTTTCAAGAGTTCAAGGATATTACCTATAAATCCTTTGCATTGGAAAACTACAGCTATGTTATATCGGGTCAAGTCTGTATTGATAAAGACAGTAGGGGTTTGGGACTTCTTTCTCAAATGTACCAACAAATGCAAGTTGATTTAAGTACAGTGTATAGCCTTTGTTTAACAGAGATAGCAGTAACAAACAAACGTTCCCTAAAGGCTCACGAAAAAATTGGGTTTCGTATTCTGCACACTTATTTCGATGGGACACAGAATTGGCATATTGTAATCTGGGATTGGAAACAAAACAGGATTTAACATTTAATATTGACAACTATGGAAAAAAAACTTCTATTGGCATATATAGCATTAGCTGTGGTTTGTGTTGTTTGGGGAACGACCTACTTTGCTATGCGAATTGGAGTAGCAACATTTCCTCCGTTCTTATTTTCAGGAATCCGCCATACCATAGCAGGCATTTTAATGCTCATAGTGCTTAAATTCTCGGGCAGATTAAGCAAGCTGTCAAAATCGGATGTTAAAAGGCAAGCTGTTCCAGGAGTCCTTATGGTAGCTCTGGGAAATGGCGTTATTGGATGGAGCGAGAAATACATTCCTAGTGGCTTGGCCGCACTCATTGTTTCTATTATGCCCGTTTATGTAGTAGCGCTAAACTATCTCAGCGGTGCAGACCGTCAATTTCCAAATGCAAGGATTATCATAGGATTACTACTGGGAAGTATAGGGATTGTATTGATATTCAAGGACAATATACAAGATGTAACCAACACAGATTACCTTATTGGGATGTTAGTGGCTTTTGGAGCTTGTCTCGCTTGGGCTATGGGAGCTATTTATACCAAACACAGACCGCCTAAAAGCAATATAATCACCAATGCGGCGGTTCAGCTGATTCTTGGAGGTTTGGCTCTTTTGCTTATGTGTCCAGTTTTTGATGACTTAACCCATTTAGGGATGGTGTCCAGTGAAAGCATTTGGGCCTTATTATATCTAATCGTTTTCGGGTCTATACTAGCGTATAGTTGCTTCGTCTATGCCCTCGAAAAACTTCCTTTAGGACTATCCTCCATTTATGCATACTTCAATCCCTTTATTGCATTGTTGCTAGGGTTTTTATTCTTGAATGAAAAAATGACACCTATTACTATACTAGCCTTAACAACTGCTATGGGAGGGGTTTATTTTATTAATAAAGGGTATAAAGTCCTTAAAATTAAAACGGAAATAAAAAAGATGAAAATTTCTGATAAATAAATTAAAAGCAATGGATTATACAAAATTAAATTGGCAGAAGTCGGCACTTTTGATCATAGATATGCAAAAGGATTTTACCCTTTTGGATGGGGCCTCACCTATTGAAGGCACTCTGGAAGTGGTTCCCTATATTTCAGAAATTGCCGATACTTTCCGTAGGCATAATCGCCCCATTATCCATATCATCAGACTTTACAAAGAAGATGGTAGTAATGTGGATTTATGCAGACGTGCTTTAATTGAAAACGGCAAAGAAATTGTCAAACCTTATTCAGAAGGTGCTCAAATAATTCCTGCACTACTCCCTGCAAACAGTATAGAACCAAACCACAGTAAGCTCCTTTCCGGAGAGATCTTAAAAATAGCACCCCTTGATTATGTGATGTACAAACCCAGATGGGGTGCATTCTATCAAACGGGACTGGAATCTTTTCTTCATAAAAAGGGAATCGATTCATTGTTGATAATTGGATGCAATTTTCCTAACTGTCCCAGAACAACTATTTATCAGGCCAGTGAGCGGGATTTTAAAATAGGGATTATCCCTACAGCCCTATCAGGACTATATGAAAAAGGTATCACAGAAGTACAAAATATAGGCGTAGAAATCATTAAAAGGCACCAATTGGAAAAACTGATATGTAACATTGCATTAGTCGATTACCGCCCAGAGTGGCAGCCTTATTTTGAGCAATTCAACAAGGCTTGGCTCACAAAATATTATACTGTTGAGCCCTTGGATGAATATGTACTAATACATCCAGAAGAGGCCATATTAAATGATGGAGGCTGCATTTTGTTTGCTCAATATAAAGGCAAAATTATAGGAACGGTTGCATTAAAACATATAGGTGATGGAGTAATGGAACTGACTAAAATGGCAGTAGACGAATCTTACCAAGGGCTTGGAGCTGGAAAAATCTTATGCCAAGGCGCTATTGATAAAGCGAGGCTATTGAAAGTGATGAAGTTGATTCTATACTCTCAGAGAAAGTTAACATTAGCATTGAACATATACCAAAAACACGACTTCAAAGAAATACCATTGGAAGACGGTAAATACATAAGAGCCGACGTAATGATGGAGCTAATCTTATAAAATACAATACTTATGAATACTATAAAAATAGAGACCACCAAAAACAAGGAAAATGGATGGGAAAGGTTCAATTTTAAATCGTTCCAGTTTGGGGAAACTCCCACAGACCATTTTTTCCTAGCTGAATTTAAAAACGGAAAATGGGTTAACCCAAGAATAGAACCTTTTCATTCCTTGACCATTAGTCCATTTGCCCTATGCTTTCACTATGGCCAAACGGTGTTTGAAGGGATGAAGGCTTTTAGGCAAGACGATGGAAAAGTTCACATATTTCGCCCTAAAAAACATCACAAAAGGTTTAACCGTTCCTTGGAGCGAATGTGTATGCCTGGAATAGAAGAGGAATTATTCTTAAATGCCCTAGAGAAACTAGTCCAATTAGAACAACATTGGATTCCCAAAGAAGAAGGGGTTAGCTTATACATCCGTCCCTTTGTCATTGCAACTGAGCCTCGTTTAGGGGTTAAGATTGCGGATGAATATACGTTCTTGATTACCTGTACTCCTATAGGTTTATACTATCCCAAACCAGTTCGGGTGAAAGTTGAAACAGATTATGTTAGGTCTGCAGAAGGTGGTGCTGGCTATGCAAAATGTGGAGGGAATTATGGGGCTGCGTTCTTTGCTACCAAAAAGGCAAATGAACAAGGTTTTGATCAAGTAATTTGGACAGATGCCAAAACCCACGAATTTATAGAAGAGTCGGGAACGATGAACCTGATGCTTTTTATGGATAACAAATTGGTCACTCCAAAACTTAGCTCTTCTATCCTAGATGGTGTAACACGCAGTTCTATCCTTCAAATAGCTAAGGATTTAGGCATACCAGTAGAAGAAAGACCTGTGAGTTGGAAGGAACTTAAAGAACATCTAGAATCAGGAAATCGGGTTGAACTCTTTGGAGTTGGAACTGCTGCTGTAATCTCACCTATCTCATGTGTGCAAATTCAAGAAGTTGACTACTTCCCTTATACTAAAAACAATGCTGTTATGTACCGCTTAAAAAAGGAAATAGACAACATAAGACGAGGAACAACTACAGATACATACCACTGGAATCATTTTATTTAAAATCACAATTATGTCAATGATAAACCGAGAAAAATATCCGATTGGAAACTATGAAGAACCATCTTCCTTTACCAAAGAAATGCGTTCAGATTACATCACCATAATTGCTTCGTTCCCAGAAAATATAATAAATGAGGTAGCACCATTAACGGATGAAAAATTGAAAACCCCCTATAGAGATGGTGGCTGGACAATCAAGCAAGTAGTACATCACCTTGCGGATAGTAATATGAGCTGTTTTTCACGAATCAAGTATGCCATTACAGAAGAAAGCCCCATAATAAAACCGTTTGAAGAAGACGTTTGGGCAACACTTTTGGACGCATATAGTTTCCCGATTGAACCCTCTTTGAAAATACTGGAGGGTGTTCACGAACGCTGGGCAGCACTATTGGCTAGTTTGAATGAAAAAGATTGGAAAAGAGACTTTTTCCATCCACAGCTTCGGAAGAATCTAAAAATAGAGGAAGCAATGGCAAAGTATACTTGGCATTGTAAACACCATTTAGCCCATATCACTCACACCAAACAAAAAATGGAATGGACTTGAATATAAAGGTGAAAATAATTAGGTAAAGGTCGGATGGCTGAGTGGTCAGGCAAGGGTACGCAATACCTTTTACAGTGATTCGAATCCATTTCCGACCTCCATTAACAGTTATTAGATGAATGTAGTTGACCTAGTAATAAATAACAAAGACCGTGTAAGCTTAGATGCTGTTTTTCTCAACAAAGAAAACAGCAAAAGCATCCAACAATTAATTAAAGAACATAAATATCTAGATGAACTTAACAGATACGGATTACCTGTAAACAATAAGGTTATACTTGAGGGAAACTCTGGCTGTGGCAAAACGATGACAGCAAAAGCTATTGCAAATGCATTAGGTAAAAATATATTGATACTGAATTTAAGTAACGTAATCTGCTCACGCATTGGAGAAACATCACAGAATATCAAAGGAGTTTTTGATAAAGCGGCAAGAGAAAAAGCAGTATTGTTTTTAGATGAGTTTGACCAGATTGGTAAATCAAGGGGAAGTGCCGATAAAGATGTAGGTGAAATGAGAAGGCTGGTCAATACCATTATTCAGGTGATAGATTATTATCCAACAGATGCATTACTGATATGTGCCACCAATCATCCTGAAATTATTGATTTGGCCTTATTGCAAAGATTCCAGTTAAGCATCCAGTTTAAAATGCCAACAGAAGAAGTTTTAGATAAATATTACAACCAATTATTAGCTCCCTTTCCTGAAAAATTAAAGGACATAGAGCGTAAATATCAGATCTCTTTTGCCGAAGCCAAAGATTATACCTACACACTTATAAAATCAAAAGTGATAGAAGTATTGGAACAAAAGGAAAAAATCAAGTTAGAATGAACAATCACATTTTAAACAACCTAAACCGTATTCAGCAGAGAATAGAAAATGCCTGCATCAAAAGTAACCGAAACCCTAAAGAGGTGAAACTGCTTTTGGCAACCAAAACCGTTCCTGCAGAGCGTATTAAAATTGCACTTCAATCAGGGCAAACCTTGATTGGAGAAAATAAGGTTCAGGAAATAAAAGAAAAGTACGATAATCTAAAAAGTTTCCCCTACCAAAGTCATTTCATAGGGCATTTACAAACAAACAAAATCAAAGAGTTGCTAAAATACAACGTGTCCTGTGTCCAATCTATAGACCATTTAACCTTGGCAAAAAAACTGCATAAAAGGCTGACTTTTGAAAAGAAAGAAATAGAAGTACTCATTCAGGTAAACACCTCCAATGAGCAAAGTAAGTTTGGTGTGCATCCCGATAATACCATCGAGTTGGTAAAAGCGGTTTCGGTTTATGACAACATCCATATAAAAGGACTGATGACAATAGGATTGTTCAGTGCCGAGGAAGATAAAATCAGGTCTTGTTTTCAAAAAATAAAAAACTTGCAACAAGAGATACAAACTTTACAAATTCCGAATGTGGAAATGAAAGAGCTCTCTATGGGAATGAGCGGTGACCTTGAAATAGCAATAGCGGAAGGGGCTACTATTGTAAGGGTCGGCACGGCCATTTTTGGAGAGCGGATTTATCCAGATAGTTATTACTGGAACGAAAATAAAAATTAAAATGATGAACATCCATTATTTGCAACACGTGCCTTATGAAGGCTTGGGCTATATAGAAACCTGGTTAAATGAAAACAAGTATCAGGTAACCACCACACATTTTTTTGAAGAGCGCTATACATTACCAGCCATTGACAGTATTGATGCTATAATTATTATGGGCGGACCAATGAGTGTTTATGATGAATATGCATATCCTTGGTTATATGAAGAAAAGGTATTTATAGCGGATTGTATAAATGCAGGTAAAAAAGTACTGGGCATTTGCCTTGGCGCACAATTTATGGCGGTTTGCCTTGGTGCAAAAGTTTACCCCGCAAGGAATAAAGAAATTGGCTGGTTTCCTGTAATTGCGAACCAAACCGCCAAGGATATACAATGGATGTACAAATTTTTTGAAAATGACCAAACCGTTTTCCATTGGCACGGCGATACTTTTAGCATCCCTACTGATGGAAGTTCTGAATTGCTTACTTCTATAGGAAATAAGCATCAAGCGTTCTATCATTCCAAAAATGTTATCGGCCAACAGTTCCATCTGGAAGTCACAGAAAACTCATTAATGCAAATGTTGGACAATGGCACAAATGAACTCAAGGAAGCTGCTTTTGTCCAATCCCTAGAAGAAATTCTTCAAGGATTTAAAAACATCAAGTCGTGCAACACCTTAATGAAGCACGTATTAATCAACTGGTTAAATTCATAAGAAAAATGGAGAACAACTTAAAAACAGAACTTTTTGAAAATTTTAAAAATTCCAAATTGATGCAGCTTTTCGGTGCTGAAATATCAAATATAAATGACGACTACTTTGAAATCAGGGTTCCCCAAAAAGACTTTATGATGCGCTCGGCCGGAATGTTCAATGGAGCAACTATGGCTACTTTGGTAGATGTGTCCTCGTATGCAAGTGCCTTAACAAAGTCAAACACTCACTACTATGCTACAGTAGAATTGAAAATCAATTATTTAAGTCCAGCTATTGGAGACAATCTCATTGCAAAAGCTGAAGTCATCAAAAGAGGTAAAATACTAACAGTAGTACGTTCTGATATTTATGTAACAAAACAAGGTGGCGAAACTCTTGTGGCCACATCCCTGGTAACGCTTATGCAGCTTGAAAATGAAAACTATAGTAATCAAATCCATTAATACATAAGACAAATGGAAACATCAAAATTTACAGCCGAATGGCTAAATGCCTGGAACAGTCATAACTTGGATGCCATAATGGAACATTACAGCCAGGACATTGATTTTAGTTCGCCAATTATTAAGCAAATGGGTATCAAGGTTGAAGGCAACATATCCAGCAGAAACGAATTAAAGGAATATTTTTCAAAAGCACTACAAAAATACCCCTCTTTAAACTTTGAGTTTTACCACGAACTACAGGGCGTTCATTCAGTTGTCTTGTTTTATAAAAGTGTCAATGATTCTCTTTCGGCAGAATATATGGAGTTTGATAAAGAAGAAAGAATCTGTAAAGTAAGAGCGCATTATAAGTTTTAAACCCTAATATCATTTAAATTGAAAAGTAGTTATCTAGAAAGTATCGAAAAGCAATTTCTCTACTACAAAATGTTGGGAGAAAAGGCTATGGAGCAATTGGGAGAAGAGCAATTGTTCTGGCAGTATAACCAAGAAGCCAACAGCATTGCTATCCTAGTAAATCATATGGTAGGCAATATGTTGTCTAGGTTTACCGATTTTTTAACCTCAGACGGTGAAAAAGCTTGGCGGAATCGGGATGCGGAATTTGAAAATCCATTTTCTTCAAAGAATGAATTAATGGCCTATTGGGACAAAGGATGGACTTGTTTAATAGATACTTTAAGCAAGTTGACAGAATCTGATTTGGAAACCATAATCTATATACGAAATGATGGACATACCGTCATTGAAGCGATGAACAGGCAGCTAGCTCACTATGCATATCACCTTGGACAATTGGTGTTTATTGCTAAAATGTTGAAAAACGAAGAATGGAAATCACTTTCCATAGCAAGAAATAAGTCCAATGATTACAACCAGCGTAAATTCTTAAACGAAAAGGACAAACGACATTACACCGATGATTTATAAGTAAAAGCAATAGTTTATGATATTAAATAAAACCAATACAAAGCAGTATCAATGGGGAAATAATTGCAATGCTTGGGAGCTTTTTCAATCTAAGAATGCCATTATTAAAGAAGAAATAATGCCTCCACAAACGGATGAGCAACTGCACTTGCACAAAAAAACAGAGCAGTTTTTCTATATATTGGAAGGTAAAGCCACTTTTATAGTGGATGGAAAAAAAGAGGTAGTATCGCAAAATGAAGGAATACAAATCAAAATAGAACACCCTCACAAAATCTGTAATGATACCTCTAGAATACTCCGCTTTTTGGTAATATCATTTCCAGGTAATGTAAATGATAGAATTAATCTAGAACAATAAGTGCTATGAACACAATACCCGTTTTAGAATATATCCATAAAATGATTAATGGAAATCTGGATGAAAATGACCGCACATTTATGACTTATCCAACAGCTATTTCTAAAACACTAGGTTTTAGGATAGCTGAAGTTGATAAAGGGACAGCAATCATTGAAGTAGATACAGACCCTTTAAAACACGGCAACCAACAGGGCACTATTCACGGAGGATATCTATGTGAGCTAGCAGATGCAGCAATTGGAACGGCACATTCTACCTTAATAGATGAAGGTGAGAGTTTCACCTCTATAGAACTTAAAACAAACTTTTTTCGTCCCGTATGGAAAGAGTCACTAAGAGCGGTCGCTAAACCAATACAAAGTGGAAAAACGATAAGTTGTTATGTTTGCGAAATCTATAAAAGTAATGGAAAACTAGCAGCCTCCGTAACAAGTACAGTAATGACACTTCGTGGGGAAAAAGCTAAAGGGAGATAAAAAAGGTTAAGTATGGAATTTTCAAGAATTTCAGCTTCTTTTATAATCATCCTAATTTATTATAAATACATATTTAACCTCTTAAAATATTAGTGGGTTACGCTAAATTTAATTGAAGTTTATTCGTGACAAATGAAATACAACATATACTTGATGAATGTAAGTTAGCTCTCGCTGAAGTTAACGAGAAAAACCTGAGTGAGTTTTTGAATGTTGAAAAAGGCATTAAAATATCACGAAAATATCTACAGAAATTAAGGGTTGTACTACGCAAAAGAAATTTTATCAATAAAGAAAATGAAATACTATTTTTTAAAAAGCAAAAACCATTTATCTACGGACATCTCAAATTTTATGCTAAACTATATAAGTACTTAATACAAAAACCAAGAGGCACCGATAAGTCTAAACGCACTTACTTGGATAATGAAATCAAAAAACTACAAGAATATTATTATTACAATAGCGAGTTCATCAAATATTACAGGCAGAATGCAACCTTTTTGGACGAGTTTTATTTTTTACGTGGTAATGATAACATCGGACTTCTTTCTGACACTTCCCATTTTTATACCGATGCTGAATTTTCAACAAGTCACGACAATGCCGTTGCAAAAATATTGGCATATGATTTACTGCTGAATCATTACACTAACGAATTAAATGACTTGAAAAAATCAACAAGAAAAATTTCCAGCAATGAAAAATTATTGGAAAGCCTGAATCTCACTTGGACCTCAAACAAAATTGATTTAATCGAACTTGTTTATGCGCTAATAGCATCTGGAGCAGTAAAGGGAGATATCAAAGATTTGGCTACCGCTTTTGAAATGGTTCTTGATATTGACTTAGGAAATTACTACCGTAGTTTTCTGGAAATACGTGGACGTAAAGAGGATTTCGCTAGATTTTTGGACTTATTGAAAACAAGTCTCATCAAAAAAATCAGGGAAGCAGATGAGTAGTATAAAAGTAATAATCTTAACAGAACAAACACCCAAGTTGAACCCAACTTGGGTGTTTGTTTTAGTAATAAATCTTAAAGCATTTTAGATAGCATTTTCAGTTTTCAAACTACCAAAATCAACTAAACAACACTAAAAATCAATATGTTAAAATTGCACCCAACTTGGGTGCAACTTGTGAATAAAACCCAATAAACCATTTCAAATTTGTAGAACGAAAGTTAAATCAGGTCAGGGGCTATCAAATTAGTTGACAGCGGTGCGATAGCCTCTTCCATTAAAACCGTTCTATTATGCCAACAGCCATTATTACTACAGACGATCTTCGGGAATTCAAAATGGAATTGCTCGATGACATCAAAAAACTTCTTACCAAGCAAGCTTCCGGAAACACTAAGAAATACCTTAAATCTTCGGAAGTTATGGACTTGCTCCAAGTAAGTCCGGGCACATTACAAAACCTACGGATCAATGGGACACTACCCTATACAAAGGTAGGCGGGATCATTTATTACGATGCAGCGGAAATTCAAAATGTAATGGATGCAAACCGTGTACAGCACGGATTAAATCTATAGTCTATGAACTACATAAAGCTACTCAATGCGGCTTTTAAAAGGTTCTATTTTGACGACCGCCTAAATCCTACCCATATCAGCCTGTATATGGCATTATTTCAAGAATGGAACAGCTGCCGTTTTGCAGATGAATTTTACGTAAACCGACGTGATCTTATGCGTGTGGCTAAAATAGGTTCAAAATCTACCTACCACAGATGTGTGACCGAGTTGGATGCTTGGAACTACCTCTCCTATTTCCCTTCCAACAATCCATACAAGGGCAGTAAAATCAAGATGTCTATTATTGGGACAAGTGATGAACCAGTTACGGGACAGTACAATCCCATATTGGAACAACTTGCGGAACAGTACCATCCCATACGTGAACCAGTAGTGTACCAGCACCGTCCCTTTAATGGACAAGCATTGGTATCTACTATAAACAATACCAAACAAGTAAACAATAATAAACAGCCAAAGGACAGGCAGGCTGTTATTATTTTTTTCAATAAAAAAGGGTTTGATCCTGATGAAGGAAAAAAATTCTTCGACCATTACGAAGCCAACGATTGGAAAACGAGTGACGGAAAAGCGATTGGCGATTGGCAAGCATTGGCCTTCAACTGGATGGAAAGAACAGAGTCGTTTGATCAGGAAAACAAACCAAATAAAAAACAAGCATCCCAAATCAAGGACAACTTGCTAACTACTAAAAACAAGGATTATGGACAACCCCTCTAAAATAACCGAAGGTGGCGTGGAATATTCGCTTGGGAAGTTTGACGGTAAAAGCGTGCTGTATGATTTCCCTAAAATCTTGATTTACTTGAATGCTAAAGGCAAATTACTTTTCGGGGAAAAATTCAGGATTTATGATGAGGATAAGGATATTCTACTGAAGCTCTGTTCGTATTTCATCAAGGACAAAGAAAATTGTAAGCACTATGGGATTGATATCGATAAGGGAATTCTGCTATCCGGGCCCGTAGGCTGCGGCAAGACCAGTTTGATGAAATTGTTACGACATATAGTTCCACTTCAACGTCCTTACGAAATAATACCTTGCAGGAATGTGACCTTCAGTTTTAACCACCTTGGTTTTAAAACCATTGAAGAATATGGCAACACCAAATTTTTCTGCTTTGATGATTTGGGCATTGAGCCCCCTGGACGGTTTTATGGTAAAGATTTGAACGTAATGGGTGAAGTGCTATTATCCCGCTATGAACTTTACCAGCAGACCAAGCATAAAATTAAAACTCACGCCACCACCAATCTAAATGCTGAAGAATTGGAAGAACGGTACGGTAATCGCGTTCGTAGCCGGATGCGGGAATTGTTTAATTTGGTTGCTTTTGATAAGGATGTTGAGGATAAGAGGACATAATTTTATAATATTTACAGCAAATTGTGTAATTCCGTAAGAATCTTATTTAACATTTTGTTATATTTATCATTGATTTGCAGATATTTAAATTTTTATCCAATGGTCAATAGAAATATTGACTTTTTTTTACCAAAAAAACTTAAAATCAATGTAAGTAACCCTTAACGATTTTATTTCTGCAAATTGATAATGTTAAGCAGTTTGTAATGAATAAAAATCCCATATTGAACGACAAAGCACCAGGTCCTTTTGCTGGTTATTTGTATCAATTCGAACAAGGATTGTATTCTCTTTTGCTATTAGAGGATCCTAAAGCCTATCTATCCATCGAAAATGTTGATGATGTGGCAATTCACAACCCAGACGGGACTGTATTATTTACATTGCAAGCAAAACATAGTATTTCACAGAGCACCACCACTTTTCCTGATAATAGCTATGACCTTTGGCGCACAATCGAAATTTGGTTGGATAAAATCAACCAAGGGGTTTTCAACGAAAAAACTAAGTTCATTTGTGCAACTAACAAATTAATACCAAAAGAATCTTTGTTATGTAAAATTAAGCACGCAAGTCTAGATGATGCCTTGTCCTTAATCGCTAAAAAAAAGCAAAGTTTACTTGATAAAAAACAGGTTAAAGACGCAAATGGTGAAAGCTATAAAACAGCTGATAAAATTCTCCCTATCATAAAACGTGTGCTTAATAATAAGGGCTTATTTGAAACTCTACATTGTAATCTAGAATTAAGGGACGAAGGTAACCTTAAAGAAAGAATTCTCAATAAACTTCTTTTGAGCGGTAATAGCTTGAGCGATTTACAAAAGGATAACATATATCAAGCATTATTAGGTTGGATACAGGAAGTTTGTTTGTATAAATGGAGAAACGGAACAATTGCCTTAGTCAAGAAAGAAGACCTAGACCAAAAATATCAAAGATTAATTAACTCTCCCTCCATTATTAAGGCAATTTTTAGAAACAAAGAGGATATCGAAGTTGGGACAAAAGAAATTGAAGAAAGAAAAAATGAACTGTTTGTAAAACAACTTCAAGATATTAAGCATAACAGTGATGTAAAAAGAAGGTTAATAAAAAGAGCAATAGAAGACTACATAAGATATGAAATCGAGCATACCTATATAATTAACCAGATTGGGGACTTCACAAAAAAAGATTTTGACCAATTTATCTATCAGTGTCAAGAAAAATGGCAAGACATTTTTGATACATTTATTACAAGAGAATTAAATGAATATTCGGATGATGAATTGAATTCAAAAGCAATCGACATTTATAATTATGTAATGAAAAAACTTGAAATGAACTTTCAAACAGACCATTCTTTCAATATAAATAATATATACATCAAGAATGGTGGTTTTTTAAAACTTTCAAATATACCTGAAATTGGATGGCATCCAAATTGGGAAAAGTTATACAAGAACTAAATATGAAATCAAAGTACGAAGACGAATTTAATCTATATACAACTCTGCAAAATTCTGCAATTAGTGCTTTGGCGTTGCATAGTTTTGTTTTGGGTTATTATAAAGTTGCTAGATACAAGAAAAATAAGTCCAATTTCCCTAGCCTTTTATATTTATTTTATGTTCTTCCAATAGTTTATCACCGAAAGTCCCGTGATACATTTAAATCGTCCAATGAAATATATACGGCTATCGCAAATGACCAAGAGACTGTGTTAGGGCTTCAGGAACGTTCGAATAAAATGTCGGGGCAAACATTCGATGCCATCAACCTTTTGTTTAGTAAGAAAATACTTGAATACGATAAGACAAATAAAACTACAATTCTTTTACGTGGTTTTATGTCTGAAAAAATTAATATTCCAAGCACCTTAGGTCGTGAGAATATTGTGGGAATGATTCAAGATAGTGCCTATAAAATTGGTCATATATTTGCCAAAAATACAGATAAGAACCTCCAGCTTACGCTTAATATCAAATTTTAATGCAACTAAAGATTAAAAACATAATACTCTACCCTGAGTCGATTGATAAAAAACCTAGGGTAATTTCCTTTGACACAAAAAAACTGAATATTATTACCGGTTATAGTCAGAGAGGAAAATCGGCAATAATTGATATTGTAGATTATTGTTTGGGTAGTGGAGAATGTAACATCCCTGTCGGTAAGATAAGAGATAGTGTTAGTGTATATGCCTTATATCTGGAATTGAATGGTGAATTCTATTTTTTGGCCAGAGAAAATTACGAAATATCAAAATCAACTATGTATTTCGTTAAGGAAAATGTGAAAGGAGAATATTTGGACCTAAGGAGTAACAAATGGCTGGCAAATAAATCAGAGTATAAATTTAACATTGCTTTTGTCAAGAAACAACTAAGTGAACTTGCAGGATTTAGAAATTATACTGGAGAAGACCAAAACAATCCTTTTAATACATCAGCGAGCTTCAGAGATACAGCTGCATTTCAATTTCAAACTCAGAACATCATAGCTAACCCTTCTACTATGTTCTACAAAACTGATTCTTGGGAACACCTGCAAAAACTCAAGACCATTTTCCCTCTGATTTTAGGATATAGTTCATACGATATTATATTTTTAGAAAATGAAATTTCGGAATTAGAGAAGCAGAAAAATAAGTTAATAAACACTCTTGAGAATTTAAAAGAGCAATATGAAAACTGGCAAAGTGAGGTCTATAAATATTATTCGGAGGCAGTATCGTTAGGCTTAACAAACTCCGACATAGATATAGAAACGGCATCTGTAAGTAGGATTAGAGCCGCTTTAAATGAAATAGTAGCGTCCGCAAAAAAGGGAGAACTATTCAAGAAAGGTTCGGCAAATAGATTCAACGAAAAAACAAATGAATTAATTAATAATAGAGATTCCTTCATTCGCAATTTAAATATTGCCAAGAATAACTTAAATAAAATTGAACAACTAGAACAATCTAAAGACGACTACTTGGATGATGTTATTAGGGAAAAAGAGAATAGACTTAGGCCTGTAGAATGGTTTTTGGAACAGAACGGCACAAACTTTTGTCCTTTTTGTGATTCAGAATCTTCGAAAGCAATAGATGAATTATTATCACTTAATGAAGTTCGAAAGGCAAATAGAGAGATTATTGATCAGGCTAAGTCGTTGAGTTACGACTTTGAAAAAGAAAAAAAAGCTTTGGCTCAAGAAATTTCTAAATATGAAAATTCGATAACCCAATTAGATGCTAACCTAAATATATTGCTAAAGGAAGAAAAGGAAACTGAACAGAGCTTAAAAAGAACTTTTGAATATGTTGGAAAAATCGAACACGCTCTTTCAAACTTGAAAAAAATTGAACCTTCGAGTGAGTTGAACAAAGAAATTGAAGTACTTAACGGTAATATTGCGTCAAAAAAAACATCATTGAAAAGATTAAATGAAAAGTTTGATAAAGAATCTTCTTTGAAAAAACTGACAACCCTAATTGGCAAATATGTATCGATTTTATCCATTGAATCAAAGGAGAATAGATTAGTTCACCTTGACCCGGATAGTAGTTTAAACATCAAAATTGAAGATACTAAAACAAGGAACAGATATTACTTAGCAAGACTTGGAAGCGGAGCAAACTATATGGGATATCATTTAGCAACAATGTTTGGATTACACGAATTTTTCTGGCAATTAAAAAGAAGTAACAAAGTAAATTACGTGCCTTCTTTCCTTATTTTAGACCAACCCAGTCAAGTTTATTACCCCGAAAGCCTTAATTCTAAAAATGATAAGCTCCAAAAAAACTCTAAAGACGTAGAAGACACTAAAAAGATTTTTGAAGCTTGTGTTGAATTTTTGAAAAACACTGGAAACGAAATTCAACTCATTCTATTGGAACACGTTCCAATAGATATGTGGAGTGATATTGACCCAGATTACATCAACTTAGTAGAAGAATGGAGAGGAACTGAGGGAAACAATGATTTTCAAGCTCTAATACCACAGGAATGGTAAAAATGCAAAGTACTGGCAAAGATTATTTTCTCCTCCCTTCTAATAAATTTAAAATATCTCTTATACATTTTATCACCTCAATTCCTAACTCCCTCATAACTTTCTAAATTTTTGATTAGATAGTTCCATATTATCAATGTCAAAACCTTTATTGATTCTAAATTTTGGTAATAGTCTCTTTCATCCCCATTACTCAAAAATCCCATTTCCAAAAGCATAGATGGGCAACAATCAACAGTTTCCCGCAACACCTGAAAATTAGCAAACTTCACACCCCTACTTTCAAACCCTAATCGTTTTTTTATCTGGTTCTGTAATTGATAGGCAAGCCAAATAGATTCCTTTGAATATTCAGATTTGTTTTTGCTAACATATACCTCAATCCCTCTAGCCTTTGGATTATCCGAATGATTGCAGTGCAACGAAACAAACAAATCAACATTTAAAGCCTTGGCCAGTTTAGTTCTGTCCGATAATGAAATAAGTGTATCGTTATACCTGGTCAAATATATATCCAATGGCGCTTCCGACTTTTCGTTAAGACTTACTATTTCCTTTGCAATATCCAATACAACATCTTTTTCCTTAATGCCATTTATACCGATGGCACCGGAATCTTTTCCGCCGTGTCCAACATCGATCACAATTCGTTTTTGAGCGTCAATTTCCTGTCCAAAAATGATGCACATTTTCAAGAGCAAAATTGCAAAACTGACGTTTTTGAGCAGATTTTTCATTCTCATCTTTTGGGTTATAAACAACTTCATTGCAAAATTCCATAGCATTTGATATCAAATAATAGCAACGGAATTCAAACAGAATCAAATATTATTTTATTCACAAATATTTGATTATCAATTATTTACAAACAAATATATGTAAATTTCCAATAACGAAAACGAATCAAAATTTTAAACTTTACGTTATGAAAAAATCAATCTATTTGACAGCTTTCCTCTTACTGGTTTCATCTTCGCTATTTGCTCAAATTGGAGGCATCGAAGATTCCGTTAACGATGTTTCCAATACCATAAGAACTATCTTCCCCATTATTCTGGGCGTCATCTTCCTCATCGGCTTCCTATTTAATGCAGGACATTTCTTTGGTGAAAATGCCGACCTGAAGAAAGGGATTACCCGTGTTCTGGTCTTTGTGTTAATTGCAGGTGCAGTAGTTGGAATTTTCACTTACCTAATCTCAATCGTAGTATAGATGAAACGATTCGAGGTCTATAAAAACATTAGGAAACAGGCGGTCATTTTTGGGCTGCCCATATCCCTCTTTGCGATACTAATGATCTGCATCGTGGCTTCCTTACTGTTCATTATCTTCTCTTTCAGCTTTATGATGATTATAAGCTTACTGGTATTCAACAGTGTTCTATATATCGCCTTGATACGAATAACCAGCAATCCACAACTTTTTCAGATGACAAAGGCTTTCCCAAACATTATTAGTAACAAAAGAAATTCCGGCTTCGAGTATGGACAAGATTAACCTATCAGGATATCAACCCATTGCGGATATTCAGGACAATGTCATTTTTGCCAATAATGGCAATGTGGTCTTGTGCTACAAAGGCAATTTACCAGAAATCTATTCCTTATCGGAAAAGGACTTTGAGGATATGCACGGTGCGTGGTTTCAGGCATTGAAATCCTTACCCGTGGGCACTGTGGTTCACAAACAGGACATCTACCTGAAGAAATCCTATTCGTCCGAACAACTCCCCAATAAAACCTTTTTAGAGAGAGCAACCCACAAGCATTTTAAAGGACGTGAACATATGGAACACACCTGTTATCTGTTCTTCATATTGACCAAAAACAAAGCACTCAACAATCCAAAATATGTCAACCCATTTAGAAAGGTCTCCAAGGGTATCGTTCAGGAAATGGATGACAATATTAAAAGTTTTATTGGTTCGGTAAGCGATTCGGTTTCCTTCATTAATAATAGTCGCAAAGTTAAACTGACACCACTGAACCCAGAAATAATAAAGAGCATCAGTGATGCTTATTTCAATGGCTTCAACGAAGGTTTCGACACCGACATCCTTTTAGAAAAGAAAAACGTCACTATTGGCGAAAATTATTTTGATGCCCTAGCCATCAACAGCGAACTGTGCTTTGGCGAAAGTGTACAGAGCAGCAAAACCAATGAGAAATTCACATCTGACGATTTTGTATTTCATCAAGGGTTTATTGATGGTCTAGGGCTTACGCTAAATGAGAATCATATCGTGAACCAAATTTTGTATTTGGATGATAAACAGAAATGGCGCAAGCTGCTTGACAAGAAAATAGAGGAACTGAACAAGAGTTCCAATTTTGGTTCACAGAACAAAGTGGTTCTTGGAAAAATCCAGTATATCCTTGACCAAATCAATGCCGATGATAATTCCAGAATTATTCGTGGTCATCTAAATATCATCTATTGGTCTAAAGATGCCAAAGATCTCGATAAGATAACTTCAAAAATCAAGACTGAGTTTAAGGAACTGGATATTATACCCTACTATCCACGAGGTGAAGAACGCAAGAATTATATACTCAATAGTTACTGCTGTTTTTCGTCTAACTTCTCGAATAATGATTTGTATGTAACCGACTTAAAACACGCCCTTTGTCTATTCATCAACAATACCATTTATAAATCGGATGCTCCTGGTATCATCTTCAACGATCGGGAGCATAACATTCCTGTTCTAAAGGATGTTTGGGACGAACGTAAAAAGCGCATCAAGGCACGGAACTTTGCCATTTTTGCACCAACAGGTGAGGGAAAATCCTTTTTGGCCAATAATATTCTGCGTCAATATTTTGAAAGCGGGGTTCGCCTGGTCATCATCGATTTGGGCGGCTCGTACACCAAATTTGCCAAACTCTACCCTGACCAGTATACTGTGCTGCGCTACGAGAGTGGAAAGAACTTGGGCATCAATCCTTTTTACATCAGCGACATCAATGACCTGACACCAGAAAGGTTAGAGGATTTATCGCTTTTTCTATTTGAACTGTTCGCTTCCGATTTAAAAGTAACCAAGGCACAATCGGTCTCCGTTAAAAAGATACTTCAGTATTATTATGACAGTACTTCAGAAGACCATTCCTTGGATGGTTTTTACAGCTTTATAGAAAGGAATCAGAAAGATCTTCTGGACACCTTAAAAATCCATCCCGACTACTTCAATGTTACGGGCTTCTTGCACGTAATGTCCGAGTATGTCGGCGATGGTCTATATAGTTTCCTTTTTGAGGTCAGTGAAGACCAGACCTATAAAATCGAGGACAAGCGATTGATTGTTTTTGAGCTGGATGAAGTCAAGGACAATAAGGAAATCCTATCGGTTATGTTGAAGCTTATTAAGTCAGCCATACAACGGACGATTTGGAAGAACCGTGCCGAAAAAGGCATCATCCTGTTCGATGAGTTTGCCAAGCAACTGAAGTTTGAGAACGTTCTGGAAAGTGTGGAATTCTACTATCAGGCGATACGTAAACAAAACGGTGCGATTGGCATCATTTTACAATCCATCAATCAGCTTCCCAACAATTCAACATCGGCAAGCATATTGGAAAATACACAGGTCATTTATAGTCTGAACAATGAAAAAGGCTATTCCGAACTGGTCAAACGCCTCAACCTTTCCAGTCACGACCTGAACCAATTAAAATCCATCAAGAACAACCTTACCGGGCCACGAAAGTACACCGAAATGTTTATCAAAATCGGAAAGGAAAGCAACATCTTCAGGCTCGAAGTTCCCAAGGAAGTGTATGCCGCATATCTAACCGATGGACAGGAAAACGAGGCCATAATGGCCATTTATGAAAAGACCCAAGATATGGAGAAGGCTATCATTGAATTCACATCTAAAACATAATATTATGAAATCGAAGATTCACGAATACCAAAACAACTATTTGGTGATGAGTAAAACAAAAATCAAAACAATTTTGTTGGGGTCAATCCTTAAGATTGCCATTTTATCGCCTAGCGGTGCTACCGCCCAAGGAATGCCCACTTATGACAATACCAATTTTATCAGCTTGGTAAAACAATTGGTGGAATCCGGGAAGCAGACCGCCCAACTTATCAAGTCCGTAAAATTCCTGAAGGATGCAAAGGAAAGTATCGAGAAAGTCTCCAATGTCGTCAGACAACTTCGGGCTGTAGAAGAAATTGGACGAAACAATCAACGCCTTATTGAGGTAATGCAAAACGATTTGCAGGATATTCTGAACTCGCCCTATATCAAACCCGATGAAGTGGCCAGGGTGTCCGAATCGTTTAGCTCCATTGTCCAGAATTCGCTGGACACAATGGACTTCATTGACGAAATTCTGTCCAGTGACTACCTCAAAATGAGCGATGCCGAACGTGCAGAAATATTAAAGGAAAAGGAAACCGAGTCCAAGGAGATGGTCTCGGATATAACGATCCGAACCAAACGCTATCGGGATATTATCTCCTTTAGAAAAATGCAGGATAAAATCAATAACCGCGAAACCGAATACTAAAGATGACCGCAACCATCATTTTAGGGATCGGGCTTGAATATGTAGATACGGTATTCCAGACCATTCAAAACAGCGACTTCTCGCAATATACCATTGTGGGAATGAAAACGCTTGCCGTACTGTTCTTC
Source organism: Arenibacter flavimaris (assembly GCF_030291335.1). Taxonomy (NCBI): domain Bacteria; kingdom Pseudomonadati; phylum Bacteroidota; class Flavobacteriia; order Flavobacteriales; family Flavobacteriaceae; genus Arenibacter; species Arenibacter flavimaris. The sequence goes on from NZ_JASWIM010000004.1 coordinate 172,609, forward strand.
CTGGTCAACATCCTTAAAAAGTATAATGAAGGTGTTGCGGATAAAGACGGATATACTTGGGGATTGAGTCCGGGAGAACTGGCCAAGAATTTTGCGGTCGTTCTCCTGGTCATTTTTTCGACACAGGTGCTGGGCTTTTTTGATGCTATTTTAGTGGCCATCGAAGGACAGTATCGGGGAACAGCCCCAGCCTTGTTGCCCTTACAGATGCAGGACATTCCCATTGAAGAGGACGTGAACCTGATAGATGCAGCAAAAAATGCAATGACCTTGCTGTATGAAGCTTTGGTTACGCCCCTTTTTGGGTTTAAGATATTCGCTTTTATCGTCAGCATCATCCTTTGGATCCTGGATCTGTTCATCTATCCGCTCTTCTTGGCGGAACGCTTTTTTCTTTTGGGAATTATGCAGGCATTTTTTCCTTTGGTCATCAGTTTGGCTGTTTTTGAAAAGTTCCGCACCTTGGCCTATACTTTTTTTAAATTGTACGCTGCGGTGTATATGCTCGTTCCTGCCTTCTTTTTGGTCAATGTTTTTGTTAATACGCTCTATACGGAAATCAATACCAACTTTTGGAACAACCTTTTTGGTACGGATGTCGGTCAGGGATTCTTTGCCCCAGTGGTGCAATTGGGTTCTGTAGGTTTCATCGTGTTTTTGAAATTCAAACTATATCGGCGTGCCACCTCTTTCACTTTACGACTTTTCACCAACTAATCAAACATCTATGAAAACACCCTATAAAAACATCTATGCCATTCTAAAATTAAACAGGTTCATTGTTTTGGCGGTTATTATATGCGCCACACTCTCAGGCATATTTTCGGTTTTAATGGCTTTTAATATGCACAAGAAAGCTTTGAACAGTGCCTTTGCCATCAACACCGATGGTAGTATTATTCCTTTAAAATTGGTTACCCAAAAGGAAAATTTCAAGGTCGAGGCTTTATCACATTTGGAACTCTTCCATACCTATTTCTATAATGTCGATGCGAGCAATTATGAAAAGAACCTGAAAAAGGCGCTTTGGCTGGGCAACAGTTCCGTGGACAATCTCTATCGCCAAAAAAAAGCGGATGGGGTTTATAACCGTCTTCTGCAATATTCCTTGGTACAAAAGGTATTGCGCATCGATTCCCAAATTGAAGAAAACAATGGAACGTATAATTTCAGAACAGTTACCCTATTTGAAATCAATCGAGGGTCGATAATCGACACTTATGAATTGGTTTCCTCCGGTAATCTGATTACGGTTGACCGGAACTTCCCCAACAACCCGCACGGATTGTTGATTACAAATTACTTCGAGAACACGCTAAAAAAAATATCCAATGAAAGTAGAAAAGAATAAAATAGTATTTGCGGCCCTACTTACCGTACTGTTCATTTTCCTGATGTCTTATTCCATTTTGATTATGGGCGATGATGAAAGTAAAAACGAGAACCTTGAACAGACCTTGATACCTGAGCTGGAGCAAAACCAAAAGGAATATGATTCAAAACTGGATGCCATCAACGATCTGAAAGAAGTACGGGAGACCAACGCACCGAGCATCTATGATGAAAAGATGATCGATTCACTTGGCTTTTATAATCCGGATTTGCCCGAAATGGAAAAAGAACGCATTGTTGACAGCATTTACGCTGCCGGAAAGATTCGATATTCAGATACGTCTTATGAACATATCGGCGAAAAAAGAACCACTTCAAAGAAAGTTCGGGAAATTGATTCCACGGAACTGAAAATGGAACAGAAGATTGCCGCCAAGGAGCTGGGGCTGGAACATCAATTGTTCTTTGCGGCCGCTCCCAAGAAAAATGAGCTATCGCTTTTAGGCAGCACGGATGAAATGATTTATGCGGTCGTGGATGGGAATCAAGTGGTCAAGGTCAATTCCCGCTTGCGGATGCGCCTGCTTCAAGATGCACTCATTAACAATAAAACGGTGCCAAAAAATACACCCATTTATGGATTTATCAGTTTTCAGCCCAATCGTGCTTTGATTACCATTGAGAATATCCAACACCGTCCCACCAGTTTAAAAGCCTTTGACCTTCAGGATGGCAGCGAGGGAATCTATGTGGAAAACAATTTTCGCGCAGAAGCCACCAATGAGGTAATGGATGATATCATCGGCGATATCAATATTCCAAGTGTACCGCAGGTAGGAGGAATCACCAAAGTACTAAAGCGTAATAACCGTAGGGTAAAGGTGACCGTACTCAATAATTATCAACTGATATTAAAGCCTAAACTATAATCCCAAAATGGTATTTTTAAAATGTACTCTTATGAAAAATCACCTATTTATTTCCGCCTTTGTCCTGGTTTCCACATTCACTAAAGCGCAAAACACTATAGCACTGGATACCATTTATGCTAATGACCAAAAGAACGTCGCCTTATTTTTTCCTGAACCCATTCGCCAGGGCATAACCGGTTCGGATAATTTTGTTTTCACCTATAACCGGGATAACGAACAGTATCTAGGACTTTTGCAGGCCAAGCCCGGAAAGGAAAGCAATCTGTTAGTCGTCAATAGGGATGGTTCGGTTTTCTCGTATATTATAAAATACAGGGAGCGATTATCAAAGCTGAATTATTTTATCCCGATGTCAAGCAGTATTAGGAATGAAAGACCAATAGCGAATGATTCGATAAAAGTTAGCGATTCTGAAACCGTTACTACAAAAAGCCTTCAGTATTATGAAAGATTTTGTTCTTACCTTTTGGATAGAAAGCAACGTATTGGACGGCTTAAAAAAAGAAAGGAAGGCATCGCTTTAAGTGTTGAAAATATTGTTTTTGACAAAGATGAGCTCTATTTCTTAATCGAAATAACGAACAATTCCAGCTTGGATTATGATTTGAATTTCCTTAACCTCTCCATTGAAACGAGACAGAAGGGCAAAAAGAAATCTCTACAGAAATTGTATCAAGAACCGCTGTACCTATATAATATACCTTCCAGAATTGCAAAAAATGAAACCATGAGATTGGTGTATGTTTTGCATAAATTTTCATTGTCCAATGAGCGTAGGGCTGTTTTGGAGTTGAACGAGAAGGGTGGCGAACGGAATATAGAATTGAAAGTATCGCATCGGTTTGTTAATATTCCGAATTAGTGTGCATTGTTGTAACTTTGAGTACAGAGAAAAGTAAACAATGGTTTATACGAGGTGAAAAATCGTCTAATTAACAGTTTTTGCCTATTCTTTATATACAACTTTTTTGTTGTCGTTATTTTTTGACTCTTTTTAAACCTACTAAAAAAGTTTTATTTTTATTTTCATCAATGAACATTTCTTTTAATTTATTCCAATATTCGGTAGAAACTTGATTGGCGATTGATTGACAGATTAAAAAAGCAAGTTCTTGTTCAAAATCAATCCATTTGTCTGACATAATTATTTCAGTTCTTGGAGAATTTAAATCTAAATCTCTTGTACCACAAACATCAACAACCAAGACAAACGGAAAAGGCCAAGCAATTCTAACTTGATTGTTTTTTAAATCCCAGGAATTCGGAAATAGAGTCGAAGGAACTTCAATTCCATGTAGTGATAATCTAGACCTAGATTTAGCAAATTCGCTAGTTGAATTAGATTCACTTATTTCTCCATCGTCTGTGATAGTTATTGTTTTTGAAGATTCAGAAATTGAATTTTCTGAAATAGTAATTTGCTTTTCAAGTGTGTAAATTTCTCCTTCTATTTCTATGTCTCTTGAGTTTAATTCAACTTTTGCCAAAGGCTGACCTAGGCTTTCCAAAATACCAACGCTTGCTGACCCAATAATACCATCCTTTTTGTTTTTTAATTCGATTTCAAAAACTTTTAAGTTTTCGTGAGATTTCCATGTATGATCCTTTAGGGAAACAGCAGTATAAGTTAAAAAACTATTTTCATCTTTAGATTTTACCTCGGTAGATGTATGTATGTTTAACTTAAATGGGGGGTTCGGAATTACACTATCGATGGACTTAATAAAATCTGTTTCAGACATTTCATCCCAGGGATTTTTTTCTTTTCTCAACACCAATTTTGTGGTAGTACCTGGCATTTTTCGATTACCTTCTTTAATCCAAAATATACTTTCTTGACCTTCAACTGTAATGTTTAAGGCTTCACTAGAATTGTGTGGTTCATATACTCTTTTTGTATCAACATTCAAAGTGTCAGCTACCATAAAGCATGATAGTATACCAATTCCAAATCTGGACGTAGGAGTGAAATCTGCATTGGATACTGATTTCAAATTATAAAAATCAGATGACTTATAAAATGAAGAGCCAATTTTTGAGTAATACTTGTCAATAATATATTGATCCATTCCAGTTCCGTTGTCATCGACTTCCAATATTACACTCCCATCTTCTTTGTAATACTTTACATTTATTTCAGGAGAATATAAATTCCCCCACTTTTTCTCCTGTGCTTTTCTAAGTAAACAAGCATCAATAGAATTTTGTAATAGTTCTCTCAAGGCAACTTCTGGATTTCCGTAAAGTTTGGTCCCCATCAATAGATCAATAACTTGTTTTTTACTTAAATTGAATTGTGTGTCCTTATAAATATATAAGGGTTTATTATGTACTGATCTTTGAGTTTGAATTTTATCGCGACTTACTTTAAATGGAATCTTAATAAGAATATTTCTTTCTTTTACTTGATTGGAGTCATTTAATTTAGATATAATATTATTACATATGCTTAACTCTTGATCAATCATGTCACAAAATTTGTGAATTGAAGCTTCTATAGCAGGATGTTTACATTTCGCATTAAACTGAATTATCTCAGAGTTTATTTCCCAAGCCTCAACTGCTCTATGCTTGTTCCATTCTTGGATTGATATTGGATGTTTTACATTTAAATGAGAAAACAATAATTCAGGTGTTCGTTTAGCGTCAAAATCTAAAATATCAGCTAGCCTTAGCACAACTCCAATAAGTGGGAGGCAACTATATATTTCCGACCCACACAGAAAATTTGAATCTAGTTCTAGAAGAGTTTGAGCATTTTCATTATGGCTATAGCAGATTTGAGCAAATTCTACAGTTAAATCTACGTCCCTAAATATAATTTTATTATTCCAATCTTTGGCAATTATTTCTTTTGCTCTTTCAGCATGCGTTATTCTAATATATTCCGCTATTAAATATCCTTTTTGTAAATCGGCTTCCGTGTGTTTGCCATTGATTATCAAATTAGAAATTATCTCTTTAGAATTAGGACGTGCACTATAAAATCTTTCAAATTTTTCAAATTCATCTTTTTCTTCATCATTTATAAAAGTTCGTTTGTAATCCCATATCTTTTTCCAGGCAAGTATTTCTTTCTCTTGAGGAGCCATTCCAATATCATGGAAAAACGAACTTAATATTAAAATGGTTAATTCAGGAGTAGAATAATTTTTCAATGCTTCCTCAGGGATTAACTTCCCCATCAAATTTAAAACTCTAAAGAGGTGATCACCATCATGAAGGGTAAACTCTCCCATATGCTTTAGAATAGTTTTTGTTCTTTGATAAGCATACGAAATTGCTTGATCAACCAAAGCTATAACTTCACTATCTTTCTCTTTACATTTTTCTTTAAGAAGGTTATACAAGGAACTTTTTTGTAATCTTAACAGGTATTCGTCTTTATAATCATCCATCATTTCTGGTAAATTATTTAGTAGTGAAGCATTGTTAGACAATGGATTTCTTTTATTTTGTTCTGTTCTGCATTTGCAAAGACACACTCTTTTGCTATTTTTAGCTTTGGCAGATGCGAATTGCAAATGAGTTTAACATTTTAGGGTTGACTCTTCATTATGGTCGTTTTATTATTGACATAAATATTTCTCTTTCAGTATCATTGATTAATTCTAAGTCCGGCGAGCTCTCAATTGCTCTAGGTATTCCGCTACCAACACCAACAAAAGGAAGGATATATCTAGCATTTGTAAATAATATTGGATTTCTTGGAATAGAGGTCCCTATTTTGATATTGTCAATTGTCAATGTGTTAGGAAGTCTTCCTGGGCTATTAATTTCTATTCTATTATCAAATATGAATACCTTAATACTTGATAAAATAAAGTAGTCTCTATGAATTAGGGCGTTAACAAGTAACTCCTCAATCGTTTCGATTGGAATTTCCAATTCAGGTTGTGAGTTAAAACCATCCTTTATTTGTACCTTTTTTAAGTTTCGAGTGATAAAAGAAAGTGTTTTTTCGTATAATTCCTTTAAATTACCTGTGAAAGGGTCTTCTTTATCTCGATAATTATTTGAACTTATACTATTTCCAATAACAGAGACACATTGTACGGTAAAGGTTGGTCTAAATTGTTGAGGGTTTTTACCAAACAAAAGTAGTCCTCCAAGGCTAAGTTTACCTTCCTTTATCATCCCGAGATTAGATAGAACAGCAGAAGTTGATTGACCTATTTCCTCGATAGTTTTTTTTGTTTTTGCAAGTATAAATTCCTGAAAAAAGTTTTCGTCAATGTCGTTTACTGTTGTTCCGTTTACTAAGGTTTCATCTGCAAAAAGGTTTCCGCTATTTTGAAGTAGTCTTGCCATTTCTTCTCTTGCGATAACCTTGCGTTTGTCAGAACCGTTTTTCAACCAAATTATACCTTTATTATCAGTATGAGGCTTGCTCAAACCTTCAGCTATACTAGCTACAATAACATTCTTATTTTCTACTTCAACAGTTTCCGTTTCAATAAAAATTTGAGGTTTGACATTATCGGAAGCAGCATTAGCTAAAAGCTGATTAGTTTCTGCTATTTCTTCAAATGATAGTCCATTAATATCACCCGTTTTGTCGTCAACTCCAATAATAATTAAGCCACCTTTTGTGTTGGAAAATGCAACCATTTCTGTGCCTATTTTGTAAGCATCATTAATACGCACTTTAAATTGCACAACGCTTGATTCTCCTTTTTGGATTAAATCCAATAATTCTAATGCGTCCATAATTCGTAAATTCTTTTTCTATTGTTAAATGCTTCTTTTCCACCTTCCATAATATTTACTATTTCCTTTCTGATTGATTCATCATCAATACTTCCAAGGTTAGTCTCAATAATGTTAGAATCATACCTACAAGAAACTACTTGCTCACAATCTCCAAGAACAGGTATATTTGGATTGTGAGTGGCAAAAATAAATTGAGAGGTGTTTTTTAATTCTTTTAGTACTTTAATTACATCATTATAGATCGTTTGATTATCCAAATCATCCTCTGGTTGGTCAATAATTATTAAATCACTCTCTTTTAGTGTTAATAGAAATATTATTAAAGCGGATGCTCTTTGCCCCAAAGAGTGCTCGTTCAATGACCTATTTCTGTATATAATATCAAATTTATCAGGTATTCTGTACGTCAGAAAGGCTTCAATATTTGAGTTGAAATATTCTCGAAACGTATGTAGTTGGACATCTGAAAGATTTGTAGAAATAGTACTTTTTGGAAGATTCAAATCTTCATAAACCGCAATCATATCACTATAGCTGTCAATGATTGTTTGAATATTATTATCTCTTAAATTACTACCTCTTAGATTTTCTTTCAAATATGATTTAAAATCTTGTTTGTTTCCTTTGAACTCAACAGCTATTTTAATTGAATCTTGGTCATCATTAACTTTTTTTATTTCTTCTTGTACAATTTCAAATTCGTTGTGCCACAGTTTTTGTAATGAAACCAAAGTCTGTTTTAACTGAGTTTCTAATTCTTTTTTCTTTTTTGAAAGTTTATCTAACTCTGATAGTTGGGCTTTTGTTAAATCAAGTTCCTTTGTATATTTGACATAGTCATCCGCCTGAATATTAGGTAGATTTATTTCCCTCTTGATTTTTGAAAATTCTTCTTTCAGCTCTTCATATTTCACATTGAAACTTTTGTGCATTGTCTCAAGAACTAAATTTTCGGTAACTAACCTTGATGAAATTGTTTTGGTTTCAAGAAATATGCTTTCAAAGGCAATCAAATGTTGCTTTATTTTATCAATATCTATGGCATTTTCTTTTGAGGAATATCCTTTAAAGCTTTGAAAACTATCTTCGTATTCTCCAACATATTCATTTATTACCTCAATAACTTTTAACTCGAATTTTTCAAGACGTTTAATGAAATTACTGTCTTTGTCGAATGAGATTTGTTTTTCAAGTTTTTTGTCTATTTCGTTATCTTTAAAAACTTGAATTTTAATTTTCAACTCCGCTTGTTTCGCTTCAATGTCTGTTTTTCTAGCAACTTTTGAATCAATTTTTTTGAGTTCATTGATAATTTTTAAAACATCTTGATTTTTTTCTTCAACTTCTCGTTTTTTATTAAATAAACGGTCTCCAATCAATTTACTAATCAAATATTCAGTTGATAAAGAATCTCCTATTTGAGAAAGGTCTTTTTGACCAAAGTATATAGGTTTTTTTACAATTGCATTCGGTTTTAGTCCAAGCTGAAGTTCTCCATCTCTGTAAATGTTCGTTCTATCGCCAAGGATTTTCTCAGCTACATATTCTTTTCCTTGGTCATCAACCAAAATCGAAGTTATTTTACCCCCACTTCCTAATAGTGCGTTTACTAATTTTGTTTTATATTCATAATCTACATTTTGCTTTTCAGTTAAATCAATATCTAAAGAATATCTAATAGCCTCTAAAATTGAAGATTTACCACTTCCTCTTATACCAATCAAGTTATTCATAGAATGATTTAGATGAAGAGTTGAACCATCTAATTTTCCTCCCTTAAAACTGATGGATTTAATGTATCCATTAATAGGTTCAGTCGTATTTTGTGCTAGTCTGTATTGTTGGTCTAGTAAAGCATATTTTATAGCTTCAAAATTGAATGCACCAATTTTCAAATATGTTTTTTGCGTAATTCCATTTACAGAATTACCTGTTCCAATTTCTTCAATATTTTTGGCGTCAGAACATTCTACAAAAGCAGGCAGTTCATTTTCAAGCCAAGTATTAAGATTCTTAATTATATCCCTTGTCCTTACTTTTTGGAATCCAAGTACTGCCTTACGGAATATTGGAACTTTACCTAATTCCGTAATTCGACCTCCATTTAATTCTTTATAGAATCCGCTACTTGCCTCGATATGAGCCATTATTATAAAATAGTCTTTCTCGAAAGCATCAAGCTTTTTTATAGTCTCAATCAGGCTATCATTTGAACGTCCATTTTCATTTTCGTAATTATGTTTTCCTGCAAATGTTTGATTTATAAAGCTATTAATGTAGTCCGTACCATTTTCAAGCCATTCATTAGGATTGAAAATTACTAGACAATGAATTCCATTTGATCCGTCATTAACTGATAATTCTACTCCTGGTAATAAATAAATCTCTTGTTTTCTAGACTTTTTGGCGAGAGCTTTATATTCATTTAAATCAAATTTGTTATGATTAGTTATTGCTGCGACACCAATTTTTTCTTTGCTCAACTGATTAACATAGTCAGATGTAAAAGAATTATCTTCTCCGAGATATACAAACTCTTTATCCGCTTTTGTATGCAAATGAAAATCAGCTCTAAGCCAAGTACTTCCATTTTCAAAAATTTTAAATTCTTTATCCATCTTGTTAATCGTTTTTTGTTGAAACTAATAAATCTCGTACGTCAACATCTAGAACCTGAGAAATCTCTGTTAAAACTTGAATACTAGGTTGTGTATTATTATTACAATAGTTGGTAACCACTACATAACTTTTCCCGATTTTTTCAGCGAGCCAAGTTTGCGTCCTTCCTTGATCTTTCAAAACCTTTTTTATTCTGTTCATTGGTTCTATGTCTTTAAATTTTGACTATAAAGTTCAAAGATACATTAAATTATCTTTTTATAATATAATTATGTATTGAATTATGATATAGATTATTGTAATCTATTTAGAGGGAAGGACAACTTTTCTATTTTATAAGCGTTAGCATCTGTGAAGAAAAAAATAAATATGCTTTTTATGTGACTAGAGCCAACATGTAGATATCTTATTAGATTAAACTACTTAAATATCGACCTCGCTTCCTCATAAATCCTCTCAAAGTTATCTTCTAAATCCGCTTCAGAAAACGGCTTAGTTTTTCCTGAAACCTCCCTTTTTATTCTTTGTAATTTAAACTGCACTTTTTTATCCATTCCATCAGCATAGGTAATAAACTCCCCCTGTTTCAACCGAAAGAAAACATCCGCCCTGATTTTGGGGATTTCCTTTTCACCGGTAGTAATTCGCGTATCAAAATCGAGGTTATGGCCACGGCTGACGCTCTTGGTAGGATCCTTTATAATCTCAAAAAAGCGTTCATAATATTTTGCGGTGTCCGGGTCATTGACCTTCCCGAAGAACTGATAGGATAGATTGCTCAATATCGCCTTGCTCGCCTTATCCCCATACATCATATCGTTCTGAATCTTGTCCTGCATCACGTAAACCGTAGAAATACCATAGCTTCGCAGCGTTGCAGGAATACGATGCATATTCAATAATCGAATAGTCGGTGCTTCTTCCATCAACAGAAATGAAGGTTCAGAATTCCGCACGCTCATTTGTTTGGTAATCGTATGGATGATAGTGGCTATTACGGGAGCATAGGAGGTTTCAAATTTTGGATTATTTACGACTGCTATCACACACGGATTTTCTTTACTATTAATATTTAAGGGCACTTCATCTGCGGACAAGGCCATAAAAATCCGTTGTGTACTTATGCGTTTTAAGGCATTGGCTAGGGTACTTTTTACACCAGCGGTTTGTCGTTCCGAATCTTTACCGCTGATAAAGGCATCTGCCATTGCCCTTGATGTCGTATTGGTTTCCAAAAACTGTATCAGGCTATCGGTGTCCAGATACTGATAAATGGCAATTAAATGGGGAAGGGTACAGAATTGGGGATAGGTCGTTTTCAGTTTCCAGATGAGTCCTCCTATCAAACCTTCTGCAGCATCATTGAAAAATTTAGTTGTTCCCGCCGTTCCAGATTCCCGTTGCTCCAATAGGTTTTCAATTAACACCCGAGACACCTCATTAACGCTTTCCTCGTTCTCCAAATAGCGAGGAGCGATAGGATTTACCCTATGGATGATTCTATCGAAGGAAATAACCTTAAATGGGATTTCACTATCCTTGAAAAGTGGATACGCCATTTCGGTCAGTTCAAAATCCTTGTAATCGTGGATGATACCACAAAACCCTTCTTTCTTGAAATGTTTCAAGAATCCGTAGACAACACTTTCGGTCTTGCCACTTCCTGCAGAACCAATGATGGATGCCCCGCGCTTGATATTGTCAATCTTAAAATTTCCTTTCGTAGTTTCAAAATTAACTTGATAGCGGTCATCACCATTTTTTGGTCTTTCTTTTTTATGCAAGAAAACATACAATGTTGTATTGATCAACAAAAGCGGACAGACCACATTCAACAAAACTAAAACCAAATTATTCCAAGGTTGTAATAAATAGGCCAGGGCAAACAACGAAAGGCTGTTTGCAAGAAATGCATATTTGGAGACCTGATAAACTCCATAGAATAAAGCACTGGCCAGACCAATGGTTAAAAGAGCGGTAAAAAGGTTGTCTATATACATCATACTCGAATTAGATTCCTATAGAACTTGATTTGATGGCCACTTCCACGCCACGGCGTAGTCGGTTAAATACCTTCATTGCCAATTGCGCCTGTGACACTGGAATGCTTGTTAGCATTGGAACACCGCTTTCCTTCATCATTTTAAAAGCAATTGCCTTTTCATTGGTGGGCAATTTCATCAGCGATGCAAAATAGATTTTCGGATTCCTGACGAAATCCTTTCTTGCTTTGTAGGTCTCGGTGAAGTTTCGTTGGTAGCCGAATGTCTTATCAAAGGTCTTTTCCGCACGCTCAAAAAACTGGTCTCGGTCAAAGCCACGTTTTACAGTCTTACCGTGCATCTCTACTTCTGATGCTTTATGTTTACTTCCTGGCGAAAGGCTAAACGTATTGGAGGCATCCTTTCAGCTTACAATGATATGGATATGACTTTGGTTTCCTGCCTTTGGCATTCCTTGAACAATTCGCTTCCCATCCTGTTGGTGCGGTGCTTCCTTTTCCAATCGTTCTATTTTATGCTGTAATAATTTAATATTGCCTTCAGTACGACCTTCTTCAATCCTTCTTATTTCTGTTTTTAACTGCAATATTTTGGTGGCATAGGGTTGATTTTCCTTGATCTGCCAATCCGTTCCCTTAAAGGTGCGTTGGTGTTCTATTTTCGCATAATATTTTATATCATCGATGGTAATAGACCTTCCATTGATTTCACGGTTAAAGGATACCACATAATCCTTCATCAGTTCACGGGTGTATCTTTTTAAATCTTCACTACTGTTCTGTAATCGGTTCAATTCGTATTTTGAAGGACTGACCGTTATGGAATAGAATTTCGGTTCGTTCTTTTTGAGTTTGGCACCATTGCCATCGATATCCTTTACCACTTCTTCAGCTGAGATACTGTCACCATACTGGTTGAAAAAGTGTTCCATTTCTTCCTGTTCCAGACCCTGGTTTTCTTTCTCCATATAACCGACAAAATCCCCTGAACTTTGTGAATAATTCCCTCCCAGTTTTTGAGGTGTGATTGTGATATACATAACTCAAAAGTTAGAATTGATTATTATGGTTTTGCTTTTCCTGAAATCTTACTTTAGGTTTTTCTTCGACCGCTTTCTTTTCCAAAATCAAAGGTTTTTTCGAAGGTTCGTTCGTCTGAAAAAGAGATTCCAACATTGCCACGGTGGGTTTAGTCTGGCTCTTTTCCATATCCCTCATTATGGCAATGACCGCATTGATACGTTTCTTTAGGGAAGCTTCGATTGTCCTCCCGGTAGGCCCCAATTTTTCCTTTGGGGAAATCTCGTTATAGAAGAAAAAGTCGAGCATTGTAGTCAATGCTTCGGTGTGCGATTTGAAGTGCGTTCTTGAAAATTCCTGAAAACGTTTTGCCGTTTCCTTTTTGAACCTGATGCCAATAAATGAGTCCATAATTCGCCGATTTGTCGCAAATCCTTCCCTAAAAATGGGCGTTCACAGGGCGTTTGTCGCAAATTGTAGGAGTTCGGAAATTTTATATTTTTTCAAATTACTAAATATCAGTGATTTGAAAATAAAAAGGAGTGCTAAACATCGCATCGCGTGTTACCCTCTTGCTACTCCTTTTTGTTCGCCCCAGGCGAACAAAATTCCGTACAATCTGGCTCAAAAGCCAATTGCCTTTTTCAAGAAAATAATTTCCTGTTATATACTATTTCGATGGGCACGGTTATCGGCGAAAGTAAAAAATGGATAACCCTACGTAAATTTGAATGCTGTATTTCAGCGAAATAAAGATAACGATTTTTATGGAATTGAAATCGGTGCAACAAAAAAACACCTCCAAAAATTTAGAGGTGCTTGACGATGAAGTTTAGAGAATCAGATATTGAATATAAACGTATAGGAATACAAATTTCGCAATGCTTCTTCAGCTATCGTTGTTTCAAAACAGGTGTGATTTTCCCTTACGTATTTACGGATAGCATCCCCAAATTTTCGTTCCACATCTTTTTTGGAATTTTCCAAAAGTCGGGTTTGAGCCTCTTCGCTTAGGTCGGTAAAATTGAGATACACCATAGCTTTCAGTTTAAAGGATTCCGTTATCTGCAAAACTGTAATAGTCGCCATCAGGGGTCAATATCAAATGGTCCAAAACTTTGATATCAAGTAGTTCCCCTGCATTTTTAATTTTTTGGGTCAGGCTTTTATCCGCTTCACTGGGCTTTAAAGTACCGCTCGGGTGGTTGTGCAATAATATGACTGCTGTGGTCAAACTTTTTAGGAGTACAGCAAACAGGATGCGGACATCCACTAAAGTGCCTGTGATACCTCCGTTTGAAACCTCACAAACCCCTTTTACCTTATTGGCATTGTTGAGCAGCATTATTTTAAAGGTTTCGTGCAGTTCAATTGTTTCTTTGTTCCATTGGCTGTAAGCTATATCGGCAGCACTTTGGGAACAGGTTACTTTGGGAAGCAAATTTGCCTTTGTGCTTCCGCTATAACTTATGGCTATTTCATTAACTTTGCTTTTCATTGTTTTTCAATTATTTGTGAATGATGAATAAGAGGGCGCAACTTTCGATGGGAACGCCCTCTTAAATTTTAAGGATTACTTATCGCTTTTGCTTCCAAGTAATAGAACTTCCTTTGCTTCCACTTCGATTACATAGCGTTGGTTTCCGTCATCGGTGGTATAGGTACGGGTTCTCAATTTTCCCGTAATGGCGATTTCCTTTCCCTTACCTACAAAATTTTCGATGATTTCGGCAGTCTTGCCCCAAGCTACAACCGTATGCCAATCGGTGGACTGTACCTTTTCCCCCTTGTTGTTTTTGTAGTGTTCATTGGTGGCGATTGAAAAACGGGCTACTTTTTTACCGCTTTCGAGGTTGGTGATGGTTGGTTCTTGTCCAACGTTACCGATTAACTGTACGTGATTTTTTAAAGTACTCATAATAAAATATTTAAAGATTAATTAAAATGCTATCTGAACCATTCAGACAGTTTATGTTTTTTTTGAAGTGATTTACTTATTATATCCAGAGCGTTTTCCTTTTTTGTTTTTTTTGGTGCCGCTTCCTTTTTGATGTTTTTGTACGATTTCATAAGATTCATTTTAGATTTACTTCCCATAGCGCCCTCGCTGTTACCTTTTTTTGTTGCTGATACAGTTTCAATATTTGGAATTGATAAGGACTTATAAAAGGGAGGAACGACCGGTTATGCAGTCCGTTCAACTTCCAAATGTTGGTATTTTGCTGTCAAAAAAAGGGAGGGACAGTGAGGGTGCGGGAATAGGTCTAAAGGTTTTTGTGAAGTACCAATACATAGGGAGTGGCACCAAATGAATTAATGGAATTCCGATGGAGCGGACTCCGTTCACGATTTTGGATTGGGAATGAAGTGTTCCTTCCCAGAGCATCGGGAAGGGTTAACGGAATGAAAATGAAAAATTGGGGATGGTGTCCAAGACTTTGTTGGGAAGCTCTTTGCCTGGAATGCAACTTTTTGCGGAATGGAGGGGAATGTGCTGGGTGGGTTTGAAATTATTTATCATCAAATATTTTCAGAAATCTCATTGATATATCTTTAATTTTATTGATTGATGCCTCATCTTTTGTTGTTTCAATAAGTGCCCAATATTTAGGCTCGTTCCAAATAAATTCTCTTGTAAGACCAGAACCACGTTGATTTATAAATCCCCAGAACCAAAGGTCGTCCCAAACTTCCATTTCTTTAGAAGAATAATTATCCTGTAGAAGTTTATTTATTTTATGGAAATTCCACTTAGTGGATGGGTTAATACGATGGAAAATTGCTTCAATTACAGCGTCGACAGGCAAAAATATTTTTTCTTCTTTGTCAATGAATTTAGGCGCATCACCCCATATTGAATTTTGAAATCCATACATGCCATTATGTAAGTGATAAATGGTTTTGGTAAATAATGCAGACGTTTTATTACCCCAGCCTTTCTGTCTCAACATACCATAGTAAAGTGATTCATAATTATGGACACCACTTTCTACATCTGTTAGAAAATTCATGAACGTCTTAAAACTATGAAGCTGCGATTTATTTGAATACACTTTTTGAAAAAAAGGTGCGAGTATATCAATTTTAGGTTGGCTTTGGGTATTCGCTATGTGATGAAGAACTGAATACAATTTATCTTCGATAGAATCGAACGGTGCTAAAAACAGATTGTAAGAATTTGATTGGACCTTTTTATTATAATCCCTGTTTTCATTCAAGAAATTAAATAAAGAAGATAGTTTGGAATTCGTTGCTGTGTTCAAAATGAATTATCTTTCAAGAG
Source organism: Arenibacter flavimaris (assembly GCF_030291335.1). Taxonomy (NCBI): domain Bacteria; kingdom Pseudomonadati; phylum Bacteroidota; class Flavobacteriia; order Flavobacteriales; family Flavobacteriaceae; genus Arenibacter; species Arenibacter flavimaris. The sequence continues at coordinate 188,510 of NZ_JASWIM010000004.1, forward strand.
TTACCGTTCCATTGGCATTAACCCAATAATGCTGTATACCAATCTTATTCAGTTCAGGAATAATACTGGCTATTGCTTTTCTTATTTGTTCATCCTCGGGATGTGCAATAGCGATTTTTGCATTTGGAAACGCAACTTTGGTTTCTAAGCATTTAATAATTGCTTTACCTAAATGAGTTTTAATCTGTCCAGAATTAAAATAATCTCGTCGCTTGGTTGGCGAATCTTTATGTGCTTTTGCCCCTTTAACTTCAATAAGTAACTTTTCACTTTTTTTGTTGGCCACAATATCATACCCTCTCGTTTGACCTAAACAATAACTCTCTATCTGATATCCTTTTTTAACCAAATGAGGCATAAGTAATTCAATGGTTCTATTTTCTGTCAGTTTTTCCATTTAAGCTAAAATTTCACACAATATAACTCAATTAAAAAACTAATTAGACTTTGTAAAAAAATAGACGGATTTAAAGCGGACGGAATCCATAGTTTTGTAGCGAAGCTCTTTTCTTGAAATGTAGCTTTTCGCGGAATATAGAGAATGTGCTAAATGAGTTATGGAAAAGAAATTATAGCTTTTTATCTGTAGTAATTTCCACTTAGTTGAACGCTTTTCTAAATTCTAATGGTGTTAATTCAGTTTTTTTCTTGAACAATTTTCCAAATGATTGTGGATGTTCAAACCCTAACCCGTAAGCAATTTCATTGACTGACAACTCTGTAGTTGACAGTTTCTCTTTAGCCAATTGAATTAGTTTTTCGTGAATAAATTCTTGGGTGCTTTTGCCTGTTTGTGTTTTTAATAATCTACTTAAATAATTGGGTGATAAGTTCAATGAAGTAGACAAATAATTAACTGTTGGTAATCCATGTTTCTGTAAGTCTTTGCTTTTAAAATAATTATTTAAAAGTGTTTCGAATTGCTCAAGTATTCTATGGTTCGATTTTTTTCGAGTGATAAATTGACGTTGATAAAACCGTTCTGAATATGTGAGTAATAATTCCAATTGTGAAATGATAACATCTTGACTGAACTTATCAATATTTGAATTATATTCTTGATTAATATTTTGCATCAAATCGGTTAACATATTTTGTTCCTTGTCCGAAAGGTGTAATGCTTCGGTTAATTCGTAACCAAAAAAGTCATATTGCTTTATTTTTTGCGCCAAAGATGTGTTCCAAATAAAATCGGGATGAAATATTAGTAACCATCCCGAATGATTTAGTTTTTGTTCATCTTCTACGGCAATACGCATTACTTGATTTGGTGCGACAAAAGCTAATACGCCTTCATCAAAGTCATATTCCTGTTGTCCATATTTCATTTTACCATTAAACACCTGTTTTAAGGCAATAGAATAAAAACCGTGAGTAAAACTTGAAACCGTTACATTTTCTTTCCTTTTAATATCAGCAAAATTAATTACGCTAACCAAAGGATGCTGTGGTTTTGGCAACTGCATTAATCTATGATATTCGGTAATATTTTTTATGTGAAGTATAGACATAAGTTTTTTTAAATCATTTGTCCACCAGACACTTCAATGCGTTGTGCGTTTATCCATTTTGCATCATCGGAACATAAAAAGGCAACAACACTTCCAATATCATCTGGTAACCCAACACGACCCAAAGCTGTGTTAGTGGCTATAAAGCTATTCATTTTTTCATTATCCCTAACTGCTCCACCACCAAAATCGGTTTCAATAGCTCCTGGTGCAATGACGTTAGACCGAATTTTTCTTTCGCCTAATTCTTTTGCCTGATACTTTGTTAATGTTTCAATAGCGCTTTTCATAGACGCATACGCTGAAAATCCGTTTAACGCAAAACGTGTAAGTCCTGTTGATACATTGACAATTCCTCCACCATCTTTTAGAACGTTCAATGCACTTTGTGTTAATAAATAGGTGCCTTTAAATTGAGTATTATAAAGGGTATCTAATTGTTCTTCGGTTGTTTTAGCAAATGGTGCGTTTATTCCAATTCCCGCATTATTTACGAGATAGTCAATTTTATCAACTCCGAATTTGGAGTTAATCAACTTTTTTACAATCCCAAAGAATTCCTCAAACTTATTGAAGTCGGTAACGTTTAATTGAACCGCAATCGCTTGTTGTCCTAAATGTTCAATGTCTTTGATAACTTCTTTAGCTTTTTCTTCGTTGCTGTTATAGGTAAGAATTATATGAAGTCCTTTTTTTGCCAATTCCAATGCCATATTTTTTCCCAATCCACGACTTCCTCCAGTTACTAAAGCAATTTTAATTTCGTTTGCCATTTTTTAGTTTTTATAAGTTGAATAATATTTTCAAGCCTTCTTTTAGATTTTTTGGTTTACGCCCCAGATAATGTTGCAATTCATTTGTGACTATTGACTCCTGTCCATTTTTAATATCAAGATTAAAAGCAACTATTTTCTTGACCATTGATTCAGGAACTCCATTGTCGAGCATTATTTTTTTGAATGGCTCAACTTCTACAGATTTGTAAGTAACCTGTTTACCTGAAAGTTCTGTAAGAGCAGTTGCAACATCATAAAAAGAATAGGCATCATCACCTGTAAAGTTGAATGTTTGGTTTTCGAAATTTTCGTGTATTAAAACATTAGCCATTCCCTCTGCCTGTTCCGCTTTTAAAACATATGCTACTTTACCATTTCCAGCAGGTTGTAATATACCTTTCTCAAATACGTTTTTGCCAACAAAAAGTGGTAAGACATCCATATACAAAGCATTTCTAAAAATCACATATTTCAATCCGCTTTCTTTAATGTAATCTTCGGTAAGGAAATGTTCTGTCATTAGTGTATTTACTAACGTATTTTTGTCTTTTAAAGAACGGCTTGTGTAAGCTATGTTCTTAACGCCTTTCTTTATTGCAGTATCAATTATGTTTTTATGTTCTTGAATTCTATCGCCTTGGTCACCCGAAGAAATTAGTAAAACGGTATCTACATTCTCCATCGCTTTTTCAAGCGATTCAACATCACTATATTGACCAATAAAAGCTTTTAATCCTTTTTGTTCGAATTCGATTTTTCTTTCTTCTTTTCTTGTGAGGACCGAAATATTTTCGGCTTTCATAGTTTTAAGTAATGTTTCTACAACTATACTTCCCAATTCTCCGGTTGCTCCAGTAACTAATATTTTTTTCATTTTCCTGTTTTTTAAGTGAAGTACAAAGGTGGAATAGATAGACAAAAGTTATGTAGTCATATCTATCCTTGTATCAGCCAAATCAGATTATTGACTGTAGTTTTTGGATTTGCACGATTTTAGTTTAGAAATTTAGTGCATCCTGATTTATCAGCAGGTGGCGTGGAAATGCAATGGAATGGCCTGGGTGGTTAATTCACTCTTCAAAAAGTATTTTGAGATTTTCAGGTAATATCTATTTCTCTGATTCCTCAGAACATTATAATTTCTCTTTTATAGCCTTTCTGCGCTTATCATATATCCATCTTATCAAATTGCTTAAAAGCTCCATTTCGTATTCTGAAGTTTGTTTAGTGCAATTTCGGCCATTGCATTCAGTTGGTCATTATTCTTTAACTTAGTTACATATTGGAAACCCAACCAAGAACTGAGGTTGTAATTTGTTATTCTGAGAGTATATTAATAGGGTCTGAATACAAATAGAATTATTTAACATCAATGAGTATTATGTTTTAAAAACATCTAAATGTTGTACCTATGTTGTACCAAAGTCATAAAAAAAGGCCTCACATCCCTATGAAGCCTTGTCTTTACTAATAGCGAGAACTGGACTCGAACCAGTGACCCTCGGGTTATGAGCTTAAGTGCTTTTCTTTATAACTATGGATGTTTCCAAATCAAATTATTGATAATGCACCTTTGTATCGACCTCGTTCGTGGTGTTTAATTTACTGCGCAACGAACGCATATCCGATGAAATCTTTTGTTCAATTACTCTGGCATAGATTTGAGTAGTAGAGAGCTTTGTATGACCCAATAATTTAGAAACTGTTTCAATAGGCACCCCATTCGAAAGTGTTACGGTGGTTGCAAATGTATGTCTGGCCGCGTGAAACGTGAGCTTTTTATTAATTTTAAGGATTGCCGCTATTTCCTTCAAATATTTATTGACTTTTTGATTGGAAAACACAGGCAAAAGCTTTTCCTGCTTGTTTTCGGAATCTTGCCCATATCTTTTTATTATATCTAGAGCCTTATCCAAAAGAGGTATTTTTACCGCTTCATCGTTCTTTGCCCTTTTTGTGAATATCCAGTAATCGCCATCGATACCGCGTACAATATGATCATCACAAAGTAATTTCACATCAATATAGGATAGACCGGTATAGCAGGCAAACACAAAAACATCCCTCGTTTTTTGGTGCATCTCTTTTGAAAGCTGACTTAATTCTAGAATTTCAAGTTCCGATTGGGATAAAAATGCACGTTGGTGTTTTGTGAACTTGAGCGAGAATCTAACAAACGGATCTTTCTCCACCCATTCCAATCGAAGGGCTAGGTTCATCATTTTTTTTAGTCGCTCCAGATGTTTCATTACACCGTTATTTTTAAGAGGTCGTGAACGGTTTATAGATTTCCCGGTACGCAGAAATTGTTCAAAGTCTATGATGAATTTATAGGATAGTTGTTTCAAATAAACATCATTGGTCTTTAGTCTATTCATTAAATAACGTTTGATGTAGCGTTCCGTAGTGAAATAATTTTTCAAAGTGCCAGGCTTGAGTACGGACACCATATTCATATTATGGTAGGAAACCAATTGAAGAAGTGTTTTGTGCTGTTCATCCTCCCCAAGATATCTCGCTTTGATAGCTTGGGCTGTAACATATCGGGATTCACCCAGAAGCTGTTTGTGGCAAGTCAATAAGTCGGAATACACCTGATCCAAATAAATATTAAGTGCCTTGCTGTCTGAAGTCCTAAGAGTTGACCTTTTTGAACGGGTACTCCAATAGGTAACCGATGTGGATCGTTTCAAACTGATTTCGGCACGTTTTCCATCGACTGTGATACGGGCATAAATGGGTGCAAAATCATCTTTACTTTTGGCCATACTCAGCCAAAAGTGAATGGTAAAAGTCTTTGAAGTCTGCATAAACTCTCGCTTTAAGTTAATAATCGATTTGTTTACGAAAGTCAAACCGAGACGAAAGTCAAGTCTATTGAATTACCAATGTAGTGAATATTCTGGTAATATATCAGGTAACCGAATAGGTAACCTTTGATATGATAATAAAGCCAATCTTATGATTTCAAGAAAAATAAAAACCCCTGATTTTCATAAGATTAGCTATATTTTGGTGTCTATTGACACCTTAATTGTCGGGATGAAAAGGAATATATTCGTCAGGTACTGACAATAGCCAATAGGTTATCGCCGCAAGGGAAGGAGGCGCTCTTGGACGACCTTAATCTTTACTATAGGGAAGAGAAATTAAGAGAGGGTTTAACATAATCGTAAAATACAGCCATGGAAAAAAAAAGAAACAATTAAAAATGTTGAAGGAATCAACAAAGTACAAATTGACCACCTTGAACAATTCTTATATAATAAAGATAAATTTAAATCTTCGTTCCTCCAGTTTGATGGTTATACAGATCTGTTCAGCACAATAGAGTCCCTGATAAACGTTTGCATTTTGGCTAGCCGTGTAGAAGGGGATTTCAACGATCCGGGACTGGATATTCAAAAATACTGGAATTGGCAAATTAACTCCTTTTTTATTAATCTTCATTGTTATAGCTATTTATACCCATAGTTCTATATGCCCCAAAATTTTATTTCAAACTGATTTTTTATTCTAATTTTTAGGCCTACTTTTGATGCATGAAACAGTATGTTGTTTTATTTGTTGGGTTTATAATGCTGGTAAAGCCACTTTGGCCGGTAGCCGAGTATATTATTAACTACAACTATATTAAGAACGTACTATGTGAAAATTTGGACAAGCCTATGTTGAATTGTGACGGTAAGTGTTACCTAGCAAAGCAATTGGCCAAGGAATCACAACAAGATCAGGAAAATCCGTTCGGAGAAAAAAAAACCAAGACTGAAACTTTAACAAGTCTGTTCTTGGAAACTCTGCCTCAAATTGATTTCGGAATAAATATCCACCTATTACAATCTAAAAATTTTGGAATAGCCCAAGTTTTTATCCCAACACTTTTAACTTCAGATATTTCCCAACCGCCAGAACTGGCCTAGTTCCATTTGGTGCTTTATTTTTATAGGGTGACCTATGGTCCTCCCCTTTAGTGCACCGATATATCTCCACATTTAAGAAATTTCACAAATTAGTTTTGGGCAGTTACCCTTATTCCTATTATTGGAACAAGGTTGCCGGTCCATTTATATACAACCTTTAAAAAACATTCAAATGAAAACTTTTATATATTACCTATTGGCCCTATCCACTTTTCTAATTTTCTCCTGTTCCAGTGATGATACGGATAATTCGGAAGAACTGACCGGATCAGGAGAGGTATCCCTGACCTTTGATAACGGCTTTAACGGCAACGATCTTGTTCTAGGGACTATCAATGGCGCAAATGCTAATGGAGAAAGTATTACTGTTACCCGTTTCAATTACATTGTGAGCAACTTCAGATTGGTCAATAAAGATGGACTGGAATATACTTTTCCAAAAGACCAGGGATATTTCATTATCAACCAAGAAGAAGAGTCTGATGAGGTGGCCCTAACTGAAATACCAGCCGGGGAATACACCACTCTTAAATTTGGTATTGGGGTTGATCAGGAAAAATACCTACAAGGAGCGGAAGGCCAAGGTGATTTTTTATCATTGGCCGAAGAAAACAACATGATGTGGTCTTGGCAGGCCGGCTATAAATTTTTGAATTTTGAGGGTACTTTTACCTCCGAGACGGTTACCGAACCTACCGATTTTAAGATTCATATGGGAAGTCATGGCTCTAGTCTGGACAACTATAAAGAAGTTAGCTTATCACTACCAACCAATGTCAGGGTGGGAGACGGTGTAGACTCCAACATTCATCTAAAAATAGATGCCAGTAAAATATTGGTTGGTGCTACCACTAGTATTAAACTAACAGAAAAATCTGTAATAATGGTAGATGAAGTAAAATCTCCCCAAATAGCGGTAAATACTTCCCAAATGTTCGTGGTAGACCACATACATAACGGAGGCGGACATTAAGAGTTACTAACCATTATCTATAAATTGGTGATCGGCACTTATAAGGTGCCGGTTGCCATAATTTTAAAAAAAATGAAACCGATCGGCCTATTATATGGTGTCGTTATATTTGTTTTTTCCTCTTGTTCCAATAATTCCGAAGAATTCCGAACAATAAACGAACCCTTGGAATTTGTGGTGCCCTCCAATTTTCCGGCACCTATTTACAATTTGGAAAGCAACCCACCCACTAAATTGGGATTTGAGCTAGGGAAAAAACTTTTTTATGACGGACGTCTTTCCGCTAACGGATTTATCTCCTGTGGCTTTTGTCATGAACAGAGAACCGCCTTTACCCATCATGGCCATCAATTTAGTCATGGAATAGATGATCTTGAGGGTACGCGAAATACTCCTGCGATACAAAATGTCGCTTTCATGAACGAATTTACCTGGGACGGCGCTACTTCCCATTTGGATCTATTTCCCATTATACCTATTACCAATGAAGTGGAAATGGGAGAGACATTAAGCAATGTACTAACAAAATTAAAATCGGACACAGAATACCAAAATCTTTTCAAAAATGCTTTTGATGAAGGGGAAGTGAACAATGAAAATTTTCTAAAGGCCCTTTCACAGTTTATGCTTATGATGGTATCCTCCAATTCCAAATACGACAAATATGTACGTCAGGAAACTAGTGGACAATTGACTGATACCGAAATGGAAGGTCTGGCCATCTTCCAAGCGAAATGTGCCACTTGCCATAGCTCGGACCTTTTTACAGATGGACAATTTAGAAACAACGGTTTACCACCCAATCCAATTCTTATGGACATTGGAAGGGAGGAAGTTAGTGGTGCCGAGTCCGATCGCTATAAATTTAAAGTACCTAGCCTTCGCAATGTTGAACTTACGGCACCTTATATGCACGATGGAAGGTTTGGAAGTCTAGCGGCCGTTCTTGATTTCTATACCGATGGCATTAAGGATTCTCCCACCTTAGATCCCCTTTTGAAGAACGAAGGCAAACCGGGAATACCCCTATCTCTGGAAGAAAAAACTTTACTAATTTCTTTTTTAATCACTTTGACAGATGAAACTTATATCAAAGATAAACGCTTTGCAGAATACTAAATACATACTATTATTATTGGCAGTCATTTACTCCACTATAGTGTACGGTAACGGGATTTCAAAAAATGATTGGCCAGTGGAATGTCCAGTGCATACCCATTTTGAGGATTCGTTTTATGATTTCTGCGATACATGTGGCTGTGGAAGTAGCGGGGGCAGCATGGGATATGGTACAGGCCTAAACAACAATTTTTTTGGCTTAAGATACATTAGCCAAGAATACAGATCGAGAGACGGAATTTTTAACGATTCCCCATGGATTCAAGAGAATTTCAATACTATACAGGCCTGGGGAAATTTTGCAGTGACCAAGCGAGCTATGTTAAATGTAATAGTTCCTTATCAATTTCACAATAGGACACTCCCCAATAGCGAGGAACAAAACATTAATGGGCTGGGAGATATAAGTGTCCTTGGTCTCTATAATATACTCCCCATTACCCCTGATAGTATTATATCTATTAAACCCGAACACTATATACAGTTAGGTGGGGGCATAAAAATGCCTACTGGGAATTATGATAAAGCAAACAATAGCGGAAGCGTAAACCCAAGCTTTCAAGTAGGTAATGGCAGCTGGGATTACATATTGGCCATGAATTACGGCTTTATGTATAGGAACTGGGGAATTAGCACCCTGCTCAATTACACCCTTAAAACCAAAAACCCAAAGGACTACCAATTTGGAAACCAATTGAACTATGGTATAAACGCATTTAAAACCTACTATGTTTCCAATTCCCTAGCCCTAACTCCGCAACTGGGCCTAGCTGGAGAAAGTTATGGCACCAATAAAGAATTTGATAGGGAGGTCGCCAATTCCAAGGGTAGTGTATATTTAGGTAAAATTAGTGTAGAGGCAACCTATAACCGATATTCTCTAGGTTTGATCGGAATGTTGCCCATAGATCAAAATTTAAATAACAACAAAGTTGAGTTAAAAAATAGGGTATCGGTTTATTTGAACATGAACTTGTAGTTTAATTGATCCCAATGCGAGCTTGACCCACTACTTATGGACTTAGAAGTTGCCACCATTAACCCAAATCCTTAAGATTAGCCTAATTAGACAAATAAGCTAAAAAGGATAATGATGATGTTGAAAAAAGAGGGTTTGGGGGAGACTTATAACTTCCAAAAATGTCCATAACTTTAGCTTATTAAAAAAGAATGGGGTGAACTCGTCCCAAATCTAGGTTAACGGCCAAGGGTAAGTATTAGTCCCCATTCTTTTCTAACCCGGTTACAAGGACCATATAGAATTTTAGGAATTTACCTGCTAAAGAATTTAGTCAACGTAACCATTTAAACAGGATAAAGTTATGAAAATCATGGAAACCATCGGCATCGATGTCAGTAAAGTGACCCTTGATGTCTGCATTCACAGCAACCAGGAACTGGCTACCTTCGAAAACTCGGTCAAAGGCTTTGCCCAACTGCTCAAATGGGGCTACAGATCCAGCCCCCACCCAAAGGAGCATATTTCTATAGCCTTCGAACACACGGGGTTTTATTCGGAACAGTTATAGGAATATCTTTCCGAAAGGGACATTCCCCATGCCATGATCTCGGGATTGGAAATAAAAAGATCCTTGGGGATTACAAGGGGAAAGGACGATCGGATCGATGCGTCCAAGATTGCTCTGTACGCCTACAGGCTGCGGGATGAGATACGACCTTCCCTTGCGTAGTCGAAAGAATTCAGGACCAGTCAAATATTTTTGGTTGAAAATGGACTGTTTATTGGAATATAGGTGGTTATAAACAATTATATTTGATGGAACAGTTTTAAAAGAGCTTAAAAAAGCCTAATTTCAATTTCTTAGTGGTCTGTGATTAAACCCTCAACCAAAAACTAAACTCGGGGAAAATATAATATCTTGAAGGTCTAAATTTTAGTTAGAGACTTTTAATAAACAGAATTTTAACATTTCTATGAAAAATATAGTTCCAAAAAGTCCAATAAATGGATATGTAGCATAACCAATGATTTGGTTTGAAAAAATAAAAAATCCCAAATATAATATGCCTTTTAAATGAATGCCATCAAACTTTACATTAAGAAAGTATTGGCATTTGTCCTTAAGAAACTGAGGACCTTTGACATCTGATTTTCGACGGTTTTCTCGGATATCCCATGTCCAAGGCAATTTCTTTATACTTCCTTTTTCCATTTTTTTTAATTCATAGAGGTCATCTTCCAAAGTTGCCTTTGAGATAACATCCCATCTTATTATATCAAAGGCATCAAATTGCGAATATGTTATAAAAACTGATTATGGCATATTTTGAAAAGGTAGTTCTTAAACGATGTAGAAATAATAATGACCTGCCTTTTTTTTAGCCATAGGAAAAACAATTGTCTCATGGACAATATCTTCTGCCAATGCACGATCGTTACATAGGTTGAGCACATAGAGTTACATAGCCAGTCCTAGTATTCGGAAAACAAATACCGATACGTCTTCGCCTTTCCATGACCCAGTCCTCGAATGCTATGATTGCACATACGACGCTTCAAATTTGTCGGATTCCTGATGTCAAAATAATTTATCTGTCCTAATAAATAGAGGGGAATTATATACATAAACTTCTTATTATCAAGCTGTAAGGTCTAAAAAATAGCTCCCACTGGCCAACCTACTTGACAAGGGAATAGATTATTGCGTGGGTTTGCTATTACTACCGCACTGACTCCATTGACTTTCATGCTTGTAAAAATCTCGTTTACCTGCAACTTTACTACTGGTTGCGACTTGTGCCTCTTGTTGTGTCCATCATTAAAAATCATCCTTAAAACAAAGATCTTAAGTTGTTATACAATATATGGACTTGTTCAAGTGATGTCCTTCTCTTACGGGAGAATTACCTCTGCTCTCTTAGATATGTCCGTTACTACAACTAAAGCCGCCTTAATTCAGAACATCGTTACTATCCGCCTTTTCTACTTCGGAACTGCTACTATTTTCGCTTTTACATTTCTGTATTGGTTCTCTTGTTCCATGATAATGTCTGGATATAGGTCCAGCCCGCTATTACCGATAATCGCTTGGTACTACTTTGACCTATCCCTATTCTTGGGACGGCCACTTTCTTATCAAGATTACTGGATTTTGGTTATTTCCATACATAGTGATCCTAAATTCCTTTTCCAGTTTTACATTATTTTTTTCATTGCAATGAAGGTCAATCACAATATTCTGAAATGAGTCTATTTTGGGAATTTCCCCTGAAGCAATTTCTCGCCATGATTTATTTTCCATAATCTCAATCCGAATCTTGCTCGAATTGGAACTTACCAGGCCATAATTATTAATTTCCACTTTCAGTCTTCCATCCTCAGTGATTTTTGGTATACGGGCGGACAAAACAGGCTCATAAAAATCGACCCAAGGAAGCCTGGAGTAGCCAAAAAGTAGTTTTCCGTCATTGGTTTTTCCGAGTAGTTTGCCAACAAAATTGCTATCTGTAAAACCATTGCCCGATCCTTGAAAAGTTAAGATTAAATTTGTACCTTCCTTTTTTATCTTTTTTATTTGGCTTCCCCTTCCAAAATTTACTTCTTCTGGTGCCCCAAAACGCAGGGAATTCACATTAATATCCTTATGGGGGTCAAAACCCTCTTCCGCCATGATTTTAACCGATATGGATTTTGTACTTTCGGTAATCTCTTTATTGTCCAACAATTCTATTTGTCTTCCCACGACCAAGGGAATTCCTATATTTTTTGAACTATGTCTATCCCGAGTTTTATCTTCTTTCTTTAAAGTATCGATGACTGCAAAATTTGCTTGAATGGCCCTTCCTAGATTATCCTGTAATATTTTTATACGTTCGTATTTAAACCAGTCCTCCCTAGTACCGTCTTCATAGTTAGTAATACCAGGTACATAGGCCTCGCCAGGATCAGTCTTCCATTGAAACCCATCCTTTGACCTTAGATAATAAGCAACTCGCCCAAGCCAATCATTAACTATCATGTGGTATTGGATATTATCCCGCCAGATAACTGGATCCTCAAATGCACCTTCTACGTGGGGATAAACACTTTTATCGGATACTTGTTCATAGGTGGCTGTACCATCCTCGCTAACCCAAATACCCCCACCCCTGCATACCATCAGATAGGAGCCATCTTCCCGTTGAGCGAACGTAAGGTTCGAAAGCCCTTCAATAATGGGCCTATCGCGATTGTCAAATTGAAGTTTATCATATTCCCATGGCCCATTAATTGATCTGGAACTGTAATAACCATCAATTACATAGACGACATAACTGCCATTCTTTAATCTGAATACTTCTGGGTTGTGTCCAGAACCAACAGTTTGGACGACTTTATACGGTCCTATGGGTTGTTCGGAAACGGCGTGAACTACTACAGAATGTGTCCATTCGGCGTGCCCTAAAGGAGTATCCTCACGCCA
>NZ_JASWIM010000004.1:201242-207043 GCF_030291335.1 Arenibacter flavimaris
AAATCTACGAGTTTTTTGGCTCGCCCTTGCCGGTTTTCTTACCTTGCTAAATCAAATACCGCCTGCAAAATTTAAAACGTCCGCCATAAACTAAATCGTTCCATTCTTTTGGCCGTTCCCGCTCGGTTTTTTGAGCATCTAAATTCGTTGTTAGCAGTAACAGGGATAAAATACCATTTAATAATTTCCGCATGATAGATGTTTTTGTTTATTTAAAAATTAAATAAGGTAATAGAATTATTTTGGACTTAATTTTGCAACGAAACCACCTGACCGATTCATCCTTATTTTTAAGAACTGTGTCGGGTTTATAACAAAATCTTTCGTTGTTGAAATTGCCGATTTATTGTTTTTGTCCTTAATTACATGGGCGTTATACGATGATTCTTTTAAAAATTTGAGATCAACAAGAATCTCTGTTTGTATTTTATTTGTTAATCCCGCAACGTACCAGTCTTCTCCGTTACGGCGGGCAAATAAGACAACCTCACCAATTTCGCTTGGTGGCAACACAATAGTTTCATCCCATACGGGTGGTAAATTGCGGATGAAATCTTTGTTAGGGTTCGCTAAAATATCATCCGGATTTGCAGCAAGACAAAGCAAAGGAGATGTATAGATCACTGCCGTTGCTATTTGATGTGCCCATGAAGTTTCGCCTGCCAATGGCTTATGAAAAGCAAGAGGGGTAAAATCACCATGCCCCGCTATGTAACGAGTTAAGGGAAGTATAGTATTCTGCTCCGTATCCAGTCCTCCTTCATATCCGTGAATACCTTCACGGGTCATTTCGTTAGGATAAGTACGGCTCATTCCTGTCGGTTTGTTGGAACCATGGAAATTAATCATCAATTTATATACCGCTGCATCCCGAAGAGCCTCTTCATAAAAATTAATAATCTCTTGCGATTCATTATCAAAAAAATCAATTTTTAAACCGACAATTCCAATTTCCTTACATTTCTTAAAAAACTCTCTTCGTTTTTCCCGGGTTTGCAGCCCAGGGATTCCTTTCCGATCGGGATAAGCTTTCCAGACCCATAGCTTCACATTTTGTTGAGCCGAATAATCCACCAATTCTTTCATCAGTGTCCAGGAATCTTTGCCATTATCATTCCAATTGCTCCAACCTTCATCGATCAAATTATAAGGAATTCCTAATTCACCTGCCCACTTGGAAAACGTTTTCATATCGTCAAAATTGACCTTATAGTTTGCTTTAACATTGTAATCGGTCAACCAACTCCACACACACAATCCTGGTTTGATCCAAGAATCGGCATCTTTAAACAAAATTGGGGAGGGCGGGGGGGATACATTACTGATAATGTCAGTATTTACCAAAGAATTTAAATCCCCAATTAAAATAATTCTCCAAGGGGTCACAATCATTCCTTCCTTATGTGTTGTTCCGCTTAATTTTGCCGTAAAAGTGAGAGGTGCCGATTTGTTCAAGCCCATTCCGGCAAAGTCAATCAATCCTCCTTCAGTAATAGCTGCGTAAAGTTTTATATCATTATATTTCAACACAACCGGAGGTCCGGCATTAACTCCTAATGCAATTGAATCAATATCCAATCCGCGATATTTCCCTTCGTAATAATTAATATTATCCTGATACCATACATGAGTTTTCTCAGGAATTGTGAAGGCTGTAAAATCATTCACAATATTTTTACCAAAATTTATTGTCTTATATCGAAAGGCTACACCATCATCAAAAACTTTGACATTAAGAATGAAATCAGGTTTATTAATTGATTTGACCTGAAACGATACTTCGTTGTAATAGTCCATAGCAAGTGAGTGGGTTCCACGGGTGGAATATGTAGTACTATCGGATTGCTTCTCAATAATCTCAATATTTGTTATTTCTTCACCAAGACGGATGTAATTAACGGCCCACAGTATTTTTGAAGGAGCAATTACCAAATTTCGATTTTTGGTTATCGAATAATTAAGTTGCCCTTTGAAATTGAAGATTTCTATTTTTATCTGTCCATCCGGAGATAGAACTAAGGAATGAGCAAAGATATTTGACCCTAACAATAGAAAAGTGAATAAGCATGTTAAATGTTTGATTCTTTTCATTTACTGGTATTTTATTTAATGGAACTTATAGTTTTGCTGCCCCGTGGCATCTTGTTTTATTTTTTTAAAAAAGGCCGGCAAATTAAAGCCGACCTTTCGAAACATCAATTGAAATTTTCAATCTCTATCAATAACCGGGGGTTTGTTTCAGATTAGTATCTTTATCCAACTCGTTTTGTTGCACGGGCCAATAATAATATGCATCTTTCCAGACTCTCTTTGCTCCATTAGGTTCCCTAAAATTAATAGGGATTTGAGGTATAACTTTTCCTGCAAGATTCCAACGTTTCAAGTCCATCCACCTTTGACCTTCAAAACACATTTCTATTCTTCTTTCATACCTGATAGCTTTCCGCATAGAATCCTTATCCAATCCGGTTAAGGGGGGCAAATTTGCCCTTGCCCTTACTTGATTAACAGCATCATACACACTCTGATCCGGTCCTAAAATTTCATTTTGCGCTTCAGCATAATTAAGTAGCACTTCGGCATATCTCATCAATGGGATATCAGCATCCCAGTTACTTTTAATCAAATCGTAGTTTATTGGGGACCATTTTCGTATTCCAAATCCAGTAGGAGATTGCCACACATTTGATTTAAAAGAAGGCGTTCCCAATGCAACCCCAGCTGGCCACCATGTATTGTTTATAGTATCCATAAGAACTAAAGTCTTTCTTAGATCTCCTGTTTCAAATTCATCCATAAAATTATCCAATGGCTCCATTGCTGTGTACCTTCCCATTCGCTCCTGAATATTATTAGTTATGTCCGGTCTTAAAAATTTGACGGAAAAAATAATTTCTTGATTATTTTTTTGTCCTCCATCCGAGGAAAACAGATTTAAATAAGAAAGGGTGTCCTTATTGTAAAGGCCAAATTTTCCGTCATCGATGATTTCTTTTGCTTCCTGTGCTGCATCGGAAAATTCCCCGTTAAAGAGTTTGATCCTAGCTTTTAGTGCAAGTGCAGAGGCTTTAACCGCATGTCCTGAGTAAGCCTCATCTGGTAAATTAGCAATTGCAAAATCAAGATCACCATATATAGCAGATATTACATCTGCATATGCTACTCTAGGTTGTTTCATAGTTTCAATAGTCAATTGTTCCAATATTAGTGGAACATCTCCAAAGAACTGTGCCAACCAAAAATAATACTGAGCCCGAAGAAACATAACTTCAGCTTTATAGCGATTTTTAATAGTATCTTCCATTGTTATATCTTCCACATTTTTAATAAAAACATTACATGCTGCAATCCCACTATAGTGTTGATTCCACATTTCGCTTATAATACCTCCTGTTTGAGCAGTAATTATACCATTTGCAATTTCCTGTAATTTCCCATCATCGTTGTTGTATTGAGACCATCCATTATCACTAATGGCATCAAGCATAGCTATTCGAGAGGTGCCAATTGGAGTTTTCCCCAAAGTACTATATACCCCTGCCAACCCCAGTTCTGCATCCTTTGGTGTTCTCCAAAATGTTCCGCTAGAGAGTTTGGTAGTGGGCTCTTTATCAAAAAAATCATCGCTACAGGAACCTATTGTTCCAGCTATGAGATATACAATTAATATATACTTTTTCATATTTTTTCAGTTTAAAATTTTACAGTAATCTCGATTGAATAAGATTTGTTTTGAGGATATGTTGAGTATAAAGCATCTCCTAGGTTTCTTTCAGGATCTTGTCCTGGATATTTAGTAACAGTAATTAGATTTTCACCAGAGAGTGCAATTCTTGCCGAGGACATCTTAAAAGGTTCTAAAATGTGGCTAGGAATATTATAGCCTAACTGTATATTTTTCAATCTAACATAGGAGGCATTGAATAAATAGAACGTATTTGGATAATTATCAAGAACGTTACCCGTCCTGCCAACATATAATGCAGGGATGGTATTACTTTGATTTTCAGTAGTCCAGGCATCTCTCCAAAATGTGGAAGGACGGCTCATCTGAACAAACGGTGCAATTCCGAATAAATTCTGATAAGTCTTCACACCTTGAACTCCTTGAATAAAAGCAGAGAAGTCGAAAAAACCCGATTGGATTCCAAAATTAAATCCATAATTAAATTTTGGAATCCTATTCCCTACATAGGTTCTATCAATATTCGTAATTTGCCCATCTCCATTTAGGTCTTTAAATTTGGCAGTTCCGGGTTTCATAATGTTGCCATTTATAGGTAACGCCTGGGCGTCAGCATCATTTTGATAGACACCATCAAATTTATACAAATACCAAGTATTCCATTCCCGACCTTCTTCCTTAATTGTTGTACTCCCTATTTCTGTGGATCCAAATTTTTCCAAGGTGTTTTTATTATAAGAAAAATTTGCATTGAGCCAGTATTTTAATTTATTTAATTGTTTGGAATGTCCTGCCAAAATCTCAAACCCCTTATTTGATACCGAACCGTTGTTGATGGTGGGTCCATTCATTCCAACTAATGCGGTTACCTGCTGAGATCTTAGGATATCATCAGTAAGTTTATAATAATAATCAAAGGACATTGTGAATAAACCGTTCTTGATATTCATGTCAAATCCAGCATCCGTGATAGTTGTTGTTTCCCATGTAATATTTTGATCTTTTAATCCATCCTGAAGCGCTCCAACTTCCAATCCGTCAAAAGGATAATTTTTACCTAAAGAATAGGTTTCCTGATATGGGTAAACCCCAATATTCTGATTTCCTAATTGTCCCCATGAAGCCCTTAATTTTAGACCTGATAACCAAGTAGAATTTTTAAAGAAATTCTCGTTAGAAATACGCCATCCCGCAGAGAAAGATGGAAATACACCTAACCGATTTCCTTTTGGAAATCTAGAAGACCAGTCAGACCTTAAGTTTGCCTGAAATAAGTATTTATCGTCATAATTATAGTCGAATCTTCCAAAAACTGATTGCAATGAGTAGGCTTCCGAACTACCTGAATTTGATCTTGTTGAGGAATCCCCCGCATTGATTTCACCTAAATTATCTGTTGGATAGTTGCTTCTTCCAGCCCTAAGATTATCAATATTATACGATTCGACGCTATATCCGGCCAATGCCTCCACATGATGTTTATGGGTAATTTTCTCATAATTCACTGTTGAATACAAGGTGTTGTACAAAGAAGTAGGGGAATCGACATCTACTCTTCTACTATTTGGATTTTGGGGTTCAGTGAGTTCTTCTGTAGTATATACGTAAACGGCGTGGTTTCCTTTGTTAAAATTTTTGCCGAAACTATGTTTGTACGAAGTAGCGACTTTTGTTTCCCAGATCAAACCATCAACAGGAATAATTTTCAGATAGGCCTGTACGTCTCCGAAATATTGCTGTTTCACAGATTGTCCACGGGCCAGTTTTTCCGCAGCACCCCAAGTAAAATATTCATCGGGGAATTGTGTTGAAACCCATCTACCGTCAGGAAATTGTGGGGGGGTTGTTGGTTTTTGATTAAAGTAACCCAAAAATATTTCTTCATCGCCTAATGATGGTTCTTTACTAACACCCCTTGTTATGTTAACTTGTCCGCCAGCACTTATCCAATCATTAATTTTAGCATCAAGATTCATCAATAAGTTTATTCTGTCATAACGATATAATTTAACAACACCAGGTTGATTCCAATAATTAATTCCCAAGTTGAATTTTATCTTTTCAGTTCCGCCATTAAGATTTAAGTTATGTGATTGAACAAATGCATGTTGAAATA